>CADAEZ010000003.1 GCA_902787145.1 uncultured Ruminococcus sp.
TCTTACTTCGGAATCTTCCTGCTTATCCCGATGTTCGCCAGACAGGCTTCGAAGTTCTGTCAGTTCCATGTAAAACAGGGCGCGATCCTGTTGGTAGCCACTATCGCGTACACAATCGTTGCTCAGATACTCCTCGCGATTATCAACGCGGTAACACCCAAGCAGATTAAGTATTTCTGGGGTATTCCGTATGAGGCTCCGAGCGCTGTGTATGAGATTTTTAACGTGATCTTCAGCCTTGCCTCGATTTTCTTCATCGTAATCGCGATTATCGGTATCATTAACGCCGTTAAGGGCGAGGAGAAAAAGCTTCCGGTTATCGGAGAAATCAATCTCCTCGATTCGGTGATGGACAAGATCTACGCTTCGCTTAATAAGTAAGAAAACTAATTTATTGAAGCAGTTCGGATTAGCGTTGTAGGGACATTCCTCAGCCGGAGACGGCACCCTCTCTGTCGCATTCGCGACATCTCTCCCAATGGGAGAGTCTCCTCTGTGGCTGTCCGCTCTGCCGGCACGGAGGCACGGCCCCTACAAATGTAACATAAACCAATCTGCTTCTTCGACAAACAGTAAAAACGGCTCGTTTGAGCCGTTTTTTCATACATAATCCTTGCCCCTTGATTCTCGACGGCTTAGGTGTTATTATTAATTCATAAGAAAGGAGCGATAGTATGGATAAAATCAGTAGATTACAGGAAATAATCGACAATTCGCGCAATATTGTGTTTTTCGGAGGAGCCGGGGTAAGTACCGAGAGCGGTATTCCCGATTTCCGCAGCGTCGACGGACTGTATAACCAGAAGTACGACTATCCTCCCGAACAGATTCTCAGCCATACTTTTTTTATGAGAAAATGCGAGGAGTTTTACCGGTTTTATAAGGACAAAATGCTGGAGCTCGATATCGAGCCCAACGCCGCTCACAAAAAGCTCGCCGAAATGGAGCAAAAGGGCAGGCTGTCGGCTGTAGTTACCCAGAATATTGACGGACTCCACCAGAAAGCCGGCAGCAAGATTGTGTACGAGCTTCACGGCACGGTTCACAAGAATCACTGTATGTCCTGCGGCAAGTTCTATGACGCTCAATATGTCAAGAACAGTACAGAGACAGTGCCTCTCTGCGAGTGCGGCGGAATTATCAAGCCTGATGTTGTGCTCTACGAGGAAGGCCTCGACAACGATACTGTCAGAGGCGCGGTCAACGCTATCGCGGGCGCCGACACCCTTATCATCGCCGGCACCAGCCTTACTGTCTATCCTGCCGCCGGAATGGTGCAGTATTTTTCGGGCAACAATCTGGTGCTGATCAACCGCGACCCGACATCTATGGATTCGGCGGCCAATCTTGTGATTCACGACAAGGTCGGAGTGGTGTTGTCACAGATCGAGGTGCGTTGATGAAGTACAAGATCATAGCATTTGATATCGACGACACTCTGCTCAATACCAAAAAACAGCTTACTCCCGCTACCGAAAAGGCCTTGCTGAACGCCCAGAGTGAGGGGATAAAGCTTGTTGTGGCGTCGGGCAGACTTCCGTACGGAGTCCGACCATTTGCCGAAAGGCTGAAAGTTTTGGAAAACAACGGATATTATATGGGCTTTAACGGCGGAGCTGTGCTCAACAGCCGCGGTGAGCTTATAAGCACAACCTACCTCGACAGCAAGTATATTGAGCCAATTTATGACGTTTTGCGTCCGCTGAACATTACCACTATGGTTCACAAAGGCGATGTAATCTACAGAGACCGCAAGGTCAACGAATATACCCATATCGAGACCGAGGCTGTCGGACTGCCGCTCAATCCGGTGGACGATATCGCGCGCTTTGTCGACTGGGATATCCACAAATTCCTGCTCGCCGGTGATCCTGAACTGCTAAAGCAAACCGAAAAAGTCCTGCTCGAAAAATTCGGCGGCGAGGTCGACATCTATCTTTCGGCGCCGTGGTTCCTTGAGGTGATGCCCAAGGGTATCAACAAGGGAATCGGACTCGAAAAAATCTGTCTCGACTGCGGAGTCGCGATGGACGAGGTCATCGCCTTCGGCGACAGCTTCAACGACATTCCGATGATACAAAAAGCCGGACTGGGTGTAGCTATGGGCAACGCCGAGGAAGAGCTAAAGGCGGTTGCCGACTATGTTACCGAAAGCTGTGATAATGACGGAATCGCAGCGGCTCTCGACAGGTTCCTTGTGTAGTATCACAACTTAGTTATCATAATGCACAAAATTCACAGAATTAATTTTACATATAGGACAGTCTCTAATTTCTTTTTTGGAAAATTAGACTGCCCTTTTTTTAGTATAATTATACTGATTAGGATTGTAATTTATGGATTTAGGAGGATTGAAATGAAACGCGCAAAAACGATAATTGCGGCTTTACTGGCGCTGGCGGTTATCATAAGTGCCGCCGCAGTGAGCACATCCGCGGCAGAGGTTAAGAAAACCAAGACCTCGGCTGGCAGCATCACCGTTCACTGTTACAGTGAAAAGGGCGTTCCGACTGTGTACTACTGGAACAGCCTGCCGCAGAATATGGAAACCCAGTATCCCGGCCCGGCTATGAAGGCTGAGGGAGAGAACTGGTACAAGTACACATTCGCGAACGTGACCAAGATTAATATGCTGTTCATAACAGGCGGCGTACAGTCCGAGGAGCTTACACGCGAGACAGGCGAGTGGTGGTATAAAAACAACCGCTGGACTGCTAAAAAACCCGGCGAGGCCGGTTCGTGGGAACGCTCGGATATGCGTGAGGACAGTATCTATTTTGTGATGACCACACGTTTCTATGACGGTGACAAGAGCAACAACGTTCACTGCTGGGAGGACTCAAAAGCCAATAACCCCGATTCCGACCCCGCGTGGCGCGGCGACTTTAAGGGACTTATCCAGAAGCTTGACTACATCAAGGCTCTCGGCTTCTCGGCCATTTGGGTTACTCCGGTTGTAGAGAACGCCTCCGGCTACGACTACCACGGATACCACGCTTTCGACTTTACAAAGGTTGATCCGCGTTATGAGTCTAGCGGCGCGACATATCAGGATCTTATCGACGCGGCTCACGAAAAGGGTATAAAAATCATACAGGACGTTGTATGGAACCACTCCGGCAACTTCGGTGAGCAATACCTTGAGCCGATGTTTAAGAAGGAATACAAGAAGATTTCGGATCTCGGCACAGCCGACTGTATGAAGGTTATAAAGGGCAGCAACCTCGATAAGGGCTATCCCGGTTATGACAATCTCCAGCCGGGCGATCAGTTCCAGGCCCGACTCGATACATTAAAGGCGCACAAGGGCTCCAAGTACGGCGACTTAAAGGAACATTACCACCGCGAGACCGGTATGGGCTATGAGTCCGAAATCGAACAGACCGGTTCGATGGCCGGCGACTGCGTAGACCTGAACACCGAGAATCCCGAGGTAGCCAAGTATCTCACAACAACATATATGGACTATGTCGATATGGGTGTTGACTGCTTCCGTCTTGATACCGAGAAGCACATCAACCGATGGACGCTTAACAGCGCTTACTTCCCGACATTCAGCAAGGTTAAGAATTTCTATATCTTCGGCGAGGTTTGCTCGCGTGTACGTGAGGTATGGAACCACAATATTCCGTCCAGCTCGCCGCCGTTCTTTACCTGGGTAGAGACCGAGTCAGCGTGGAAGGGCAACTGGTCGTGGAACGCTTCCGACTGGAACAAAAACCTCGACAACGCTATGAAGCACTACAGAGCTCACTCAAATTCAAGCGGTCAGCCGACTTCACAAAACGCTTTCCTCAGCGGTACAAACTATCACAACCCCGACTACAGCAAGTGGAACGGCACGGGAGTTATCGACTTCTCGATGCACAGAAACTTCGGTACAGCGTCTCAGGCTTGGGGTGCCGGACTCGCCGAGGATCAGTATATGAACGACGCAACATGGAACGTAACCTATGTTGACTCCCACGACTACGGCCCCGAGGATACCGACGAAAAGCTTCGCTACAACGGCGGTACACAGGCGTGGAAGGAGAACCTCAACCTCATCTTTACATGGAGAGGAATCCCCTGTATCTACTACGGTTCCGAGGTTGAGTTTATGAAGGGCGCGGAAATCGACGTTGGTCCAAACGCTCCTCTCGCAAAGACCGGACGCGCGTACTTCGGCGACTACCTCGAAGGCAGCGTAAGCGCTTCGGGCTTCGGAAAATACACAGCTTCGGGCAAGGTTCAGTCCACGCTTAACTACTCACTCGCCCAGCATGTAAGAAAGCTTAATATGATAAGACGAGCTGTTCCCGCTCTGCAGAAGGGTCAGTACAAGGCCTGCGGCGATATGTGCTACATCCGCCGTTATACATCGGGCGGCAAGGATTCTGTAGCCTGTGTAGCCGTTACCAACGGAGCTACCTTCTCCGGTATTCCGAACGGTACCTACACCGACGCCGTTACAGGCGAGAAAAAGACAGTCTCCGGCGGTTCGCTTTCAGTATCAGCTCCGGGCAAGGGTAACCTCAAAGTATTTGTAAAAGACCTTTCCGGTAAAATTGGTGACTAAAAGTTACTTATAAAGCCTCTATTTTCTGTTAAAGAAGATAGAGGCTGTTTTTTTGCTATATAATGTATAATGATTTAGAATCGCTTTAAAACAAAACAAAAGTTTTTGTGATTTAGGAGGATTGAAATGAAACGTTTAAAAATGATAATCGCGGTGGTTCTGACACTTGCGGTTATTGCAAGCGCCGTTGTGGTGAGTACTTCGGTTTCCGCGGCAGAGGTTAAGAAAACAAAGACCTCGGCAGGTGGAATTACGGTTCACTGCTACAGCGAAAGCGGCGTTCCAAACATTTATTACTGGAACAGTCTGCCGCAAAACATCGAGACCCAGTATCCCGGCCCGGCAATGTCGAGCGAGGGCAAAAACTGGTATAAGTACTCTTTTTCAAATGTAACAAAGATTAATATGCTCTTTGTCACAGGCGGAGTACAGTCCGAGGAGCTTACTCAGAACACCGGCGAGTGGTGGTATAAGGACGGAACATGGTATTCCGAGGTTCCGGGTACAGGAGTAAGCAAGCGTACCGATATGCGTGAGGACAGCATCTATTTTGTTATCACTACCCGTTTCTTTGACGGCGATAAGAGTAACAACGTACACTGTTCCGAGGATAAAAAGGCAAACAACCCCGATTCCGATCCTGCGTGGCGCGGTGACTTTAAGGGGCTTATTCAGAAACTCGATTATATTAAAGCTCTCGGATTCTCGGCAATCTGGATTACTCCGATTGTAGAAAACCGTTCGGGCTACGACTACCACGGTTATCACGGCTATGACTTCAGCAAGGTGGACAGCCGTTACGAGTCGAGCGGAGCCACATATCAGGATCTGATCAAGGCGGCGCACGCCAAGGGAATCAAGATTATCCAGGATGTTGTGTTTAACCATTCCTGTAACTGGGGCGAGAAAAACCTCCTCCAGCTAAACTCCGACAACTATCCTACACGTAACCAGGTTGTTATGAACGGTAACGGCGATCCCGACAATATCTATCACCACACCGGATTCTGCGGCGGCGGCGACTGGGATAACTACGAGGCTCAGAGAAAAACTATTGCCGACGACTGCTTTGACTTTAACACCGAGAATCCCAAGGTGTCCGATTATCTTGTAAATTGCTATAATAAATATATCAATATGGGCGTTGACGCTTTCCGTGTAGATACGGTAAAGCACATCTCAAGGCTTACCCTCAACAAGTCGTTTATTCCTCAGTTTAAGAAAACCGGCGGCGAGAACTTTTATATGTTCGGTGAGGTTTGTACAAAGGGACACGATGTATGGTATCGTGACGCTCCGCCGATTTCGTGCGCGTTCTACACATGGGCGGACGACTCAACCTGGCTTAGCAAGTGGACAAACAACGCGCTTTCCAACGTAACTCTTACCGAGTCGCATTACAACGCTCATCTCAGCACAGGCAATCAGCCAACCAGCAACAACCACCTGCTTAACGGAGTTCAGTATCATAAGCCGGATTATTCCAAACGCTCCGGTCTTGATGTAATCGACTTCCAGATGCACTGGGCGTTTAACAGCGCCGGACAGGCATATGCCAAGGCTCTTGACGAGGACGGCAACGACAGAGGCAAGGGATATTTTAACGACTCAACATGGAACGTAACCTATGTTGATTCTCACGACTACGGCCCGGACGAAAGCCAGACAATGCGCTACAAGGGCGGCGAACAGGCCTGGGCGGAGAATATGGATCTTCTGTTTACATTCAGAGGCGTTCCGTGTCTGTTCTACGGCTCAGAGACTGAGTTTATGGCAGGAAAACCAATCGACGTAGGCCCCAATGCTCCGTTATCGGCTACGGGACGCGCTTACTACGGCGATAATATCGAGGGCAGCGTTTCTGCTACCGATTTCGGTAAATACACAGCAAGCGGCACGGTGCAAAGCACGCTCAATAAACCGCTTGCCCAGCATGTAAGAAAACTCAATATGATAAGACGCGCTGTGCCCGCGCTGCAAAAGGGTCAGTATAAGACGGTCGGAGGCGGCGGAATGTCGTTTATCCGTCGTTACACTGCCAACGGTGTGGACTCCCTCGCCTGTGTAGCCATCAGCGGCGGCGGAAACTTCTCGGGTATTCCCAACGGAACCTATATTGACGCCGTTACAGGCGACAAAAAGACTGTTTCCGGCGGTTCGCTGTCCGTTAGCGGAATAGGCAAGGGCAATATGCGTGTATACGTATGCTGCGCTTCCGGATTTAAGGGAATCAGCGGTAAAATCGGAGATTCGAGCACATATCTGAAATAATATGTACCGATTTAACTAAGGAAATATAAAAATTTGCTTTTTCGGAGAATCTGTGTTATAATATAGTTCTAAATATTTCCGAAAAGTATCCGAACTTAATAGTCAATTGATTTAAAGGGGTGGTGCGCAACCGCCCCTTTCCATATAATTAACGCAAAGGAAGTGGTTTGATATGCCAAGAGATTTAGCCCGTTATGATACCAACAAAAAAATAAATAAGCTGTCAGATAAACTTCTTCGTAATTCTTCGATAGACCAGAGCCTGTACGCCAAATTTGACGTAAAGCGCGGCCTCCGAGACCTGGACGGCAAGGGCGTGCGTACGGGACTTACAAATATTTCCGAAATTGTACAGAACAAGGTTGTTGACGGCAAGACAGTTCCTGCTGACGGTAAGCTTTATTACCGAGGTTATAATATCGAGGACGTTGTCAACGGTTTTGTCGAGGACGGAAGATTCGGTTTTGAGGAGGTAGTGTACCTGCTGCTCTTCGGCGAGATGCCGAAGGAGAAGTCGCTGAAGGATTTTGAGAGTATGCTCGGTTCCTACAGGGCTCTGCCGACAAACTTTGTAAGAGATGTTATTATGAAGGCTCCGTCAGCTGATATGATGAACACTCTGGCGCGTTCGGTGCTTACTCTCTATTGCTACGATTCGAATCCGAACGACACTTCTATCGAGAACGTTCTGCGTCAGTCGCTGCAGCTTATCTCGGTATTTCCGCTGCTCTCGGTTTACGGATATCAGGCGTATAACCATTATCTCAGAAACCAGAGCCTCTTTATCCACGTGCCCGATCCCGGCAGGTCGACTGCCGAGGTTATCCTGGAGCTTCTTCGTCCCGACCAGCAGTACACCGAGCTGGAGGCTAAAGTGCTCGATATGTCGCTTGTACTTCATGCCGAGCACGGCGGCGGTAACAACTCTTCGTTTACGACTCACGTTGTTACGTCCTCCGGTACAGATACATACTCGGCAATCTCGGCGGCGCTCGGCTCGCTCAAGGGTCCCAAGCACGGCGGCGCGAATGTGCGCGTAAGCAAGATGTTTGAGGATTTGAAAATAAACGTAAAGGATTGGTCGGACGACGCTCAGATCGAAAAATACCTCACCGACCTGCTCGACAAAAATGCCTTTGACCGCAGCGGTCTTATCTACGGAATGGGACACGCGGTATATACGATCTCCGACCCAAGAGCCCGTATCCTTAAGGAATTTACCGGACGTCTCGCCAAGGCTAAAGGTCTTATGGACGAATATGACCTCTACGAAAGGGTCGAGAGGCTCGCTCCGGAGGTTATCGGCAAGAAAAAGCACATCTACAAGGGTGTGTCCGCGAATGTCGACTTCTACAGCGGATTTATCTATAATATGCTCAATCTTCCGACCGAGCTGTACACTCCGCTTTTCGCGGTAGCCAGAATCGCCGGATGGAGCGCTCACCGTATCGAGGAGTTGATCAACGGCAACAAGATCATCCGTCCCGCGTATATGAGCATCTCGGAGCACAGGGATTATGTAAAGTTAAGCGACAGATAATAGTATAAAATTGAAATTTTGTGTTAAAAAAGGCTGTGAAGATTGAAGTTTTACACTTCATTCTTCACAGCCGCTTTTCTTAGTCTTCATATATTTTTTTGAGTTCTTCAAGGTCGTACGGAGTCTGCTGATATACATAGTAGTTCAGCCAGTTTATAAACAGCAGGTTCGCGGTACTCCTCCATACCATAGGCGGAGTTTGTGACGGGTCGTCGTCGGGGAAGTAGTTCTCCGGTATGTCAATGTCAAGTCCTTTGTTGATATCGCGGAAGTATTCGTTGGCGAGTGTGTCGGGATCATACTCGGCGTGACCGAGGACGTAGAATTCTCTGCCGTTCTTGCTGCATACTATTGACACTCCGGCCTTGTCGCCGGCGGCGAGGATCTCGAGCTTGGGATGCTTGTATATATCAGCGCTGTGAACGCCTGTGTAGCGCGAGTGAGGCAGCTTGAAAACATCGTCAAAGCCTCTTAACAGCGGATGCAGAGGATTGAGGGTCCTGTGCTCAAAAATCCCCGACAGCTTATCCCCGAACTCGAACTTTTTGATCCCGTATCTGTGATACAGCCCGGCCTGAGCTCCCCAGCATATGTGCAGGGTAGAGTAGACGTGTCTTTTCGCCCAGTCCAAAATCGTAGTAAGCTCGTCCCAGTAGTCGACATCCTCAAAATCTAGGTGTTCCACCGGAGCTCCTGTGATAATCATTCCGTCAAATTTCTGATCTTTTATCTCATCAAAGGTTTTGTAGAATGTTGTAAGATGTCGGCGTGAGGTGTTCTTGGAATCGTGGGTAGCCGTCTGTAAAAGCTCGATATCCACCTGCAAAGGGCTGTTTCCGAGCAGCCTTAGGAGCTGGGTTTCGGTTTCGATTTTGGTGGGCATAAGGTTAAGAATTATAATCTTAAGCGGTCTTATGTCCTGAGCTACGGCTCTTTCTTCGGGCATAACGAAGATATTCTCGCCTTCGAGCACCTTAATAGCGGGCAGATTGCTTTGTACTTTAATCGGCATATTTACACCTCCCTTTTTATAATTGAGAATTGAGAATGGATAATTGAGAATGATTGACGAGAAGATAGACCGGTTTGTAAAACAGCCTCGGTCTCCCGAAGGTATTTATTATCCATTATTCATTGTAGATTAGTACTGCTTGCCCCAGTATACCATATGTTTGGCCGGCTTGCCGCAGCATACACAGGTATCGGCGAGGTGTTCCTCCTCAAACGGAATACAACGGCTCTTTACGCCGCCGGTAACCTCTTTGAGCTTATCCTCGCACTCGCTGTCGCCGCACCACATAGCCTTGATAAATCCGCCCTGCTCCTTGCCGAGGGTTACGAATTCATCGTAGGAGGTGGCGACGTGGGTTTTTTCCTTCATATTTTCGAGAGCGCGGTTGTACATCGCCTCGTGGATATCATTAAGAGCCTTTTCGACCGCCTGCTCAAGCTCGTCGAGCTTTACAAAGGTCTTTTCTCTTGTGTCGCGTCTGACGACTACGCACTGGTTGTTTTCGATATCCTTGGGACCGATCTCAACACGTACCGGCACACCCTTCATCTCGTATTCCGAGAACTTCCAGCCCGGAGCGTGGTCGCTGTCGTCGAGCTTTACGCGGAACTGCTTTTCAAGACGCTCTTTGAGCTCGTTTGCCTTATCAAGAACGCCCTCCTTGTGCTGGGCTATTGGGATGAGCGCAACCTGAATCGGGCTAACCTTTGGCGGAAGAATAAGTCCGTCGTCGTCGCCGTGAACCATAATAATCGCGCCTATCATTCGTGTGGATACTCCCCACGAGGTCTGGTGAGGATAGTGGAGCTTGTTGTCGCGTCCCTGGAATTTTATATCAAAGCTCTTTGCGAAGCCGTCGCCGAAGTAATGCGAAGTGCCGCCCTGCAACGCTACGCCGTTGTGCATCATCGGCTCGATCGTGTATGTGATCTCGGCTCCGGCAAACTTTTCCTTTTCGGTCTTTGTGCCGACTACAGCCGGGATAGCCAAAGTATCGCGGTAGAAGTCCTCGTATACCTTGAGCATACGGAGTGTTTCTTCCTTAGCTTCCTCGGCAGTCTCGTGTATTGTGTGACCCTCCTGCCAGAGGAACTCTGAGTTACGGAGAAAAGGTCTGGTTGTTTTCTCCCATCTTACAACGGAACACCACTGGTTATAAAGCTTTGGAAGGTCGCGGTAGGTCTCGACAACCTTTTTGTAATGTTCACAGAACAGTGTCTCCGATGTAGGCCTTACGCACAGACGCTCGGTGAGCTTTTCCTGTCCGCCGACCGTTACCCACGCGCATTCGGGCGCAAATCCCTCTACGTGGTCTTTTTCTCTTTGAAGCAGACTTTCGGGAATAAACATCGGCATATATACGTTCTCGACGCCTGTAGCCTTAAAGCGCTTATCCATATCCTTCTGGATATTCTCCCAGATAGCATAGCCGTACGGACGAAATACCATACAGCCCTTTACGCTGGAATAGTCGATTAATTCAGCTTTTTTTACTATGTCTGTATACCATTTAGCGAAGTCTTCGTCGCGGCTTGTGATAGCCTCGACCATCTTTTTGTTTTTAGCCATAATTGCCTCCATAAAATGTCATAGGTTCATAACATTTCTATTATACATAATTTGTGCGCAAGTTGCAATAGTTTATAAACAAAAAAAGGCACGCCGAAGCGTGCCCTTTGCATTAGAATAATTATGAGTTAGCCTCGATGTATGCTACGAGAGCGCTTACTGTCTTGATGTTCTCAATCTCATCATCGGGAACCTCAATCTCGAACTCGTCCTCGATAGACATAAGAAGATCTACAACGTCGAGAGAATCAGCGCCTAAATCGTCCTGAAGGTCAGTATCCTCAGTGATCTTATCTTCTTCAACATCGAACTGTTCAGCTAAGATAGCTTTTACCTTGTCTAATACCATTTTGAATCCTCCTGTTAATAATTTTCTCATCCTGCCGATAGACAAAATGATAATTTTTTGTTACAATGGTTTAGGTAATGATTATACATTGTTACTAGACTATATTATTAATTATTCTTCGGTTTGTCAATATTTATTTCAAAAATTTTACTTTTATTTTCAATATATAGAGGTGAATTCTCTTGAACATCAAAAAATACGCCGTTATCGGCCATCCCATCGGCCATACTATGTCGCCTTTTATACATAAAAGATTGTTCGAGCTCTCAGGGGTCGACGCCGAGTACGGGGTTATAGATATCCCGCCCGAAAGGCTGGGTTACGAGTACGAATCTACTCTCAAAAATCTCGACGGCTACAATATAACAATTCCGCATAAGCAGGCGGTGATTCCCTTTCTCGACCGGATTGACGACAAGGCCGCTATGTACGGCAGCGTAAACACCGTCAGAAACCGCGACGGTATATCCAAGGGCTTTACGACCGACCCGGACGGATTCCTGAAGGCGCTTGAGTACGCAAAAATTCCGCTTTCGGACAGGGTGGTAATACTCGGCTGCGGCGGAGTGGCTCGTACAATGGCGTACGAAGCTCTGCTGAGAGGAGCAAGCCTCGAATTCGCCGTGAGGGAGAAGTCGGCCGACAAGGTAAAAAAACTGATAGACGAGATAAAATCCACGCTCGACAATCCGGACGTCTCTTATTGTGACATCAAAACTCTTGACGGAGATATAAAAACCCTGATAAACGCTACGCCTGTCGGGATGTCGCCGAATACTGACGCTCAGCCGGTCTCAGACAGCGTATTGAAAAAATGCGAGAATGTCTATGACGCGATTTACAATCCGCTCGATACGCTTCTCGTCAGAAAGGCTAAGGCTAACGGCTCAAACGCCGAGGGCGGAATGTCTATGCTCGTGTGGCAGGCGGTTGTAGCTCACGGCCATTGGGATGACAGTGTATATGACGTAGATGATATCGAAAAACTGTGCGCTGACGCGGCAAAGGAGCTTGAAAACAGATGAACAATATCATACTTTGCGGCTTTATGGGCTGCGGAAAAAGCACAATCGGCCGTATTCTGTCTAAAAGAGCCGGGCTGGAGTTTGTGGATATGGATTTGTACATCCAGGACAAGGCGGGGATGACCGTGTCGGAGATTTTTGAGAAATACGGCGAGGAGCGCTTCCGCGAAATGGAGACCGAGGCCTGCCGCGAGCTTGCGGAAAGAGAGAATCTTGTTATTGCCGCGGGAGGCGGAACACTGGCGTTTCAGCGTAATATAGACATTCTAAAATCCTCCGGCAAAATAATTTTTATAGACGTAAGCTACGAAAACTTATGTATAAGGCTCAGGCGCGATACAAGACGACCGCTCCTGCAGGTGGAAAACCGTGACGAGCGCATAAAAGAACTGCTCGAAAAGCGACTGCCGATTTACCGCGGCGCCGCCTCGGTTATTATGAACGGTAATTTTACTTCCGGCGTCGTAGCCTCAAATATAATGTCAGTTATAAGATAACTTGACATTAACACTTTAAAGTGTTAAAATCCAATTATAAATAATCGAAAGAGTGAAAAATATGAGAATTGCCGTAGTTGGTATCGGAATAATCGGAGGAAGCTTTTGTAAGGCTATAAAAAAGAATACGCCGCACTATGTTATCGGAATAAACCGCACGCGCTCTACGCTCGAAAAAGCTATTGCCGACGGCGCGATTGACGAAATCGGCGACGAAAACTCGCTCAGGGACGCAGACGTTATAATATTAGCTACCTATCCGCACGCTATGATCGAGTATGTCGAGCGCTATGGAGAATATATGCGCGGCTCAATTGTTACCGATTCCGCCGGAATAAAGCGCGAAATCTGTCCGCGTATGGTCGAACTGTCGAATAAATACGGATTCGATTTCGTCGGAGCCCATCCTATGGCCGGCAAGGAGACCAACGGCTATGAATCCGCCGACGCGGATTTGTTCGAGGGCGCCAGCTATATCGTAGTTCCCTGCGAGGCGAGTGACGAGGCGGTAAACACCGTATGCTCCCTTGCGCTGGAGATAGGCTTCGGCTCGGTTAAAAAGACCGATCCCGAGGAGCACGACAGGATGATTGCCTTTACATCACAAATTCCGCACGTGCTCGCCTGCGCCTATGTGCTCAGCCCATGCTGTCCCAACCACAAGGGCTTCTCCGCGGGTTCCTACAAGGACGTGTCGCGCGTAGCCAATATAAACGCCAAGCTGTGGAGCGAGCTGTTTTTGGAGAACAGAGATCCTCTGATAGGCGAGCTGGTAATTCTCAGGGACAATATCATCGCTATCACCGACGCGATTCAGGCTAACGACCGCGAAAGAATCGAGGAATTGCTGGAAAAAGCGCATAAAACAAAGGAGAGACTGGGAGAATGAGAGTAGTCAAGGTCAACACCGGCACACCCTATGATATACTTATAGAACGCGGACTCACGGACAACGCGGGTTCGCTGGTTAAGAGCGTGACAAACGCCGAAAAAGTCACTGTTATAACCGATTCCAACGTGGAGAAGCTCTACGCCAAGCGTGTTGTTTCCTCACTAGAGAGCGAGGGCTTCGACACCTCGCTTTTCGTTTTTGAAGCAGGCGAGAAGCAGAAAAATCTTGCTACAATTGCTTCGATGTACAACCATATGGCGGATTTTCGTATGTCCAGAAAGGATATCGTAGTCGCTCTCGGCGGCGGAGTTGTCGGCGATATGGCCGGATTTGCCGCGGCTACATATATGAGGGGAATTGACTTTGTCCAGATCCCGACTTCGCTTTTGGCACAGGTGGATTCCTCTGTCGGAGGAAAGACGGGCGTCGACATTCCTCAGGGCAAGAATCTCGTCGGAGCTTTCCACCAGCCCAGGCTCGTCATTATCGACCCCGACACACTGAAATCCCTGCCTCAGTATTACATAAACGACGGTATGGCAGAGGTGATAAAGTACGGCTGCATCAAGGATATCGGTCTGTTTGTGACGCTTGAGACAGAAAACGCCCTTGATATTATTGAGGATATTATCGAAACCTGCGTCAGCATCAAGCGCGACGTGGTTAATCGTGACGAAAAGGAAAAGGGCGAGCGAATGCTTCTCAACTTCGGCCACACGCTTGGCCATTCGCTGGAGAAGATATATAATTTTGAGGGATTATCCCACGGCCAGGCGGTTGCGATTGGAATGGTTATGATAACCGCGGCGAGCGAAAAAGCCGGTATAACCGAAAAAGGATGCGTCGGCAGAATCGAGGCTTTGTGTAAAAAATACGGACTGCCTGTTTCCGATACCGCGGATATCGCCGAGATAGCCGCCGAATGCGCGAGCGACAAGAAGTCGTCCGCCGGAAGCGTAAGCTTCGTCTTGCTTAAAAAAATCGGAGAAAGCTTTACCCGCAAAACTCCGCTCAACGATATTTTGGAATTTATAAGCCTATGAATATAACAGTATTACCATCACAGCTAAAGGGCAGGGTAGAGGCTCCGCCGTCTAAAAGCGACGTTCACCGCGCGATAATATGCGCGGCACTGTCAAAAGGCATAAGCACTATATCTCCCGTAGCCCTTTCGAATGATATTAAGGCGACAATAGCCTGCGCCGAGGCTCTCGGAGCCGAAACAAGTTTGAATAATAACGTCCTGACGATTGACGGCTCAGGTGTTTTCAGTAATAAAAAAGCCTCTCTCGACTGTTTTGAGAGCGGAAGTACGCTGAGATTCTTTGTGCCTATAGCCGCCGCCGGAGGAGTAGAGGCGGACTTTACGGGTCACGGCAGCCTTGTTACAAGGCCGATAGGCTTGTTCTCGCAGCTTTTGCCTGATGCGGGAGTAAGATGCGTCACCGACGGCACCCTGCCGCTTTCTGTCAGCGGAAGGCTTGCGCCGGGCGACTTCAGGATTCCCGGCAACATCAGCTCGCAATTTGTCACAGGACTGCTTTTTGCCCTGCCTATGCTCGAAAACGACAGCAGGATTATTCTCACCTCACCCTTGCAGAGTGAGGCATATGTGGATATGACAATCAACACGATGTCAAAATTCGGCGTAAAAGTTCAAAAGGCCGATTACGGATATTTTATAGAGGGTAATCAGTCCTATCGCCCTGTTAACTATACAACCGACGGCGACTGGTCACAAGCGGCGTTCTTCCTTGCGGCCGGAGCTGTATCCGGTGATGTTGAGGTCTGCGGCGTAAGCCTCAGCTCAACCCAGGGCGATAAGGAGATTGTAAGTCTGCTGAAAAAATTCGGAGCAGATGTACAAATAGGAGAAAGCTCGGTAAGAGTAAGAAAATCCGCCCTAAAGGCTGTAGAAATCGACGCGCGCCAGATTCCTGATATTGTTCCGATACTATCGGTGATTGCTTCGTTCGCCGATGGAACTACGAGAATCTACGGAGCCGAGCGGTTGAGAATCAAGGAAAGCGACAGATTAAAGACCACAGCCTCAATGCTCAACTCGATGGGCGGCAGCGCGGAAGAAACTCCCGACGGACTTATTATTAAAGGGAAAGCCCTCGGCGGCGGTCAGGTGAACGGCTCGAACGACCACAGAATTGTGATGTCGGCGGCAGTCGCGGCGCTGGGATGCGCTGATAAAGTTGAGATAACGGATAAGGAGAGCATAAACAAGAGCTATCCGAACTTTTTTGAGGAATATGAAAGACTGGGAGGTAAGATTTATGTCTGAGTTTGGCAGTAATATAAAGATTTCGGTTTTCGGCGAGAGCCACGGAGAAGGAATCGGCGCGGTTATAGACGGAATTCCTGCCGGGTTCAGGCTTGATACGGACAAAATCCTCGCCCAGATGGCGCGCAGAGCTCCGGGCAGGGACAAAACCGCTACCCCCAGGGTCGAGAAGGACTTTCCCCGGATATTGTCCGGTGTGCTCAACGGTGTAACAACCGGAGCGCCGCTTGCGTGCCTTATCGAGAACACTAATACCAAGAGCGGCGACTACAAAAACCTGCTCGAAATTCCGCGTCCCGGTCACAGCGATTATACGGCATATGTAAAGTACAACGGCTGCAACGACATCCGCGGCGGAGGCCATTTCAGCGCCAGGCTTACGGCTCCGATTGTTTTTGCGGGAGCTGTAATCAGGCAGATTCTGGAGTCAAAAGGCATTAAGATCGCCGCTCATATCGCCTCAATCGGCAATGTGTCCGACGAAAGGTTCAATCCTGTTGAGATTGGCGAAGAACTGACGGACAGGCTTAACACAGAGAGCTTTGCCCTGATTGACAAATCGAAAGAGAGCGCAATGCGCGACGAGGTCGCCCGGGCTCAAAAGGACGGCGACAGCGTCGGCGGAGTTGTAGAATGCGCGGTTGTCGGAATGCCCGTCGGAGTAGGAGGTCCGCTGTTCGACGGAATCGAGGGTCAGATTGCAAAGGCCGTATTCGCGATTCCCGCGGTAAAGGGCGTGGAGTTCGGCGTCGGATTTGAGTGCGCAAAGCTCAGAGGAAGCGAAAACAACGACCCATATATTATAAAAGACGGCGGTGTCGCTACAAAAACAAACAACTCCGGCGGAATCCTCGGCGGAATATCGAGCGGAATGCCGATAATCTTTCGCGCGGCGTTCAAGCCCACTCCGTCAATCGCCAAGGAGCAGGACAGCGTAAACCTCGGCGCTATGGAGAACACAAAGCTTTCGGTCAGAGGCAGACACGATCCCTGCATCGTGCCGAGAGCCGTAAGCGTAACAGAGGCAATGGCGGCGATTGCCGTATATGATATGTTAGGTGAAAAATGAGAAATTTAGCGGAGATCAGAGAAGATATAAATTCAATAGACGAAGAGCTTGTAGAGCTTTTCAGGCGGCGTATGGATTGCTCAAGGGATATCGCCGCGTACAAAAAAACAAATAATATTCCTATACTAAACTCCGCCAGGGAGGACGAAATACTCGACAAGGTCTCTGCTATGGGCGAGCCCTACGGCGAGTATACGAGGAGTCTGTACGTCAAGATAATGGAACTCTCACGAGAACTGCAAAGCAAAATGATTGAGGAATAATTATGATTACAAAATACAGATTGGGAACGCCGATTAATACCGAAGCCGTTGTCGGGGAGCTTACCCCTCAACCTTTGGATACTTTTCCTCTAAAGCTTGATATCGGCGGGAAAACAGTTATCGAATTTGAACTGCAAGAATCCGACGCGGTCTACGGACTCGGTGAAGCGTCGCGCGGAATCAACAAGCGCGGCTGGATTTACGAGAGCTGGTGCTCGGACGAGACAAATCATACCGAGGATAAAAAATCACTCTACGGCGCCCACAATTTCATAGTGATCGGCGGACGGGAAAAGTTCGGATTCTTCGTCGACTTCCCCGGTAAAATCGAGTGGGACATAGGCTACACCCTCAGCGGTAAAGTTAAGATTACCGCCGAAGGAGCCGATCTGGATTTGTATTACATAAACGGTGAGTCAGAGCGCGATATAGTTAAGCAATTCAGAAAGCTGATCGGGAAGAGCTATATTCCGCCTTTCTGGGCGTTCGGATATCAGCAGAGCTGTTGGGGCTATGCGAAGCAGGAGGATTTCTTTGCCGTTCGCGACAATTATCGAAAAAACAATCTCCCACTGGACTGTATCTATATGGACATAGACTATATGGACAGCTTCAAGGATTTTACGGTCAACAAAAAGCTTTTCCCTGATTTCAGAGCCTTTGTTGATGAAATGAAAGCCCACAACATCCGCCTTATCCCGATTATCGACGCCGGTGTCAAGAACCAAAAGGGTTATCCGGTATATGACGAAGGCCACGAAAAAGGCTATTTCTGCATCGATAAAGACGGCGGGGAATTCGAGTGCGGCGTTTGGCCGGGGATAGTGGGACTGCCCGACTTCCTGAATAAGGACGTTCGGGAATGGTTTGGAAGTCAGTATAAAACTCTGACCGATATGGGTATTGACGGATTTTGGAACGATATGAACGAGCCCGCGCTGTTCTACTCAAAAACCGGCCTTGAAAAAGCTAACAAAAAGCTGGACGAAATCCGCTCAAAAGAAATCGACATCTGGGCGTTTTTCAGGATGAAGGATACCGTTCTGGGCGTTCAGAACAGTATGGACGATTACTCTGCCTTTTACCATAATATAGACGGCAGAAAGGTCTGCCACAAGGATGTGCACAATATCTACGGAGCTTTTATGACTAAGGCTGCATCCGACTTTTTCGAGAAAGAGTTCGGAAAGGAGCAGAAGCTTATCTTTTCGCGCGCGTCGTATATCGGCGCTCACAGGGGCAGCGGAATCTGGTTCGGCGATAACTTCTCGTGGTGGTCGCATATTCTGTTGAACCTCAAGATGCTGCCGTCGGTAAATATGTGCGGATTCCTGTACTGCGGAGCCGACCTCGGCGGATTCAACAGTAATTGTACCGAGGACTTGCTGCTCAGGTGGCTGGCGCTCGGAGTATTCACTCCGCTTATGCGTAATCACCGGGCGCTCGGCACCCGTGCCCAGGAGGCATATCAGTTTGAGCATATCGATTGGTTCAGCGACGTGCTGGCCGTCAGATACAGGCTTATTCCGTATCTTTACGACACGTTCAGGCGTTGCTCGGAGGAGTACGAAATGATGTTTCGTCCCTTGGCCTTCGACTATCCCGGTGATGATATGGCGCGCGAGGTCGAAGACCAGCTGATGCTCGGCGAGGAGTGTATGATAGCTCCTGTGTATGAACAAAACAAAAACAGAAGATATGTTTACCTGCCTGAGGATATGACGCTCGTAAAGCTCAGCGGTGAAAACACAGAGAAAGAATTCCTCAAAAAAGGACTTCATTATGTTGATGTCAAGCTCAACGAGGTGGCGCTTTTTATAAAGAAGGGAAAGCAAATACCGCTTGCGCCTCCGGCGCTCAGCACCGCCGAGCTAAAAAAAGATGAA
This sequence comes from uncultured Ruminococcus sp., assembly GCA_902787145.1. Classification (GTDB taxonomy): domain Bacteria; phylum Bacillota; class Clostridia; order Oscillospirales; family Acutalibacteraceae; genus Ruminococcoides. The sequence continues at coordinate 19,225 of CADAEZ010000003.1, forward strand.
CTGACTTATATATAAAAACATCAGTGTTTATGCGGGTTGCAACCGTTGGTTGCGCGGGCGTAAGCTGAAATGTATAGACTTTTTCCTCGGTTGCGTAGTATAATTATGTCACAAAAAGATACAGGCGACAACAGGAGGTAGAATTATGAATATCGAAATTGCTAACAGATTATTACAGTACAGAAAAGCAAGCGGCCTCTCCCAGGAGGAGCTTGCCGAAAAAATCGGAGTAAGCCGTCAGGCGGTTTCGAAATGGGAGCGTTCCGAGGCTTCGCCCGATACCGACAATCTTATTCTTCTTGCCGAGGTCTACGGCGTAACCCTCGACGAATTATTAAGAGGAAAAAGCGAGGATTCCAAAGCTAAGGAGGATACAGCGGACGACTTTACTCCCGACGAGAATACAACATATTCCGAGAAAAAACACGTTTCGTTCAAAAACGGTATTCACGTGCGCAACGAAAAGGATACCGTAGACATCAGCTTTAAAGAGGGAATAAACGTAAAATCCGACGACGGTACGCGAGTGCATGTCGGCACTGACGGAATCCACGTCCACGACGGCGAAAAGGTCAGAGCCTATACCAACGAGAACGGCCATATTATGGTCGACGACAGCATCGAGCATAACGAGAATTCCAAAGAAAAAGCGCTTAAAAGGTTCCCTGCATGGGCGGTTTCGCTGGGTATATTCTTTGCGTGGGGGTTTTCGGGTGTATTCTTCGGCTGGACTTTGGCGTGGATAAGCTTTCTTTTGATTCCGCTTTACTATTCGTTGGTCGACGCGGTTTTCAAGCGCAATCCCTCGCACTTTGCCTATCCGGTGCTGTGCGTGATATTCCAGATGATTACGGGCTTCGTGTTCGGCGGATGGCACTGGGGCTGGATAGCGTATCTTACTATTCCGATCTACTACGGAATAACCGCCGTATTTAAAAAACCAAAGAATAAATAATAGTTAAAGCGTGCCGCCGGCACGCTTTTCGCTTCTCATCGCACGTTTCTGCGAAGCAGAAAACTGTGCGGAGAATACAAATCTTTTTTGCTCTATAGGCGAAAGTAAATATGAACGACAGATTTAGGAATCATTCTTTGGATTTTATTTAAGTTTTGAGTGATTACCTATAGAGCCAAAAAAGCGTGCCGCCGGCACGCTTTACTTATTTGTATGGGTTCTAATGTAATTTAGCACGAAATCAAAATCCTCTTTTGAGGCGTATACCTGGTTTTTGTTAAACGGCGAGTTTACTTTTATAATATTCCTTCGAGGATAAGCCTTTACGCTTTTCACCTTGCTGAAATCGGAGTACATCTCTGTCCGTGTCGAGTTTATCCCGATTCCCGCGAATCCCGGCTTACCGGACGCGGCTCCGGCTATAGCCGTTACAGCTCCGAGTTTACGGGCCTTTTTTGCCTGGGCAGGCGCCTGACTGTGCAAGACGCCCTTGTCGTCCATTGTAAAGTCGACTATGTATTTTCCGCCCATTATCGCGGCGTATACAAGGTAGCCGAGTATGGTGATTCCGGTTATCACGGCGAAGATTATAAGGAATATCCTGCCATTTTGTAATAAGCTTTCCGTGCCGTTCTCCCTGAGGTCTATAACGGTGACAAACAGGAATATTACCGCAAAGCTGCAGATAAGTATCTTCCACACAAGCAGAAATATTGTCGGGTTCTTAAACAGGCTCATCTCGTACCGCCAGGTGTATTGGCCTTTTTTGTTTTGATTAATCATTCTGTCATTCCTTTTGATATTATATCTTGATTATAACACAGCAGCTGCGCGATTCATATTGTTATTTGTGATAAAATAACACGGCGTGTATTGTGTACTTTGACTAAGTGAAAAAAACAGGACGGCGTTTGCCGTCCTGAAAGTTATAGCTGTAATCCCTTTGTGGTTTTTAAGAACTCGAAGAGCTTGTTCCTGATTATTTCGACTCCGCCGACGGAGTCGCTCTCGATATTAAGCGGCATAATCGGGTCGTGAACCGACAGCCTTAGCAGGAACCAGCCGTTGCCGTCGTTTTCGCCGAAGGATACGCGTACACCTTCGCGGTTATCATCGGCCAAAATCCAGCCCTCGGCCTTTTCGGCATAGGAAGTAAGCTCGGCTATTATCCTCTCGCCGCAGGCTCTAAAGTCGTCCTCTGTAATCGCGAATCGGATTTCGGTTTCTTCTACAGGCTCCTTCAAGCTCGCTGTGATAGATTCGATATCCCTGCCGTCCTTCTTAAGCTGTGCCATTTTTATGATAATCTTGGTGCAGAGATAAGCTCCGTCATCCAGGAAGTAGTTCTCCCTCATAGCGGCGTGGCCTGAGGTCTCGATAGCCAAGGGGCAGTTGATGCCTTTTGCGTTGAGTTCGAGCCCCTTGTCGATAACGTTTTTATATCCTCTGCGGTAGCGGTAGTGCTTTCCGCCGAGGTCGTTTTCTATAAATTCCTTCAATCCGCTTGAGGTGATAGAGTCGGTGACGATTGTGCCGCCGTCGTTGCCCTCCAGCGCGATTGCCGCCGCCAACGCCACAAGGCGGTTGCGGTTGATTTCGTTTCCGCTTTTGTCCACAGCGCCGCCGCGGTCGACGTCGGTGTCAAAGATTACTCCCATATCGGCTCCGCTCTCGATAACTGCCTCGCGGATTGACGCCATAGCCTCTTTGTTTTCGGGATTCGGAACGTGATTGGGGAACATTCCGTCAGGGTCAAGATAACGGCTGCCCGTTGTATCGGCGCCTAAATCCGTTAGAACATCAGCGTAAAAGCCTCCTACGCCGTTACCTGCGTCAACCGCGATTTTGAATCCGTCGAGGGGTTTGTCGTAGTTTTCGGCGTTGACTCCCTTTTTGATGATATCCTTGAGGTGTTCTTTGTACTGCGACATATAGTCCACTTCGGTGATGACACCTTCGTGTCTGTCGGGAGTATCTCCGTTTTGCGCGTGGGTGAGTATATCCTCTATGTCACAACCCTCAAGTCCGCCCCCGCGTGTAAAGAACTTCAGTCCGTTACGGTTAAATGGGTGGTGACTCGCCGTAATCTGCACAGCGCCGTCACAGCCGAGGTCTACCGTTGTCATAAACATTGACGGCGTAGACGCCAGCGAGCAGTTTAGAACCCTGACCCCCGCGGACTTCATAGTATCGCATACCACAGACGCGATTCTCGGTCCGCTGACGCGGCTGTCACGGCCTACGGATACGGTTAGCTCGTTTGCCGGCTTTCCAACCTTGTCGCTTAGCCATAGCACAAAGCCGTTCGCCATAGATGCTACGACCTCGTTCGTCAGGTTAACGCTCTGACCCTCGACGCCCTCAAGCGCCACACCGCGGATATCGGTACCGCTTTTAAAGTTTTTGTAGAATGAATTCAGCATAGTATTTCCTCCGAAAACATAGATATATACTGATTATACACCATTTTTCCGAATATCTCAATATATTAACTTTGTGAAAAATGTAAAAAGCTTGCTGACAATGATTTGTTTTAGAGTATAAGTTGACGAACTTTAATGAACTAAATTGTCGAACTGTGTATATCACATTTATAGGTTTTGTGCAAATAGCACCAAAACACACGTCTTGTGTTGGTGAATTCTGCTATTCTTTCGTTGTTGTGCACAAAAGAAGAGCAAAATTATTGTTGACTTTCACGATAAACCGAGTATAATAAATATTGTCAGGTAAAGACAAGACCTGATACGGCACATATGGTTCACACAACATTAGCCGTAAAAAGTTTTGCCAAATGGTAAACGGCAACAGAAAATTGAAAAGGAGGGAACGTGTTATGACTCCTATTCTCAACATGCATGACATCAATGTTTCTGAATTCCTGGCTGTGCTTGATACCTGCGAAGGCAACGTATATCTCGTTACCAGAGACGGAGACAGGCTCAATCTCCGCAGCAAGCTTTCTCAGCTTGTAGGACTCACACAGCTTATTGAGGGCGGCAAAATCGCCGAGGCCTCGATTGTATGCGAGAACAGAAACGACGAGAGTAAGCTGTTCAGACTAAACCTGTTCGACGAGGTTTGCTGACGGCAAATTAATTCGACATCCACGTTTTCACGTTAATTTCAAAACTTCTAAATCCGGGAGGGGCTGCCTAGTAAGGCAGCCCTTCTCGGCGTTCAAAATAGTTTTAATAAATATGTTGAAATAATTGAAATAATGTGTTATAATCACACTCAGCGTGTATAACTATACACGAAGTCCGTCGCAATATCCGGACTATAAATAAATACTACGGAGGAACTTAATATGCAAAAAAGATCGACTATGTACATTGTACAGGGAGCGGCGATTGCCGCCTTGTACGCGGTGTTGACCGTGGGACAGAACCTGCTCATCCCCGGCTCGGCGTCTATGGCGGTTCAGTTCAGGATCGCGGAGGTAATGACTATCCTCGCGTTCTACACTCCCGCCGCTATTCCGGGACTCACAATCGGCTGTGTTATCGCAAATATCAGCTCGGTTACCGCGGGGCTCGGATTTTATGATATGATTTTCGGCTCAATCGCTACGCTGCTCGCGGCGGTTACGATGAGGGCGCTCAGGGACGTAAGGCTTTTCAACATCCCGTTTATTGCTTTGCTGATGCCTGCCGTTTTTAACGGAATCATAATCGGATTTGAGATTGACTTCTTCTTTATCGGAAGTATGCGCTTTAACTTTTACGACTTCCTGTTTCAGGGCGGATGCGTAGCTCTCGGAGAACTCGTTGTACTGTTTGTACTGGGTATACCGGCTACAATCCTGATGGAAAAACGAGGATTTAAAAAACAATTGGATATCTGATATTGCGAAAGAGGCTGTCGTGCGACAGCCTCTTGTTCTTTATCAATTCTGTTCTGCTTGAGTTTTCAGCTGCATTTTTCCCTGCACGTCCGTAGTGTAGTCGCCTTTCGGTATCAGCTCTGAAATCGGTACTATCGAGTATCCCTTTTGCTTTATTGCGTCGATAAGCTTGGGGAGAGCCTCGGGAGTGTTTTTAGCTCCGTTGTGCAGCAGGATTATCGAGCCCGGCGAGAGCTTTTTAACACAGTTTTCTATGATTTGGTCACAGCTGGGGTCTTTCCAGTCCAGAGAGTCAATGTTCCACTGAACGCAGTACATATCCATTGCCTTCGTTGTATTTACAACCTCGTTGTTATAATCGCCGTAGGGCGGTCGGAACATAGTTGGCGTTTTGCCGGTGAGCTTCTTGATTTCGTTGTTGCAATCCTGAAGCTCGGATTGTATCTGCTGTGGCGACAGCTCGGTCATATGCGGATGTGTTGAGCTGTGATTGCCTACGTCGTGCCCTTTTTTATCTATCTTTTTTACTGATTTCGGATATTTTTTCACCCAGTCGCCGACCAGGAAGAATGTAGTCTTTACATTTTTATCGTCAAGGATGTTTAGCAAGGTATCGGTCTGCTCGTTTCCCCATGCCGCGTCGAAAGAGATTGAGCAGACTTTTTTGTCTGCCGCGACAGAGTAAATCGGAATGACCCTTTCGAGTGACGCGGTCGCTACCGCAGTCGAAACAGTGGAAATGCCGATGAATAAAGCGGAAATACCCAGCAGTCCGCACATTGTTAACATCAGTATGCTGCGCTTTGTAAGAACTAAAAATCGCATAATAATACCCCCATACTAATGTATGAGGGTAATTTCTGTTTTATTCTGTTTTTTCCCACTTGATACCGTCGGGAGTGTCTATGAGCTTGATGTTTCTGGCGGCGAGCTCGTCGCGGATCAGGTCGGCGGTAGCCCAGTCCTTGTTGGCGCGCGCCTCCTGACGTTTCGCGATAAGCGCTTCGATTTCCGCGTCAAGAGAGTCTTCGTCGTCCGATTTCTCGCTTACAAGGTCAAGTCCGAGCACCTTGTCGAATTCAGCGATAACAAATTTCTTTGTCGCGTCGTTTGTATCGGCTTTAAGAACGTCATAAACAGCGGTGAGTCCGAGTGAAGTGTTCAGGTCGTTGTCGAGAGCTTCACGGAATTTTGCGTCGAGAGCCTCGGCAGCCGCTTCGTCAACTTCGCCGTCATCCTTAAGAGAGGCTATGCGCTTAATAAGCTTGTCATATGCCTTGGCGGTGTTGTCGAGGCTGTCATAGGAGAAGGTGAGAGGCTTTCTGTAGTGGCTTTGCAGACAGAACATCCTGTATACAAGCGGATTGTAGCCCTTTTCCTCAAGCAGAGAAACTGTCAGGAATTCTCCCTTGGACTTGCTCATCTTGCCTCTGGCGTCGTTGAGGTGGAGCACGTGGAACCAGTAGTTGCACCACTTATGACCGAGATACGCCTCGCTCTGGGCGATTTCGTTGGTGTGATGGGGGAAGGCGTTGTCAACTCCGCCGCAGTGGATATCAAGGTGTTCGCCCAGATGCTTTATGCTGATCGAGGAACATTCGATATGCCATCCGGGATATCCTACGCCCCACGGGCTGTCCCATTTAAGCGCCTGATCCTCAAATTTGGATTTTGTAAACCACAGTACAAAGTCAGTCTTGTTGCGTTTGTTTTCGTCGCTGTCGACGTCATCGCGCACTCCGACTTCGAGGTCGTCGGCGTTCATATTGCCGAAAACATAGTAGTTGTCAAGCTTTGAAGTATCAAAATACACGTTGCCGCCGGCGAAATACGCATAGCCGTCGTCCATAAGCTTAGACACCATTTTGATAAAGTCGTCGATACAGTTTGTGGCGGGCTCGACAACGTCGGGAGTTTTTATGTTGAGCTTTTTGCAATCCTCAAAAAACGCGTCGGTATAGTACTTCGCGATTTCCATAACGGTTTTGTGCTCGCGCTTAGCTCCCTCGACCATCTTGTCGTCGCCTGTATCGGCGTCCGAGGTCAGGTGTCCTACATCGGTGATGTTCATCACTCTGGTAACGTCATATCCGGCGTAGCGAAGGTATTTTTCGAGCACATCCTCCATAATATAGGTGCGCAGATTGCCTATGTGGGCAAAGTGGTAGACGGTCGGGCCGCAGGTGTACATATTTACCTTTTTGCCGCTGTGGGGGACAAAGTCCATTTTTTTCTGTCCAAGTGTGTTGTATAAAATCATTCAAATCACTCCATACTGATGAATTGTTTATTGTCAATCATATATATTATGCCGGATATTATGCAGAACAGTGTTGACACCCAGAGGGCGGATTCCCCGACCCAGAAAAATACCGTGCCAATAAGATTTATGGTTGCCGAATCGAGCGAAACTAAGCTCATTAGCTCGATGGTGAATTGCAGCACAAAAATCAGTATTATCGCGATAATCTGGGTTACTGTTTTTACCTTGCCCCAGATGTTCGCCGCGACGACCTTGCCCTCGGTAGCGGCCAAAAGCCTTACCGATGATACGGCAAATTCCCGGAAAAGCACTACGATAATCAGAACGCAGTCGCACAGTCCGCATTGCAAAAAACACAGCAGAACGGAAATCACCAGGATTTTGTCCGCCAAAGGGTCACAGAACTTGCCGAAGTTCGTGACCAGATTGCGGCTGCGGGCTATTTTTCCGTCAAACATATCCGTCAGGCTCGCCGCGCCGAAAAATGCCAGCGCTACAAGGTAATGACAGGGAAATTCAATTAGTATTGCCGCTATTGTAAACGGCACGAGAATAATTCTCATCAATGTCAGTTTGTTGGGTAAATTCATTAAGTCACCAAAAATCTATATCATTTCTCCCACAGGGTCGATGCCTATGTAGTCGATAATTCTTACTTTTACAAAGCTGCCGGTCTGCGGTTTTATCGCCGCCGGCGTAAAGAATATGTTGCCGTCAACCTCCGGACAGTCGCCGGCGGTTCTGCCATAGAAGCACCCGGCGATTTTGTCGAAGCCTTCGCATACAACCTCGACCTCTTTGCCGATCATATCTTCGGCGTATTCTTCCATTATCAGCTGTTGCTGTTCCATTATTATCTCGGCGCGTTTCAGCTTTGTATCCTCGTCGATCTGGTCGGGAAGCCTGGCCGCCGGAGTGTCTTCCTCCTGAGAATAAGGGAAGCATCCGAGACGCTGAAATTTTATCTCCTTCGCGAATTCGGCGAGTTGTTCGAACTGCTCTTCGGTCTCGCCGGGGAATCCGGCAATGAAGGTTGAGCGCAGGGTAAGGCCGGGGATTCTGTCTCTCAGCTTTGCGATAAGCTTAGTCAGGTACTCGCGGTCTCCCTTGCGGTTCATACGCTTCAGCACGTCCTTGTCGCAGTGCTGTAGGGGCAAGTCGAGATATTTTACAATTTTGTCCTCATTGGCGATTGTGTCGATAAGTTCGTCTGTGATTCTCTCCGGATAGCAGTACAGAACTCTTATCCACTTTAGCTTTTCTATTTTGCACAGCTCCCGCAAAAGTTTGGGAAGCTCGGCTTTTCCGTATATATCGGTGCCGTAGTATGATGTGTCCTGGGCGATTACGATGAGCTCCTTAACGCCGCCCTCAGCGAGCCAGCTGGCTTCTTTTATGAGGTTTTCGATTGTGCGGCTGCGGTATTTGCCTCTGATCATCGGAATAGCGCAGTAGGTGCAATGATTGTCGCACCCTTCGGCTATCTTTAGATAGGCATAGTGACGCGGCGTGCTTTGGATTCGCTTGCCCTCAAGCGCGAGCTCATCCTTAGGCGGAAAAACCTCCTGCTTTGTCCCGTTGAGGGTTTTGGTGATGATTTCGGCGATTTTGTCGTTGGCTCCGATTCCGACGCAGGCGTCAACTTCGGGCAGCTGGCGCATAACTTCTTCCTTATATCTTTCCGCAAGACAGCCGGTTACGATAAGGCATTTGATCTTGCCTTCGTCCTTTAGCTTGGCGAGTTCAAGGATTTCCTCGATACTTTCTTTTTTTGCGGGTTCGATAAACGCGCAGGTGTTGATTATCGCGGCGTCGCTGAACGCTACGTCCTCAACGATCTCGAAATGTTCTTCGTTCAATCTGGCGAGCAGCATCTCGGCGTCGACCTGGTTTTTTGCGCAGCCGAGAGAGACTATTCCTACCTTATACTTCATATGCTTCATCCTCATACTCGCCCAAAACGGCGTTTATATCGCTCCATTGGTAACCTTTTCTTTGGAGCGCGGAAACACAGCGCCGTCTAGTCTTTTCGTCAGACAGCGCTCCGCTGTATTTCTTTTCTATTATAATCCTGATATGTTCCCTCGGGTCGTCGTCGAATTCGTCGAGTATAGTCTCGGCCAACTCCCTGTCTATTCCTTTTTCGCACAGCTTGTATTTAGCTCCCCGTTTGGATAGGTGCTTTACGTTTAAAAGCTCGGACGCGTATCGGCGAGCGTATTTTTCGTCGTCAACAAGTCCCAGCTCCTCCATTCGTTCAACCGCCTTGCGGGCGGATTCGGGGTCGGCGGACTTTTTGACTTTTTCTTCAAGCTCTTTACGGCTGTGATCTCTGTACGAAATCAGCCACAGCGCCCGTTCCTTGGCGCGCTTTTCGTTGGAGCTGTCAATTAGCTCCTTTAGCTCCTCGTCCGTAATCTCGCTGCCGGCTGAGAAGCGGCTGGCGAGTACAGTTTCGGTGTCGAGCTTTAGCGCGAACTCTCCGTCAATGTAGATCGCGGATAGTTTTTTGCGCTTGGGAACAATGTCGGTTATAGTCATCAGTCAACTATCACGTCGATTGACGCGGATTTTGACTTTGATTCGGTTTTTTCTTCTTTATTATCTATTGGTTTGACTGTTTTCTTGGCGGCAGTTTTCTTTTTGGGAGCGAGCTTGTCGATGTTCTCCCACAGCTTCTGCTCGATCTCGTTGGCGAGCTCGGTGTCGTTCGTGAGGAGTTCTTTAACGTTCTCACGTCCCTGACCCAGCCTCTTGCCGTCGTAGCTGAACCACGCGCCGGCCTTCTGGATTACGTCAGCTTTTACGGATAGGTCTACGAGCTCACCGATGCGGCTGATGCCCTGACCGTACATAATATCGAACTCTGCCTCTTTAAACGGCGGAGCAATCTTGTTCTTTACAACCTTTGCTCTGGTGCGGTTGCCTATCATCTCGCCGCCCTGCTTAAGGGTTTCCACACGTCTTACGTCAATGCGGACAGAGGAGTAGAACTTGAGCGCGCGGCCTCCGGTTGTAACCTCAGGATTACCGTATACAACTCCGACCTTCTCGCGAAGCTGGTTGATGAAGATAGCTACGCAGTTGCTCTTGTTGATTGCTCCGGCAAGCTTTCTGAGCGCCTGAGACATCAGTCTGGCGTGGAGTCCAACGTGGCTGTCGCCCATCTCGCCCTCAATCTCTGCCTTTGGCACAAGAGCGGCTACCGAGTCGATTACGATTACGTCGATCGCTCCGCTTCGGATAAGCGCTTCGGCAATTTCGAGCGCGTCCTCGCCTGTATCCGGCTGAGATACCAGCAGAGAGTCTACGTCAACCCCCAGGGCTGAGGCGTATACGGGGTCGAGCGCGTGCTCAACGTCGATAAACGCTACGTTGCCGCCGTTTTTCTGTCCCTCGGCAATGCAGTGGAGTGAGAGTGTGGTCTTACCCGAAGATTCGGGTCCGTAAATCTCTACGATTCTTCCTCTCGGAAGTCCTCCGATTCCGAGCGCTATGTCAAGCGAGAGCGAGCCTGTCGAGATATGCTCGACGTTCATATGCTGATTTTGACCCAGACGCATTACAGCGCCCTTGCCAAATTGTTTTTCGATTTGTCCCAATGCTGTTTCCAGCGCTTTTGTCTTATCTACTGCCATTTGTATACCTCCCGAGTTTTCGGCTGTTTATTTATCTACTACATTGTAATATATATGAGCCGAAAAATCAATATTAACAGCCTAAAAAATTCGAACAAATTTTCTAATTTCGGGTCAGAGTACCATAAACCGCCCTGTGGATTCCGCCTAAGTCATCATCATAGCCGATTTCGGTAAAGCCTTCGGCCTCCATAAGGGTTTTTACGGTGTCGAGTTGACCCTCGCCGAGTTCGAACGCCATTCTGCCGCCGGGCTTTAGCTTGGTTTTCCATTCTTTTATGATATAGCGGTAGAACTTATATCCGTCCTCGCCGCCGTCGAGAGCCATTTTCGGCTCAAAGCCTACTTCTTTTTGCAGGGTGTCGATTTCGTCCGAGATTATATATGGCGGATTGGATAGTATGAGGTCAAAATATTGGTCGGGGAATTCCGACGCGCATTCGAAGATATCGTCGGCTACCACCGAGACGTTCGCTTTGTTCAGGCTTATGTTCTCCATAAGATAGGGCAGGGCATCGGCGGATTTTTCGACAGCGATAACGTCGGAGTCGGTTTCTTTGGCAATTGCTATGGCGAGCGCTCCGCTTCCGGAACAGAGGTCGAGCACCTTCCGGTTGTTTTTGCCTTTGAGATAGCTGAGGCAATATCGAAGCAGAACCTCGGTGTCGTCTCTGGGAATAAGCACGCCCCTGCCGACCTTAAGCTTATATCCGTAAAATTCCCATTCGCCCAGTATATACTGCAACGGCTCGCCCGTGAGTCTCCTGCCGACCAAGGTGATGAACTGCGCGCCTTTACTGTCATCGGCGGTTGGGTTTTCGGTGAGGAGCTGAGCGCGGTTTACGCCGAAAACCTTCTCGACAAGGCATAAAGAATTAAAGGCAGGAGCGTCAATTCCTGCCTTGGTAAATTCCTCTTTAGCCTGATTGTATAAATATTTAACAGCAACCATTTTTTACGATATCCGAGCCGTCGTCGGGGATTACGGCCTCAATTGCCTTAATGGCAACCTCGCACATACTCTCATCCGGCTCCCTTGTTGTGATTCTCTGAGCCCACAGTCCGGGCGCTGCGATAATTCTTGTGAGCTTGTTGTCGTGTTTTCCGCAGAATTTTATAAGTTCGTAGCCGATTCCGGTTGTAAGCGGCAGAAGCGCGAGCTTGATTACGGGTCTGAGCCACGTTATGCCGAACGGAGCGTGCGGAATAAACAATCCGATTATGATACCAACCAAAAGCATCAGCAGGATGAAGCTGGTTCCGCATCTGGGGTGGAATCGCCTCTGCGCCTTGACGTTTTCGACTGTCAGTTCCAGCTCGTTTTCGTAGCAAAAAATCGCCTTGTGCTCCGCGCCGTGATACATAAACACGCGCTTCATATCGCTCATCTGCGATACGATAAGAATATACGCGATAAAAATAACAATCTTCAGCAGTCCCTCTACAACCGATTGCCAGAACGTAACCTCGGCGCCGCCCTTGGCGATAGCCGGAAATACGAATCCCGCGAGGTTGAACAGCCACGTCGGCAGGAAGAAGAACAGCAGTATAGCTACCGCAACTCCGAAAATAGAGGAGATAACCATAAGGATCTTCATAAACTTGTCTCCGAGCTTTTCGTCGATCCATTTTTCAAATTTTGACGGTTCTTCCTCGATTTCACCGGCTTCAAGCGCCTTGTTGGCCGCGAGCATCAGGCATTTATAGCTTAGCCTCATCGAATCTATCATACCGGCGATTCCGCGGAAAAACGGAACCTTCCATATCTTCGAGGAGCTTGCCAGGAACTTCATACTCACGTCTTCGGTGTAGATGCTGTCCTCGCCGGTCCTTACGGCGACTGTGGTCTTTTTGGGACCTCTCATCATTATACCTTCAATCAGCGCGCTGCCGCCGATTGAGGTAATTTTCTTTGTTTCAGTTTTTTTACTCATAAAATACCTTCTTTATTTCCCCGGCTGCTCATATAGTCCGGGCTGGGACAATCCCGGCTGGGCTATCTTTTGGGATTCCCTGAGAATCGGAATGGTGAGGGTGACGGTTGTGCCTACGCCCACGCCCGACTCGATGTCCAGCCTGCCCTTGTGCAGGTTCATAATCTCGTCGGCAACGGCGAGTCCGATTCCGGAGCCGTTGACCTTTTGATTAGCCTTGTAGAATTTCTCTTTAACCTTGGGCAGATCCTCAGCGGAGATTCCGCAGCCTGTGTCTGTTATAGTGATAATAATATTATCGGGGTCTTCTTCTTTTTTATATTTAACCTCAATAGCGACTACTCCGCCTTCGGGAGTATACTTGAGGGCGTTGTCTATAATGTTGATGAATACCTGCTTGAGTCGGTTTCTGTCGCCGTATACGGCAGGGAAAACCTCGACCGGTTCGTCGTATAGAAGGTGTTTGCCTTCGCTTACGGCACGGTCGCGCAGCATATATACAACCTCGTCGAGTTCGGCGAGAATGTCGAGCTTTTCGTTGAGCAGAACCATTCGTCCCGTCTGTATACGCGAGAAGTCCAGAAGCTCCTCAACAATGCCTGTCAGCCTTGCGCTCTCCTTTATGATAACGTCCATACCTTTGTCGAAGGTGCGCCTGTCCAGCTTGCGTCTGCCTGAGAGTTGCATAGTCTCGGCCCAGCCCTTTATGGCGGTCAGCGGAGTTCTCAGCTCGTGAGATACACGGGAGATAAAGTCGTTCTTCATCTGGTCGGTGTTCTCCAGGTCTTTTGCCATATCGTTTATGGCGTCGCTGAGGTCGCCGATTTCGTCGTTATAATGCCTCTCCAACTTGGTCGAAAAGTCTCCGCGCGCGATTTTCCTCGCGGTTTCGGACAATTCTCTTACCGGCGCTACAATCGAGCGGATAAAGTACGAGCCCGGCATAATAATCAGGAAGAGTATCAGCAGGCTGCTCACAACTATAATGGCTGAGATGATAATGATCCTGCGGTTTACCTCGTCGACGGATACAAGATACCGTATGCCTCCGATTACGGAGCCGTTGTTGTTGGTAATAATCCGCGTGAGGCTCATCACGTTTTCGCCGGAGCCGATCCTGCCTTTCCAGAACGCGTAGCCCTCCTCGGAGGACTTGGCTATTTCAAAGTCGGTAAGGTTTTCGTTTTCGTCATATGAGAACCCGGTCGAGGTAAGGAGGATCCTTCCGGCAGAGTTTATCGCCATAACCTCCATCTTTTGTTTGTACTGGAAGTTTTCTATGTATTGGCGCGCGCCCGAGGTAAAGGTTGTGGAATTATCCGCCTTGTAGTTCTCAAAAACCGAGTTGAGCTCCGAAGATACCGCGCTCAGATCACGCTCTACCTCGTTGTTAAAAAGATAGACCGTGGCGTAGATCAGACCTGTCGCTATGAATATCACAATCAGGACGGTGACGAGCATAGTGCTCAGTATCCATCGTTTTGTAATTCCTTTGAACAAATTAAACTACCTTTCGAATCAGCCGTTGGTGTCCCACTTGTATCCGAGACCCCATACGGTGACGATGTATTTCGGGTTCGAGGGTTCGTCCTCAACCTTCATTCTGAGACGGCGGATGTTAACGTCTACGATTTTCTCCTCGCCGACATAAGCGTCGCCCCAAACGTGGCTGAGAATGTCGGTTCTGTCGAGAGTTTCGCCGGGATTGGAGAAAAAGTATTCCATAATCTGGAACTCTACCTGTGTAAGCTCGATTACCTCGCCGTTTTTAAGCAGGGCGCGGTTTCTGAGGTTGAGGGTAAAGTCGCCGGAATGCAGCTCTTCCTTGAAGTTATTCTCGGCGTTGGCCTGAGCGAGAGAAACTCGTCTGTGCAGTGAGTCTACCCTTGCGAGCAGCTCAGACGGAGAGAACGGCTTTGTAACATAGTCGTCGGCTCCGAGCATAAGGCCGGTTACCTTGTCCATTTCCTGGGTTTTGGCGGAAAGCATAATGATACCGAGTCCGCCGTTTTTGTTTCTAAGCTCCTTGCAAACCTGAAAACCGTCGATACCCGGCAGCATTACGTCAAGAATAGCGACGTCGAAGTCGCCTCCGTTTTCTTCGTAACGCTTGAGGGCGGCTTCGCCGCTGTCAGCCTCGACAACGTCATATCCCGCGCGCTGCAGGTTTATTACGACGAAATCTCGGATAGCGGATTCATCTTCGCAAACAAGAACTTTTTTCATAATGAATACCTCCGTTAATTAACTTCTTGTATCTTTTAAGCGCCTGTTTCAATCAGCGCGAAATTCTCCTTGACCGTCTGATCGTTTACGGCAATCGGAGAGTTTGGTTCAATTTTATATGTATAGCTGTACTGGTTGTAGCTTTCGATTGTAGAGTAATCCTGCGAGCTGTTGGCTCCGACGTTGAACACCTTGAGGGTGAGTATAAGTCCGCCGAGCTGCGTGCCGTTCAGGGCGTATATCTTCATAGTGCGGTTGTCGCCCGAAAGGGTAGCGGCTATATTGCCCGAAAAATTCTTCGGAATAGTAAAGTTGTATCCGAACTCAAAGTTCGTCAGACACCTTATATCGTCGGCGAGCTTGGCCGTGAGCGGATTCAGGCTGCCCCAGCTTATGATAGGAGCTATGGCCTCCTCGGTGCTGTCATACTTTACAACAGGTTCACCGATTACGGGAATCTCGATAAATCCGTCGTCGTCAACATCGTCACAGCGGATGTTATAGGTTCGTGTAGTAGGGTTAGGAGCGGGATTCTTTGGGCTGTAAGGGAAGTTGATTAGCTTTTTCTTCTCAGGCAAATAGTAGATTACCTGGGTGTTGTAAGCGGATTCAACAAGTCCGTCAATCGCTACTCCGGTTGTTTTGCCGCCGATAAGTCCGGAGCTTACGTGCTCAAACTTGGTGACGGTATTGTCCATATAACATTTCGAGAGAGTGTAGAGACGGTTTTTGTCATAGTCGGTTAGTATGGCGAGCGCCTCGGAATCGTTGGAGCCCAGCGTAAACGACAAAAGCTCGCTTGCTCCGTCCTCGTCGTAGTCGCCCGTGGTAAAGGCGTTGTAGTTTAGCTTAAAGTTTACCTTCTGGCTCTTGTGGTCCGATGGGGAGTAGTCGAAGATGTTGAGCTCGTTTATCGAGTTGTTAAAGGTGACAAAGCCCGTGAAAATCTCGGATACTCCGTCGTAATCATAATCAGCGAACTGCACGCAGTCTATGTCAAGATAATCTGTCTCAAAATCAAGGGACAGCTTCCACTTTTTGCCTTCGTTATACATAACGAGCATATGGGTTTTGGCATTGTCGCCGCCGGTGCGGTAGAAGGCGATGGCCTCGTCGTTTTTATCGCCGTTAAGGTCCTCGGTGATAATCGCGGAGCGATAGGCGCCGGTCTTGGGATATTTCAGCAGGTAGTTGCCCTTGGCGGTTTGTTCGATCAGTTTTTGTATCTCAGCTTCTCTGCCTGTGGTTTTGGGAGGATGGAGAAGCTCGTTGTCGTTATAGCTCAGCGAGCATCCGCCGAGAACTGAGCCTGCGGCTACAACGGCGGCAAGCAGCAGCGGTTTTAGTTTCATTTATATAACCTCTAATATCAGAGTTTTTGAGCTACGCAGTATTTAATCTTTATTCCCTCGTCGGAGAACATCTTCTCGTGTTCGGTCATCGGAGTTGTGTCGGGGTCAATATCGCTGTTGTGCAAATCGTAGCTTATTTTTGTAATCCTGAAGTTTTCGCTCTCGAAATATTCCAGACTCTCCGCGAAAAGCTCGTCGTCGTCGGTCTTAAAGTGGATTTCGAGCCCGTCTTTGAGTATTTGTCTGTAGAGCTTTAGCTTTCTCGGATGAGTGAGCCTGCGTTTTTTGTGCTTTTCACGGGGCCAGGGATTACAGAAGTTGATGTAGATCCTTTGGATTTCGTCGTCCGGGCCGATGATTTCGTCGATTTGTTCGACGTTGTATCTCGTGAGAGCGATGTTCCCCACTTTTCTGTCGCCGAAAAGACTGACGATATTGCGTCTGCCTACTCCGAGCATATCGAGTTTGATATCTACGGCTATGAAGTTTATATCCGGGTTGAGCAGCGCCATCTGCGCCGCGAAGGAGCATTTTCCGCATCCGACCTCAAGCATAACCGGATTGCCGTTGGCGAAAAATTCCTTCCATCTGTTTTTGTAGTCCTTTGGCTCAGCCACATAAAAAGGACATTTCGACAGCTCAGGCTCCGCCCATTTTTTCTTTCTGATTCTCATAAAATTACCTGCGTATACCTATACATACATATTCATCAAACATTATAACAAATAATAATCAAGATTGCAATTATTATTTTACATTTTGTTTTATTTTATCTTTATTTGATAAAAATGCTGTAATATATTCTGTAAAAGAATTATATTCGCGTTTAGTAAAATAGCTGCCGCGTTTGCGGCAGCTATGTCAGCAGTATTCTATTCCGTCGGTGCAGGTTTGGCTTGGGATAAAGTCGGTTTCGGGGAATTCTTTTTGCAGTTTTGCGCAGAGCTGCGCTATTACCGGGTTTTCTGTCGAAAAATGTCCCGCGTCGATTACGGCAATGCCGAGCCTGTTGGCGTCGAGGATTTCGTGGTGTTTGATTTCGCCGGTCAGCAGCACGTCGGCTCCTACATCCTTGGCAAGTCCTGCATAGTCGCCGCCGCTTCCGGAGCAGATGGCGACGGATTTTACTTTTTTGTCGGGCATAGTATACCTTACTCCCTTACATCCGAGAGCTGTTTTGACGCGGTAGGCGAAATCTCTGTTTGTGATCTCGTCGTCGAGTTCGCCGGTGTAGAGGCATTCGCCCTCGACAAAGGCGGTGTTATTCCTTACTCCGACGATGTCGGCAAGTACAGTATTTACGCCGAAAATCGGGCTCAGGTCGAGGTTGGTGTGCATACACAGCGCCGCGATATTGTTGCTTATAAGCTTGTAGACTATATCGTTTTTGTCAACAGCCTTAAGCGGAGAAAAAATTATCGGATGGTGGCTTATTATAAGCTCGCAGTTGTTCTCCGCCGCCTCGGCGACAACGCTGTCGGTTATGTCAAGCGCGCAGAGAACGCGTGTTACCTCGGTGTTCTCGTTGCCTACCAGGAGTCCGATATTGTCAAAATCCATAGCTGTCTCTATAGGCGCGAAGCTGTCTATGTAGTCTGTAATGTTTTTTATTTTCATTTCAGTTTTTCCTTTAGTTCTTTGATAAGAGGCAGGAGAGAAGAATCTCCTTTGCTTTTGTTTTCAAGGTTTTTAATATGGTTTTGTACGAACTTTTTGCAGGTTTCGTCGGATAAATCGAGTTTGCCGAGGTAGAAAAAGCTCTTGTCTTTTTTTCGTACGTCACCTGTGTATTTCACCTTTAGAATTGTGTAGTATTTTGAGCCTGTCCCGGCGCATACCTGGGTAATTATGTCGAAGCCGTTGTCGCACAGGTATTTTATAAGCACCTCGGATTTGGTCATCGGCTGGAGTATAAGCGTCAGGTTTTTGGCGAGTTTACTACCGCCGATTATTTCGCGGATGATCTCGCCGCCCATTCCGGCGATTACGGCGGTGTCGATGTTGTCGGATCGGGATAATGTTTCGAGCCCCGGTCCGAGGCGGAATTCAATGTTTTCAGTCTGATACTTTTCAGCGGTCAAGCGTCCGCTGTCCAGGGGCTTTTGGTTAATGTCCGAGGCTACGGCATAGGATATGCGGTTGTTTTTCAGCAGCCATACCGGCAGATACGCGTGGTCGGTGCCAACGTCAACAAGCCTCGCGCCGTAGGGCACAAGGCTTGCGCAGGTTTTCAGTCTGTTGTCGAGACTAAACAATCTTTCCATTACTGAGCGATTACGCTGTTGATTTTGGCGATAAGCTCGTCGGCGTCAACGCCGTGAACCATACACGCGTCGGCAACGCTCTCTCCGCGTGACGCGGGGCATCCGAGACAGTGCATACCGATAGAGAAGAAAAGTTCGGCAGTCTGAGGATAAGCGTCGAGTACGTCTCCGATGATTGAATCTTTGGTAACAGTCATTTTTTATTCCTCCGTTTCATTTTCTACATTCTAGCATATATTTTTTGGTTTAGCAATATACAAAATCGGGATATTGTTATTTCAGTGTGACAATTGTGACTCCGCTTTCTCCCTCTCCGAATGTGCCGAGCCGGAAGCTTTTCACGTATTTTGAGGTTCGAAGGTGCTGTTGAATCTCCTTGCGAAGCACTCCGGTACCTTTGCCGTGGATTATCGTAATTGTCTCAACGTTCGAGAGAATAGCGTTGTCGATCGCGCCGTCAACCGCCATAATCGCCTCTATCGCAGTATGGCCGCGCACGTCAATTTCTGTCTGGGGACGAATGTTGACGTTGGACGGCAT
Organism: uncultured Ruminococcus sp.; assembly: GCA_902787145.1. Classification (GTDB taxonomy): domain Bacteria; phylum Bacillota; class Clostridia; order Oscillospirales; family Acutalibacteraceae; genus Ruminococcoides. Next base: position 38,244 of record CADAEZ010000003.1, read on the forward strand.
ATTTCTGCGGCGGCTCGCGTAGCCGGTCTGAGTTTTCTTTTGTTCGGATTTTTTGAGGCGCAGGTTGTCAAGGGCTACCCTTGTCTTGATGATACCGGCCTGTACCAGAACCATATTGTCTTTGTCGGGAAGCTCGAGCACAACGGCATCCTTGTCAATATCGTAAATCAGCACATTGTCGCCGACCTTAAGAGGTCTGGGCAGCTTATAGTCTGAGGCTTCCTTGCTTTGTACGGGGTTGGAGCTGTCCTCGATTTCGTTTATGGAACGGCGCAGCTTTGCCCTTGTCTCTGCTGTATCCTTTTTGGCCTTCTTGGCCTTGTCCATCTCGTCCATAAGGGCGTATGCCTGCGCTTTTGTGCGGGATACAATGCGTTCGGCTTCCTCGCGGGCGCGGTCGATTTCGTCTTGCGCCTGACGTTTGGCTTTTTCAAGCTCATTTTCAGCCTTTTGTTTTTCAGTGTTGGCTTTCTGGGTCAGGCGACGCGCGTTTTCGAGCTGCTTTTCGAGGCTTTGACGGCGGCTTTCGAGATTTTGTACAACGTCCTCAAACTGTCTGCTGTCGGAGCTTACCAGCTCCTTGGCGCGGTTAACGACGTTGATATCCATACCGAGCCTCTGACTGATCGCAAAGGCGTTACTTTTGCCGGGAACGCCGATTAACAGCCTGTAGGTCGGACGCAGGGTTTTTATATCAAACTCACAGCTTCCGTTTTCGATTCCGGCCGTCCTCAGGGCGAATTCCTTCAACTCCGCGTAGTGGGTTGTGCTGGCGATTTTGGCGCCTTTTTCTCTCAGCTTTTCGAGAATCGCAATCGCCAGAGCCGCGCCCTCAACCGGATCGGTGCCGGCTCCGAGCTCGTCTATGAGTGCGAGAGAGGCGGAGTTTGCCTTTTTCAGTATTCCTATTATATTTGTCATATGAGCTGAAAAGGTCGAGAGGCTCTGTTCTATGCTCTGTTCGTCGCCGATATCGACCAGTACCCGTCTGAATACGCTCAGCTCGCTGTTATCGGCGGCGGGAATCATCATTCCGCACATCGCCATAAGCGTCAGCAGTCCAATCGTTTTCAGCGTAACGGTTTTACCGCCTGTATTCGGGCCTGTAATAACGAGGGTGTCAAATTCCTTGCCGAGGCTTACGTCGACAGGCACAACCTTGTCCCGGTTGATCAGTGGATGACGAGCCTGCCTGAGGTCAATCTCGCCCTTGTCGTTGAGCAGCGGAACAGTCGCCTTCATATCGTAGGCAACATCCGCCTTGGCAAAGATCAGGTCGAGCTCGGCGAGATTTTGGTAGCTGCCGATAATCTGATCGGCATATGAGCCTGCCAGAGCCGATAACTCAAAAAGAATCCGCTCGATTTCGGCGTCCTCCTTGGATATAAGAACGCGAATGTCGTTGTTTGCCTGCACAACGCCCATCGGCTCGATAAACAGCGTCTGGCCGCTTGCGCTTGTATCGTGTACAAGACCGGGAATATTGCCCCTGCATTCCGCTTTAACGGGTACGACGTAACGTCCGTCACGCTGGGTAACTATGGTGTCCTGCAGGTACTTCTGGTATGTACTGCTGTGGATTATTTTGTCCAGCACCTCGCGCGCTTTTGAGGTAGCGGTGCGGATTTTTCGTCTGATATCTGCGAGCGCGGTCGAGGCCGAGTCGGCGATTTCCTCGTCGCTTATGATCGCGTTTTTGATTTTATCCTCAAGGAACTTGTTCGCGACAAGCCCCTGAAAGAGTATATCGAGCGAGGTTTTCTGACCCTCACAGTTTGAGTGCCATTGCTTTACGCCTCTGATTATCCTGAGTGTTTCCGAGATTCTCAGCAGCTCGCGGGGTGTAAGCAGTCCGCCGGCGTCTCCGCGTCTGAGTTCATTTGCCACGTTGCGCAGATGTCCGAACGAAGGCGCGCCGAATTTACCTGTGAGCACATAGGCGTCGTCCGTCATTTGCAGATTCTTTTTCGCTCTTTCGAGGTTGAACTCCGGCGTTGTATTAAGGGCGAGCTCGCGGCTTTCCTCGCAGGAGGTTTTATCTGCTATTTTGTTGAGTATTTTATCAAGCTCCAAAGCTTTGTAATGTCTGTCCATATTGTCCTCGGTTATTCAAGTGTTTTTAAAAAATCAAGCGTCTTAAAGTTTCTCTCCAGGATGAATTTGATGTACTCCTCGGAGCAGAAGTTGAGCGTCCTGAGGTCGTTTTCGGGTATTGTAAAGGAAAAAAGTCTCTCCGGCTCAACATAGCAGCAGTGGCGAAGCGCCGTAAGCGTACTTTTGTTCAGTGTTATCCGATGTTCGCCGGCTTCAAGCTTTTCGTAACATTCGCGGCATATAAGTTGACCGCTTTTCGGCAGAAAGAACATCGCGTCGTCCTCGTACTTTCCGCATTCTTTGCACATCATAATGTCGGGCATATACCCTGCGAGGCACATCAGCCTAAGTTCGACACAGGGCTTTATCAGCATCGGCGGACGTTTGTTTTCGGATAAAAGATACAGTCCGTTTAATATGAGCTTCAGCTGGTCTGAGGCGTCCTGTTCTTTGGGACAAATTGCCTGCGCGAGTTCGCAGAAATACTGGGCAAGGTACATTTTCTCGATGCTTTCCCTAAGTCCGGAGAAAATCCTCAGCGACTTCGCGTCGCCTATTATGTAGCTGTCCCTGCTTTTGTGCAGAGTCAGCCTGGAGTAGGAGAGTAGGGTGGTTGAGGCTCGCTTCGGACTTTTTATATCCTTCGCGCCGTGGGCAAAGCCTTTTACAACTCCGCGGCTTTCCGTAAGCGCGGTCACGAGCTTGTCCTTCTCACCGATATTCTGTTCTCGTATTATCAGTCCGTTGGTTATATATTTCATCAGTTTTCTTCTTTTCGGGAACAGGGTTGTCTGTTAAGTCGTTGTGGATGGATTTGTACATCAGGTAGTCGTAGATTCTTCCGCTGTACCAAAACGCGTTCCACGCGTCAATTTCGTTCATAATATCACCAAAGCTAGTGTTTGATGATATCGGCTTAAAAATTTATGGAAAAATCAAGAAAAATCCTTTTCGTCATAGCCAAAGTTGCGCATCTGGTGTATGCTGTTGCGCCAGTCCTCCCTAACCTTTATCCAGGTTTGCAGAAAAACCTTGCAGTCAAAGAATTTCTCCATATCCTGGCGTGAATAGGTCGAGATTTTCTTTAGCATACTTCCGTTTTTGCCGATGAGGATTCGCTTGTGGGTTTCTCTTTCGCAGTATATCGTCGCGTCGATGTCGAGTATGTCCCTGCCCTCGCGCATACGCATTTTTTCTATTACAACCGCGATTCCGTGGGGGATTTCCTTGTCGCAAAGCCGCAGGATTTTTTCTCTTATCATCTCGGCGGCGAGGACTCTTTCGGGCTGGTCGGTCAGGGTATCGTCCTCAAAGAAGTGACCTCCCTCCACAGCCTGATTCATAAGCTCATCTTTCAGCTCCGCGAGCCCCGATCCGTCCTGTGCCGATACGGGCACAACGGCTGTGAAGTCGCACAGCTTGCTGTAGGACAAAATCTGCTTCATCAAATCGGTTTTTTCTTTGACCGTGTCTATCTTGTTAATGGCCAGAATCACCGGCATATCCGATGACTTGAACTTTTCTATCAGGCTGAGTTCGGTATCTCCGGGCTCACGTCCGGCCTCGACAACCAGCATACAGCAGTCAACTCCGTTGACGCTTTCGCTTACTGAGCGAACCATATACTTTCCAAGTGAGTTTTTGGGCTTGTGCATACCGGGAGTGTCGACAAATACAAGCTGTGTTTCGCCCTCGGTGAGTACGCCTGTGATACGGGTTCTGGTAGTTTGCGGTTTGCTTGATACAATCGCTACCTTTGTGCCGAGCAGTCGGTTAAGAAGTGAGCTTTTGCCGACGTTCGGCCTGCCTACTATCGCTATAAAAGCTGATTTTTTGTTGTCCATAAAATCCCTTTCTCAGTTCTGTCTGAATATGTTTATCCCCGCGCTTCTTATTACCTTTCCGAAGGTGTTAAGAATTACGCTTCGTTTTCTTTTGTTTTGCCTGAAAAACGACTGTACAATAACAGCGGGGTTTTTCAACACTTCGTCAAAATCCGCTTTCTCGGTGTCGCTAAACACCTTAAACAGCGCGTTTATAAAGTCTTTTCGCTGCTTTTGATTTAGGCTGTCTACAAAATCGTTTAACGCCCGCTCGATGTAGCGGCTTGTTCCCGAACGCCTCGCAGCGTAGACGAAATCGTCGTTTTTAATTTCCCAGTTTGTTATGTCGTGCTGTATAAAACTCGCGCCTCTGGATTTAACTATCGAGTAGTTTTCTCCCTGGTTCAGCATAATTCCGAAAACAGATGACTGCGGAACAAAAACCTTGACTTTTTCCGAAACAATCTCCTTGTTCAGCGACGGTCCGTCAAAATTGTAAACCGACTTTATCCTGCTTTTAAACTGCCTATGGATGTGCTCATATACATATAGCGCGAGGTTTCCTCCCTTGGAGTGGCCTCCGATTATAAAATCGCCGTTAAGCAGTCCCGCGGCTTTTTCAAAATAACTCAGCGCTTGCTTTTGGGACGGCAGCACAGATCGGCTGTATAGGGTGAAATCCTCCTCCCATCCCGCGAAGGAGTGGTCTGTGCCCCGAAACGCGATGAACCGCAGATTCTTTCTAATTTCAAATACAACCGCCGAGAACTGCTTTGCGTTATCCTTGTCTATCTCGTTTATATAGCCTGAGATTCTTATATCCTTAAACCTTCTGCTTTTGGCTAAGGCAACCAGCAGCTTGGGGTCGTTTTTCCATATAACCGAGGAAAAATCGGCGTTTTTAAAGAATATCGAGGAGGCTATGTCTGTTGTCACCGCGCTTCTCAGCGACGGCTTCACTATTCCGTCAAAGGGAATATACGACAATTGGGCAAGAATCAGCGCGTCGATGCTGTTGAATTCTTTTTCGTAGAATCGGCTGCCTCCGTAGTTTTCAATATAATTAAAGATATTATCCATTATATATAAAAGGGCTGTCGCATTAAGCGACAGCCATAGTTGCAAGTTTCGGGTGATAAGCGGTAAAAATATTAACGCTTATCACTTAGTTTCTTTTCCTTTTAAAAAGCTGTGCTATCACTAACGGTCCCGGTACTATAAATAATACTGATATTATAAGCGATAACAAAAATAAAATCAATAGCGGAGCCCTGCCTGTTATATAATTGAAGATGTACACTATCCTGTCAATGTCAAAATAGAACAGAAAGGCTACGCATACCGCGCCCGCGGCTAAAACCAGAACCGCGGCGGCGGAGATGTCCTTTACTCTTTTTATAATCGGGTCGTAGTCTTTCGTGATTCTGTCGCACAGTGATTCCGCGGCCGAGTTTACCAGCTCGGCGCTTATAACAAGGGCGATAGTCATAATGACTACAGCCCATTTTTCCGCGCTCAGCTCATAGAAAAAACTAAACGCGATTACATATACCGCCGCGACGGTATGAAATCTCAGGTGACCCTCGGTGAGTATCGCCTGTCCGATTCCGGAGAACGCGGCAAAAAAGCTTTTCAGCTGTTTTTTCATTCTGTTAAAATATAGCTTGACGAAGCGGGCAGACCCAGCGCGTCCATAACCTGTTCTTCTTTTTCTCTCATTCTGACCTTTTCCAGGGGCTCGATGTGGTCGTAGCCGAGAAGGTGAAGCACGCTGTGGGCTGTAAGGTAGCCGACCTCTCTCTGCAGCGAATGGCCAAATGCGTCGGCCTGCTCATAGGCTTTTTCCATTGATATAACAACATCGCCGAGAATCTTGGCGCCTGTTTCCATATTAGTGTCATATTCGCCGTTTTCGCCCATAGGGAAGGAGAGCACGTCTGTCTCCGCGTCGATACCCCTGTACTGAGCGTTCAGCTTTTTTATTTCGGCGTTGGTTGTAAATGTTACGCTGATTTCCGCCGGCTCTCTGAAATTTTCCATTTCAAGTACAGCGTGACAGCAGCGCCTGATCAGCATTCTAAGTCCTGTAGGGATTTTAACCGCTTTCTGGTTGTTGTTGATTATTACTCTGAGCTTATTTTCGTTCATTTCTTACCACCTCATTTTTTTCGTATGCTTTGATAATATCCTGAACCAGTCTGTGCCTTACAACGTCCTTTTCGTTAAACCGGCACTGAGCTATATCATCGATATTCCTAAGTATTCTGAGACAATCTTTAAGTCCGCTTTTCTGGCCGTTCGGCAGGTCAATCTGGGTGATATCGCCTGTGACCACCATCTTGCTGTTAAAGCCGAGTCGCGTGAGGAACATCTTCATCTGTTCCTTTGTAGTGTTCTGCGCTTCGTCGAGAATTATAAAGCTGTCGTCAAGGGTGCGGCCTCTCATATACGCGAGCGGAGCGATTTCGATATTGCCTTTTTCGACGTATTTATGATATGTTTCGACTCCCAGCATATCGAACAGAGCGTCGTACAAAGGCCTCAGGTATGGGTCTACCTTGCTTTGCAGGTCGCCGGGCAGAAAACCGAGCTTTTCGCCTGCTTCCACTGCGGGTCTCGTCAGAATAATGCGGTTGATCTGTTTGCTTCTGAATGCCGTGACCGCCATCGCGACAGCCAGGTAGGTCTTGCCCGTTCCGGCGGGACCCACGCCGAATGTAATGGTGTTGTCGGCAATCGCTTTGCAGTATTTTTTCTGTCCGAGAGTTTTGGGCTTGATGGGCTTGCCCTTAGCGGTGATACAGATACAGTCGTCGGCAAGCTGGCTTATGTTTTCCGAGCTGCCTTCCTTGACCATAGCGATGCAGTACCTTACGTTCTGCTCGCTGAGGGTTTCGCCGCGGTTGATAAAGCGCATCAGATTTTCCAGTACCTTATGCGTTTTAAAAACATTTTCGTCATCGCCGCTTATCTTGAGCTCGTCGTCTCTGACGGTTATCCTGACATTAAATTCCCGTTCGATAAGCTTGATGTTTTCGTCGAAGCTTCCGAACAGAGCTACCGCGTGTTCGGTTCTGCCGATGCTGAAAGAATTGTCCGTAGTGATACTCCTTCTTTGAGGATATTTTCCCCAAATCATTTAATTCAACGATTATTATAACATAATCACAAAAAAAAGTCACGATTTTTAGAGAAGTTTCCTTATTGAAAATTTAATTTTGTTAAATCTGTTGAATTCAGTTAAGGAAAATTATTGATATTGTACATTCTTCGGTTTGTTTTTGTGCTATTTATTGTTTTAACAGAATTATTTTATCTTTGTAAATAGTATTATCAGGGTATTGACAAAAAAACTTCTGTATATTATAATGTGTCTGTAAAGTAAATCTCTTTACACATATAACGGCAAAGGCGGAGTATATTTTGGCGAAGAATATGGAAATCTCCCTGCTGTACGATTTTTACGGTCAGCTACTTACTGAGCAGCAGGCGCAGGCGGTTTCTCTTTATTATAACGACGATTTATCTTTGGCGGAGATTGCCGACGAGATGGGTATTACCCGTCAGGGCGTCCGCGACTCGATCAAGCGTGCCGAAAAGAGCCTCCTGATGTACGAGGAAAAGCTCGGACTCTTTAAGCGTTTCAGGCGCACCGAACAGAGTCTGCGCAGGATTGAGCTTTTGGCGGAGCATCTTAAGGATAATTATGATATTAAAATCGCGGACGAAATCATTATGACCGCGAAATCTTTACACGAATAGAGGTGGCGTTATGGCATTCGAGGGTCTTTCCGAAAAACTCTCCGGCGCCTTTAAGCGCCTAAAAAACAAAGGCAAGCTTACCGAGAGCGACGTCAAGGAGGCTATGCGTGAGGTAAGGCTCGCGCTGCTTGAGGCGGACGTTAACTATAAGGTTGCCAAGGAATTTACAAATAAAGTTACCGAGCGCGCTATCGGCTCCGACGTTATGGAGAGCCTTACTCCCGCGCAGATGGTTGTCAAAATAGTAAACGAGGAGCTTACCGCTCTTATGGGCAGCGAAACAGCCCGTATCGAGTTCGCGTCAAAGCCCCCGACGGTTATTATGATGTGCGGACTCCAGGGTTCCGGTAAGACAACCCACAGCGCTAAGCTCGCCAAAATGCTTAAGAAGCAGAACCACCGTCCGCTTCTCGTTGCCTGCGACGTATATCGTCCCGCGGCTATCGAGCAGCTAAAGGTTGTCGGCGAGAAAGCCGGAGCTCCTGTTTTCGAAATGGGACAGGGCAACCCGGTCAAAATTGCCCGAGAAGCTATCAGGCACGCCAAGGACTACGGCAACGACGTAGTAATCCTTGATACAGCCGGACGACTTCATATAGACCAGGAGCTTATGGATGAGCTCAAAAACCTCAAGGCCGAGGTTAACCCGGACGAAATCCTGCTCGTTATCGACTCGATGACAGGTCAGGACGCCGTAAATGTCGCGAAAAGCTTTAACGAGCTTCTCGAAATCTCCGGTGTTATCATCACCAAGCTCGACGGTGATACACGAGGCGGCGCGGCGCTGTCGGTCAAGTCAGTTACAGGCTGTCCGATAAAATTCGCCGGTACGGGCGAAAAGCTTGAGGATATCGAGCAGTTCCACCCCGACCGTATGGCGAGCCGTATTCTCGGAATGGGCGACGTCCTCACCCTGATTGAACAGGCGGAAGAAAAGCTCGACGAGGAAAAGGCCGAGCAGGTCGCCAAAAAGATGATGCAGAACAAGATGGACTTTAACGATCTTCTTGACCAGTTCAGACAGATTAAGAAGATGGGTCCGCTGAAGGGTATTCTTTCCAAAATCCCCGGAGTCGGCAGCAAGCTTGACGACGTCGATATCAACGAGAGAGCGCTCGACTGGACAGAGGCTATCATCCTCTCTATGACTCCTGCCGAACGCGAAAAGCCCGACCTCATAAATCCGAGCCGCAAGCGCAGGATCGCCGCAGGCTCCGGTAGAAGCGTCGAGGAGGTAAACCGTCTTTTAAAGCAGCTCAAGGATATGCAGAAGATGATGCGCCAGCTCGGCGGAAAAGGCAAGAAAAAACGCGCTATGCGTATGCCGGGAATGCCCGGTATGCCGCCCGGCGGAATGCCGTTCTAATTTGCTTGTAACCATAGGTTATTAATCCAATAACTCATTGGTTAATATATAATTTATTAACTTTGCGGAGGTGATACCAATGGCAGTAAAAATCAGACTCAGAAGAATGGGCGCCAAGAAGGCTCCTTTCTACCGCGTAGTGGTAGCTGATTCAAGATACCCGCGCGACGGCCGTTTCATTGAGGAAATCGGTACTTACGATATCCTTAAGAAGCCATCGGAGTTTAAGGTTGACGGCGAAGCCGTTAAGAAGTGGATTGCTAACGGCGCTCAGCCAACTGACACCGTTAAGGCTCTTCTCAAAAAGAATGGTTATATTGACTAAACTGGCTGAGTTTTCAGGTAATTGCTTAGTCTAATTAATGAAAGGAATTTAATTATGGAGAAATTATTAACAACAATCGCTCAAGGTCTTGTAGAGAACCCGGACGCTGTAAATGTTACAGCCGACGCTCCTGACGAGGAGGGTACAATCGTATACCACATCCACGTTGCGGAGAACGATATGGGTCGTATCATCGGTAAGCAGGGCAGAATCGCCAAGGCTATCCGTACAATCGCGCGTTCCGCTGCTGTAAGAACAGAGCAGAAGGTTATGGTTGAAATCGACTGATAATCAAAACTAACGGGGTGTCGTTTTTGCGACACCCCGTTTTTTTGCCTCTTAAATTGTTATTTTGCAAGTTCATCCAGTATTTCGGCGATGAGCTCTCTTTCGTCCATATGGTATTTCTTGCCGCGTATTTCCTGATAATCCTCGTGACCCTTGCCGGCCAGCACGATTATATCTCCGTCCTGCGCGTTCTCTATACAATATTTTATAGCGTCCCTGCGGTTGGGAACTACAACGTATTTTCCGTCGGTCTTGTTGATTCCTACCTTGATGTCCTCTATGATGTCCATAACATCCTCGAATCGGCTGTTGTCCTCGGTTATAACGCTGAGGTCGGATAACCTTCCGCTGGTTTCTCCCATTTCATAACGTCGAACCTTGGGCCGGTTGCCGCCCGCTCCGAACAGGGTGATAAGTCGGTTCGGTTTATATTGGCGAAGTGTTGTAAGCACATTTTCCATAGAAAGAGCGTTGTGGGCGTAGTCGATAAGCAAGGTGTAGTTGCCGGGTACCGGAACAATTTCGACCCTGCCCTTAACGGCTACGGTCTTTAGGCCTTCCTTAATATATTCGGTTTTAATTCCCATATCGGCGCATACTCCGATTGCCGCCAGCGCGTTGTATACGCTGAAATGTCCGGGAATAGCTACGTCGATGTCCGCCTCGACTTTGCCCTCTGAGCGGAAGGAAACACCGAGAAATCCCGGCTTGGACAGCAGCCTGTCGTCTGTCGCGACAAGGTCGGCGTTTTTGTCAAATCCAAAGGTTTCTGTTTTGCAGGAGGCGTCTTTGATAATTTCCGTCCATTTTTCATCGTCGCGGTTTACTATGCCGACCCTGCATTTCCTAAAGAGCATCGCCTTGCACTGCAAATATTCTTCCATATCCTTGTGCTCGGCTCCGCCGATGTGGTCGTGCGAGAAGTTGGTGAAAATTCCGTAATCAAACTCAATCGCGTCAACCCTGTGCCATTTTAGCCCGATCGAGGAAGCCTCGATAATCATAGCTTTGCATCCGAAGTCGGCCATTTCTCTCATAGCCTTGTGAACCTCGTAGCTCTCCGGGGTTGTATTATTAGTTTTTATATGTCTGTCGCCGATAATAATTCCTAGGGTACCGATTGTGCCGCTCTTTATACCGGCGCATTCGAGTATGCGCTTAATCATCGCGACTGTCGTAGTCTTGCCCTTTGTGCCGGTGATCGCTATTGTTGTGAGCTCCTTTGCGGGATTACCGAAAAACTCGGCGCTCATATAGGCGAGAGCCTCTCTGGTGTCCTTGACCTTGACAATTGTAACGTTGCCGTCCACGTCGACGTCATCGCTTACAATCAGCGCCGCCGCTCCTTTGTCGACAGCGTCGCGCGCGTAGGAGTGACCGTCGGAGTTATATCCCTTAAGGCACACAAAAGCCGCGCCGCTTTCGACTTTGCGCGAATCATAGATGATATCCGAAATCTCGACCTCGTCATTTCCTCTTACCAAAGAATACTCCGTGGTCTTAAGAATTGCTTTAAGTTTCATTACGAAGAACCTCCCTCTCAGGTTATTATGCTATAATTATACCAATATAATATTAAAAAAACAACCGGAAAAACTCAAAAAATGCCCGAAAACCCAGTGTTTAAGAGCAAAAATCGGGCATAAATAATTATATATTGCAAATTGCACAAAAAAATCAAAAAAATAACCGATAACTGCCGAAAAAGTGATTTTCAAATTTCCGCTTTTGTTGGAAAAGTCTATAAATTCAAAAACGTAATAGTAAAATTGCACAAATCCTAACAGTGCATATTAAACATAAATTAACAGCGTGATTTGTGCAAATACACAAAAATCAAAAAAACCTTTGTTGAAATGCACAAAAATATAGTGCTGTTTTGATGTTTTAGACAAAAAGTACAAAGGGAGTTGTATTTTTGTGCCAAATTGTGTTATTATTTATATAGTGGCAGAACAGCGTAGTCCCCAATTATACGCTGTTTCACTTGGCGCTTGTTAAAAGTGCTAAATATCATTTTTATGAAAGAGGGAATTCAAATGAAAAAGATTGTTGCAATTGTTTTAGCGGCAATGATGCTTGTGGCTGCCTTCGCTAGTTGTGGCGGCTCGGGCGACAGTGGTTCAAAAGCAGCTCAGGGTGGCGACAGCAACTCTACTGTATCCACAGACACATCCAAGACAGGTTTTGATAACGTTGTTGCGGATTCTGACTTCGGCGACGAGAAGGCCGCCAAGTTAAAAGTTTGGGGTCCTGATAACTACACTAAGCTTCTCAAGAAGCAGTGTGAGGACTTCAAAAAGAAGTATCCTGATCGCGTAAGCAAGATTGACGTAGTAGTTCAGACTGAGGCTGAGGCCGGCACACAGATGCTCTCCGACGCTGAGGCAGGCGCTGACGTATTCGGTTTTGCTAATGACCAGCTCAATAACCTCGTTAACGCGGGTGTTATCGCGCAGATCGCTCCTAAGTATGCCGCCGACGTAAAGGCTACATTCCTTAGCAATGCTGTAGACGCATGCACAATGCAGAACCCAAAGACAAAGAAGGACACACTCTATGCTATTCCTGAGACAGGAAACGGCTACTTCCTCGTTTATGATAAGTCTGTAGTATCCGATAAGGACGCTGCTACTTTTGAGGGAATTCTCGCGGCTTGTAAGAAGGCCGGCAAGCAGTTCATCATGGACGCAGGTAACGGTTACTATTCATGTATGTTCCTGTTCACAGGCGGACTCAGACTCGAAGGCTTAGAGGAAGACCAGGTAACACAGAAGTTCAACAAGTACGACAAGAAAGCAGTCGTTGCTTCGATGAAGGCTTTCTCAACACTTATGCACAAGTACACAGGCACTTTCAAGAGCTTAGCAGTTGCTAACATTCCATCCGGCTTCACATCAACAAGCTCCAGAAAGTCAACCTGCGGCGCAGGCATCGATGGTAACTGGGATACAGCCAGCATCAAGCAGGCTCTCGGCAAGAACTTCGGCGCTGCCAAGCTTCCTACAATCAACATCGGCGGCAAGGATCAGCAGATCTACTCGATGTATGGTTATAAGTCACTCGCTGTTAACGGCGCTTCCAAGTTCCCACGTACAGCTCAGGTTCTCGCTTACTACCTCGCTTCCGAGAAGTGCCAGAACGAGAGATGCACAGAGTTAGGCTGGAGCCCGACACTTGAGGCTTCTATCAACACAGACGCTGTTAAGAACGACGTTGCTATCTCAGCTCTTCTTGAGCAGAGTAAGTATTCTGTAGCTCAGGTTAACATTGGTAAGATTTGGGATCCGTTCGGCAACCTTGGTAACAAGCTTTGCGCTGACAACACAAATCCTGAGACTTACAACTTCACCGAGCTCCTCGACAAGACAATCGAGAACGTTCTCGACCAGTAATCTCAACTATTTTAAAACTTAAGGGTAGCCCCATACCGGGGCTGCCCTGCACCGCACAAATGTGTATTTACGTTATCGTGTAGTTTTGAAACTTATTTAATGGTTTAAATAATGATTTTGGAACTTAGGGGAACAGGATAACGCAAAATTATTATTTAAGCTTTATTAAAATTTTAAAAGAAAAGGGAGAGTGATTTGATGAGATATATTGATTATATGCAGCTAAATCCTTTCCAGCGGTTCGGTTATAACTTTGCCAACTTCTTCAAGAAACTACCCTCTAACCTTGCCCGCTTCTTTATTATGGTGGGCAAAGCAATCGTGGGATTCTTTGTTTCGATAGGCAAGGGATTCGCTAACTACGGAAAAAGATTTGTTAAGGGCGACATTTTTGTAAAGCTGTCCTATCTCATCTTCGGCGTCTCCAATATGGTGAGAGGCCAAATTATCAAGGGACTCTTGTTCCTTATCGGTGAAGCTGCCTATATCTGCTTCATGCTATTCTTCGGCTGGACATATATCTCCAAGTTCAGTACCCTCGGTACTGTCGAGACATATGAGGAGCTATCCGCCGATGGATTCAACTATGTCCCGATTTACGGTGACAACTCAATGCTCATCCTTCTTTACAGCGTTCTCGTAATTGTAATTTCAATTATCTTCTTCGCTGTATACATAGCTCAGACAAAGAGCGCCTACAAGGTGTATGAGCAGAAAAAGAACGGCGAGCATGTCCTGACATTCAGGGAAGAGATCGCGACCTTCTTCGACGAGAAGTTCCACGTAACTCTTATGACAATTCCCTGTCTGTTAATCGGTTGTTTTACAATCCTGCCGCTGATATTTATGATTCTTATCGCGTTTACCAACTATGATAACGCGCATCAGCCGCCTGCCAACCTGTTCCATTGGGTTGGACTATCGAACTTCGGCGAGCTCGTAAATATCACAAAGGGCGCAAGAAAAGCAACTACATTTATAAACCTTGCTGAATGGACTGTAATCTGGGCGATTTTCGCTACATTCTCCAACTACATCCTCGGTATGATTGTTGCTCTTATGATCAACAAAAAGGGCATCAAGCTCAAGGCTCTGTGGAGAACTCTCTTCGTAGTAGTAATCGCTGTACCTCAGTTCGTATCTCTCCTCCTTATGAGCCAGATGCTCCAGGAGAACGGCGCTATCAACCAGCTCCTCAGCGTAATCACCGGCCACAATGTCGGCTACAAATTCCTTGATTCGTGGCTGTCGGCCAGAATCACGGTAATTATCGTCAATATCTGGATTGGTATTCCTTACACAATCCTTATCACCTCGGGTATTCTTATGAATATTCCGGCGGATCTCTACGAGTCTGCTACTATCGACGGCGCGGGTCCGGTTAAGAGCTTTATGAAGATTACACTTCCGTATATGATCTTCGTAACCACACCGTACCTCATCACAAGCTTCATCGGTAACATCAATAACTTCAACGTTATCTACCTGCTTACCAACGGCGGTCCCACCACGGAGGACTACTACAACGCGGGTCACACCGATATCCTTGTAACCTGGCTGTTCAAGCTGACTATGGGTGAGTCCCACGACTACAACCTTGCCGCCGCGATAGGTATTCTTGTATTTATTGTTTGCGCGACTCTGTCACTCATCACATTCAACCTGACTAAGTCGGCAAAAGACGAGGAGGCGTTCTCATGATAAAAAGTTATAAATTAAGACGCGGTCTCGCCAATACATTTATCTACATTCTGCTTGCGGTTCTCGGTATTATCTGGGTAGCTCCACTCGCTTACCTTGTAATCCAGTCGTTCAGTGCCGATCCCGGTGCTGTTCCGCAGACTCTTCTTCCCGAAACCTACGGTTTCGACAACTATGTAAAACTTTTAACAGAGACAGAAAGCCTTAACTTCCCAAGATGGTATCTGAACACATTTGTTATCGCTTGCTTCAGCTGTGTAATTTCTACAATCAGCGTGCTTATGGTATCATACGCGTTCTCACGTCTTAGATTTAAGAGCCGTAAAAAGTTCATCAACATCGGTATGATCCTCGGTATGTTCCCCGGATTTATGACAATGATCGCTATTTACTATCTCTTAAAGGCTATGCAGATTCTTGATCTCAAGAGCATCTTTGGTATTCCGACATTCGACGGACCTATCCTTGCTCTCATCATCTGCTACAGCTCGGGCGCAGGTCTCGGTTTCCAGATTTCCAAGGGCTTCTTCGATACAATTCCAAGAGCTCTTGACGAGGCGGCTACTATCGACGGAGCCACCCGTAACCAGATTTTCTGGAAGATCATTCTTCCGATGTCAAAGCCAATCGTAGTTTATACTGTACTTACCGCCTTTATCGGACCTTGGACAGACTTCATCCTTGCGAAGATTATCGCCGGTGATAAGGTTGACAACTACACGGTTGCCATCGGCCTGCAAAAGATGCTTGACAACGACCATCTTAACAAATGGTTCAAGCGCTTCCTATCCGGCTCGGTACTCGTTGCGGTTCCGGTTACAATCCTGTTCCTCAAGATGCAGAGTTACTACGTTGAAGGCGTTACCGCCGGCGGCGTAAAGGGTTAATTTTACATTTTCAAAGGGCGGCTTTATGTCGCCCTTTAATTCTATCCGACAGGTGATATATATGAAAAAAACACTATCGTTCCTACTCGCGGCCGCGATAATAATATCCTTATTCGCCTCCTGCGCCGGCGGATACAAAGACCCTACCGCGGATATCAAGGCGCGGCAGTCCGGTGACAAATACCGCAACTACTACGAGATTTTCGTAGGAGCCTTCGAGGACAGCGACAACAACTCCATAGGCGACATCCCCGGTATAATCTCTCGCCTCGACTATCTCAACGACGGAGACCCCAACACCGGCTCCGACCTCGGCGTCGACGGGATCTGGCTCACTCCGATAATGCCGTCGCCGTCCTATCACAAATATGACGTAGAAGATTACTTCGGCATAGATCCCGCCTTCGGCACAATCGAGGACTTCGACAAGCTCGTCGCCGAATGTCACAAGCGCGGAATCAAGCTGATTATAGATATGGTACTCAACCACTCCTCATACACCCATCCGCTCTTCGAGAGCGCCTGCGATTCTATTATAAACAAGGGAAAGCTCAACGCCGACGCCAAGTATTTCGAGATAAAAAAATACCCCGATAATCCCGGTGACGCTTATACCGAAATCGCCGACGGCTACTACTACGAGTCCAATTTCTCCGAGCATATGCCGGAGTGGAACCTCTCCGAGCAGTGTACGCGCGATTATTTTAAAAAGATAGCCGAATTCTGGCTCAAAAAGCACGATGTTGACGGCTTCCGTCTTGACGCCACAAAATACTACGCCAATGACCATACCGACGCCGTGGAATTCCTTAAATGGTACTACAGCGCCGCCAAGTCGATCAAGCCCGACGTATATATGGTCGGCGAAAACTGGACAGGCAACTCCGAAATCCAGGAAATGTACAAGACCGGTACCGACAGCTTTTTCGCGTTCGGATTCGCCGGTTCAACAGGCGGATTTGTCAATGCCGTCCGCAATCAGAACCAGCAGGGACTCATCAGCTCGGTCAAGCGCTTTGAGGAAAAAACCAAAAAGAATAACAAAGACGCGATAAACTGCTACTTCCTCTCGAACCACGACCAGGTGCGCAGCGCTAACTATAACAAAACCGCGGGTCTCAGCGGTACCAAAATGGCAGCCGCGCTCTATATGCTGATGCCCGGCAACTCCTACATCTATTACGGCGAGGAAATCGGAATGACCCAGCAGGCGACCGCCCTGGGTGACGAACCCAAGCGCGCGCCAATGGTATGGGACAGCAAAAACCTCCCCAATATCTCGGTCAACGGCAAGCAGGGCTCCGACGATACCCAGATCCCCTACGGCGGAGTAAAACAGCAGCTCAAAAACGAGAATTCACTTCTAAATTTCTACAAAAGAATTATAAAGATAAAGAACCAGAATCCGGCGATATCCCGCGGAACAATAACCGAGGAGCTAAAGCTTGACGAACCGGGCGTATGCGGCTACATCGTGGAGTACAAGGGCAACAAACTCACAATAATCCACAACCTCGACAAGTCCGAAACCCAAACCGTCACAGGCGATTTCCCCTCAACGCTGAGAGCCGACCTGGTAGCTTCCAATAATAAAAACAAAAACGACCACCCAACCCTGTCAAAAGACACCCTGTCCCTTCCGCCGCAGTCGACGGTCGTATTGGGTGAGTGAGTATGTCGTACAACCGAGAATTAATATACAGGGCAAAAGAACTAAGAAAGAATATGACAAAAGAAGAACGTCACCTATGGTTTGATTTCTTAAAACAATGTCCTGTTAAGTTTACGGCTCAAAAAGTAATAGATGAATATATCGTGGATTTCTACTCAGCGGATTTAGGCTTGGTGATAGAGCTCGACGGCGATCACCATAAAAGAGACGTACAAACCGAATCCGCTGATAAGCTAAGGGATAAGAGACTGAATGAGCTAGGGTATAAAGTGCTTCGCTTTAGCAATTACGAAATACACCAAAACTTTAGAGGCGTATGCGACACGATAACGGAAGAAATCTTTAGTACCCCTTTGTCAAGGGGTTAACATAGCGAGGTTTGATAACGCTGCAAACAAGTACCCCTTTGTTAAGGGGTCAAAATCGTTAGCCCAAAGGGCTCGATTTTGGGGGATGACGCTTCCAACAGAGCGAGGCTTAATAGAGAACAAGTACCCCTTTGTCAAGGGAGACTCCTCCGCTGGAGGAGATGTCGCGAATGCGACAGAGGTGGTTCCGTCTCCCGCTAGGGAAGGAAATTGTTACACGCTTGCGTGTCAATTTCCGGAGATGAGGTTTCCTATAGAGCGGGTTTTCCGTAGCAGCCTTGCTCTATTCGACCGCTACGCTGTTTTATCCCCCGAAATCAACGCTGCGCGTTGGTGCCGCAAGCGGCACCAAAATTTCGACCCCTTGACAAAGGGGTACTAAATCGTTAAACATTTATCAACGTGACAAATATTACAACTTGCCTAAATTTTTTAAAAATTCGCTAAAATTTGTGCATTTTGTATAGTCAAAACACTTGAAAAATGTCCTACAAATATGTTAGAATAAATCATAATGTTATAGTCGGCGGAAAAATGTCCGCTGATTGCATTAAGATTGCACAGTATTTGTGTAAATCGATCCAAGCTCCGCTACGTTGTCGGGCTATCCGGCAGCAGCATACATTATATAATTCCGAATTTCGAATTCCGAATTCCGAATTGCTGAAGGTGTGGGGTCAGATGTTGTCAGTAAAAGAGCTCGGATTTTTATGAATCACTTTTTTAAAAAGGGAAAAAATTAATATTTAGAAAGGATGATTTATCCCATGCAAATGACTAAAAAAGTATTATCAGTAGTTCTTGCTGTAATGATGGTTGTTTCCATGATGTCTGTAATGGCAGTTACTGCTAACGCGGCTCCTGCGGATTTCTCATCAGATACAAAGACTGTATTCGTTACAGATTCACAGAACTGGGATTCTGACGGTGCTCTGCAGGCTTATTACTGGAAAGTTAAAACCACAGGCTATGACGAACACTGGAACGCTATTACTGAGACAGTAGCTGGCGATTGGGTTTCTATGACCTATCTGTATGACAATTCTCAGGGTCAGTCCGTATACGGCGTTGTTCTTCCTGATGACGCTAACTGGGTACTGTTCAACCGTGACAACACAAGACAGACAACTGACACAACGAACGTTTATGATGGTTCTTGGTGGTATATCGACGGCAACAAGGCTTGTCAGCCTTGCTCTGGTAGCGCTTTTGATACTTGCGAGCAGACTGATTCGCTCAGCGATGATTTTGTTACCAACACAGGCGCGGACAGATATTACGTTTTAGACGGTCGTTATTATTTTGTCGGCACTAACGGAAATATCTCTCAGTATAATAATACAGCCGAGCTTATGGTTGCTGAGGTAAACGGAAATCAGTACTCAAATGTTAACGACGCTGTAAAGGCGGCAGGTGCTAACGGTACAGTTACGCTGATCAATGATATTAATAGCAATGTATTCATTGGTGAAGATGATTATTCAGTAACTCTCGACCTCAACGGTCACACAATTACAAATACATCCGGCTCAGGTATTACACTTGGTTCGGCTTATCCCGGCGGCAACACCTTTACTATTAAGGATACTTCCGCAGGACAGACCGGTGCTGTTACAATCAACAAGAAGTATGCCGGCGACGGATGCGTTTCCGATTCTTCGGGTTGGAATGTTGTAATCGAAGGCGGTACATACACAAGTGACGCCAACGCTCTCTATATTTCTTCCGACCAGGGCTGGGAGATCAAGGGCGGTACATTCAACGGTGATGTTAAGGTTGTTTCCGCGCTTGACGTTACAGGCGGCGCAATCAACGGCGACATCAACGCTACAGGTCCTTCATGGAAAGTAGATCCTGCCGAAGTAACAATCTCCGGCGGTACTGTAGACGGTGACCTCAATTCCACAAACGGTTCGACATTCGAGGTATCCGGCGGTACATTCACAAGTGATGTAAGTGCTTACACAACAAGTTCAACATATCAAAACGCTAACGGCGAAGTAGTAGCTAAGGCTGCTAACACAATCTATGATGACGGCGACTTTGCGACAGCTGCTGCAGAGGGCGGCGACTGGTACATCGTAGCTGACGTTAACGGCGACGGCGTTACAGTAACAAGCAATCTTAAGATTTGGAACACTGATAAGGATCACACTATCGCAGGTGACATCACAGTTGCTAACGGCAAAAGCATTGCTAAGGGTGGCAAAAAGAAGGTTACCTTCACAGGTACAACTACTCTTAACGGCGGTAGCGTAAGCGACGCTAACTTCACAGAGATTATCGTTGCTAACGATCCTTATGTTCACGGCCAGATCAACAACGTTCCTTCCGGCGCTGTTATCAAGAACGGCGACGGCGATCGTATCGTATATGACGCTATCTCTCTCGCGTATGCGGCAAAGAACGGCAGCGAAGTATATCTCGTTGACGATATCAGCGATATGTATATGACAATGAACGTTAACAGCGGAAACTTCGTTCTCCACGGTGACGGTCATACAGTAAACTTTACATTTAAGGGCGACTATGCTTCGGCAATCGGTAAAAACGCAAGCATCGCTATCGACGATCTTACAGTAACCGTAGCAAGCGGCAAAGCGCTCAAGTCCTTTATCAAGGCTAACGCAGCTGATGATAACACCGGCACAGTTACAATCAACGATGTAAGCGCAACCGGATTCAGCACAGATGACGTATACACAGGCGGCGGTACTTGGACTTTCACAGACGCTACTGTAACAAGCGCAACTCAGCCTGAATGTCCTGAAGATTGGAAAGCTGTAGACAACAATGACGGCACTTGGTCGATCGTAGCTAAGGTTTACGTTGCTCAGGTTGGCGATAATAAGTACGAGACATTCGCCGAGGCTGTTGAGGCTGCTAACGGCTCTCTCATTAAAATCATTGCAAAGGATGCTACTCCTTACGTTATGAGCGTTGGACAGACAATCGTAACCGATAACTACACAAAGATTACAATTGTTGCTCCCGAAGGCGCTTACGCAATCCACAGAGCTTATGATTCTACTGCAAAGACTTATACATTTACAGTTGTAGACGCTGTTGCAAGCTTTAGCGACGGAACTACAACAAAGTATTATGATACTCTGAATGCTGCTATAAGCGCAGTTCCGAATGCAACAAGCACAAACACAGCTACTTACACAGTTAACCTTCTCAAAGACAGCACTGAGCTTGCTATCAATGTAGGTACCGCTTCAGCGAAAAAGAACGTAGTAATCGATCTCGGCGACAACACTCTTACATTAAACAGAAATTACAGCGCTCTCTTCATCGTAAGAAACGGTTCTAATGCAGTTGTTCAGAACGGTAAAGTTGTATTTGATACTGCATATGAAAACGCAAGCGGATTCTATATGTACGACAACGCCACCAGGCTTACTCTTGCTGATGACCTCGAAGTTGAGGCAACAGATGATACTGCCGGTGTATATGTAAAGAACGGTACATTCACAAGCGCTGCTGATATCACATCCGAAGACAGCTTTGCTATCTCAACCAACGGCAGCGAAACCAAAAACGCTACAATCAACGTAACCGGCGGTGAGCTGACATCTACCAACAGCGTAGCTGTATATCTCCCCGGCGACGCAACAACAACACTTACCGATGCTACTGTAACCGGCGCAACAGCTGTTTATGCAAAGAGCGGCGATCTTACAATCAACGGCGGTACATACACAGCTAACGGTAACGCGGCTGATTATACATACAACGGCAACGGCTGTAATCCTACAGGCGACGCTATCGTAGTTGACAGCTGCGGATATCCCGGCGGCGCTCCTGCTGTATCAATCACCGGCAACCCGAGTATTGACAGCGCAAACGGCGTACAGATCGGCGACTATACCTACGGCGAGAATACAGATGCCGAGGTTACAGCTCATGACAACAGCATGTCACTTCCTGAGGGACTCAAGTGGGTAGAGACTGATACACAGGGCGTTTACACAGTAGCTCCTATGGATCTCCAGGATCTCGCAGATGAGGGATTTGATGTACCGAAGACAGCAGGTCTCGGATTTGTTGACTCAACAACACTCTCAGGCATCAACGTTCCCGCCAAGGCTTCTATTCTCGGTGTACAGCTCAGACAGGCTCCCGAAAACGGTGAGTATGATGAAGGTAACGGCACCAACGCTCTCCGCTTCATCACAGCTGTTGACAAGGAGTTCTTACAGAATCAGGATATCACAGACTACGGCTACCTCATCACAATCGGTAGCACAACCAGGTTCCAGACATGTAAGAATACTACTAACAACACACTGACAAGCGGCGCTGACGATGACCTCGAGTACTTCACAGCTGCTATCTACAACATTCCCGACGGCAACACAACTAACATCAAGGTTCAGTTCGTATTCAAGACTGCAGGCAACGACCAGGCTGCTTTCGCAACCTACAAGAATGCCGGCCAGTATGAGCTCAACACAAACTACAAAGATGTTTACGATCATTTTAATTCATAAGGGAGGAGATAAGTTATGAAATTTGAATATAAGTCTCCTGCAATTACAGTAGAGGAACTGACAAAGACAGACGTACTCTGTGAGTCCGGCGCTCTGCCGC
>CADAEZ010000004.1:0-82209 GCA_902787145.1 uncultured Ruminococcus sp.
CCGAGTCGAGAAAGTCGTTCATCGAAAGCGTCGTTCGGATGTCCTGTATCGTCATCTCGGTATTAGATACGTTCATTAGCTTTTCCATTTCTTCGTCGGAGACTTCGGGCAGGAATCTGTCGCAGGATACGAACTCGGCTCCTGTAGCTTTTATCCTCTCTCCGAATTCTTCGAAGGAATAGAATCGCACCTCATCTCCCCTGCTGACAAGCTCGGCAGCTACCGGGAGCATAGGGTTAGTATGCCCGTGCGCCGGAATACTGAAAAATGCTATCTTCATTTGTCGCCATCCTCCCCGTCATCAAATGCCATATTAAGCAGACTTGTAAGCGCCGACTTCGGAGGAATCGCTATTCCCCTTTCCCGGTCGCCGAAAAGCATAAGCGTGTCGCCCGGCTTTATATCAAAAATCTCGCGCGCCTGCTTAGGTATTACAATCTGTCCTTTTTCGCCGACAGTAGCTGTCCAGGCGTATTTATCCTTTAGTGCTGACATAGAATCCACCTCAAAAGTATGATTTGTTATACAAATCATACCACTCTGTTATAAAAAAGTCAAGGGGTTATTGACTGACCCCTTGCTTTTTGACATTGACAAAGATTATCGCGAACATAACAAACGCATATACTACGGATACGGCGATGTTGGCATACATATTCTCGCGGAATACAAACATAACCGCGGCGAATACCGCCGATACCAGAGCCGGAATCAGGAAGAACGCGGGCTTCAGGCTGTTCTTTGAATAGCCGCACAACGCGAACAGAAAGACGTAGTACATAATAAACGAAGCTATCAGAAATATTATCTTCGGCATAAGCTCGACCTCCTCGTCACGCATAAACTCAAGCGAGTTTGTGATATTGTTGAGGAAGAATATTATAAAAATATGAGTCAGCATATACAAAAGACCGTTAGTGTTACGGTCGCGGTCGATAATCCTGTCGTAGAACACGCCGTAGCTCAAAAACAATCCGACAACAATCAGGAATGCCATCGACGCAAAGTACAGGCTGTTCGCAGTCATAGTCTCGCCGAAGTAGCCGGAAACAACGATTATCATCTCGCCGAAAGTAAAGACCACATAGAGCATAGCGCGCTCGGACAGGTGCGAAAAGTCCACAAACGAAGCCACGTTTCGCTGACCGAAAAGCAGCACAAACCCCATTCCGTATAAAATCGCTGCAAGCGACAGCCACGACGTACCGAAAAACCTGTATTCAAAAATAGCCGCTCCGGCAACAGCCGCCTCGGATATCAGCACAAAAGCCATACGCATTATTTGTCGGCGGTTTGCGTCATTGTCGTGATTGCGAAGCTCAAAAAGATACTGCGCGGCAACGTTAAGCAAAATCAGAATCCAAGCAATATGGTACATAGTATGGTGCTCGTACCAGCCGATACGCGTCGCCTCACCGATAAAGTACAGTAGAAACATATTCAGAAACAGAAATACGTGTTCCCGGACACTATGCCTGCCGTAGATATTTATATAATAGGTCGAAAAATTCCAAATCTGTATAACCGCCAGCGTACACAGGATATACGCGAATACGGACGCCGGATTGACAAAGCCGTTCGTGATATTATGCAAAAGCGAGTTGTTCCGCCCGACGATATATACGAAAATCAGGTCATAGATCAGCTCGACATACTCGACTTTTTTCTCTTTCTTTTCTATAATTTGTTTTAGCACAAGGTCACCTTCTTTCCGGGTACACCTTATTATAACATCAACAAAATGAATATTTCAATATCAGGCTACAAGTTTTTCGTCTCCGTAGGGTTCGGGGATGAATACATCTATACCCTCGAATGAGAAATCTTCGTTTTCGTTTACAAGGTAGCAGTCGGGATTATATACTTTTCCGTCGGCAAGGAATCTTTCGAACGGAGAAAGTCCGCGACGAAAATCAGGAGATAGCACTTTTTCGGTCTCGAATTCGGGTGATAACAGCATTGTATACATAGTTTTTTCCTCTCTTTCGGAATTTGTTTTTGTTTACAATACTATTATATCAAATTCAGTGTACGATAGATCGGACAGAGCGGAGGAAACAATTCAAAGTTAATTGTAAAAGTAAACGCAGGTTTTGAGCAGATTACTTAGAGTAAAAAGGAACCGCACCCGGCAGTTCCTTTCTCGTTACTATTTTAGCACAAACTTTACTACAAGGCGGTTGTCGATAAGCTTTAAGCTGTATTTAGACTTGTGCAGCTCGAAGATTGATTTTACTATCGACAAACCGAGGCCGTTACCTTTTTGGTGACGGCTTTTGTCCTTGCGGACGTAGGGCTGGGTTATGCTCTTTAAATCGGATTTTGTGAGGTTGTCGCAAGGGTTGGATATCGAGAGGCTCTTGCCGTCGGCGACGATCTCGATTACGCTGTCGGCGGGCGAATAGCTTACGGCATTGTCGAGCAGGTTGCCGATTGCTTCTTTAACGAGCTCTTTGTCGGCGTTTACGGTGTTATCGCCTGTATGCGCAAGCTTTATCCTTTTGCCTTCGGGGAGGCTAACGTAGTTTTCCGCTGCTTCGGCGGCAAGCTTATACAGGTCAAACTCGCTGAGGTTGAGCTCTGCGCTGTAGGAATCCAACTTGCTGAGGTTGAGCATTTTATATACCATATTATTGATTGAATCGGTCTGCTCCAGGATTTTTTCGAGGTATTTATCGCGTTCCTCGGAATCAATATCCTCCTGCAAGCTATAGGCGTAGCCGCTTATTACAAACAGCGGAGTCTTTATATCATGGGCAAGAGCGTCGGTAAGTCCGCGGCGTTTTTGCTCCTGTATAATCTGTGATTTTACGGTTTTCCAAATCATAAGACAGAGTATTACCGCAATTGTCAGGAAGAACACAAAAATCACTGACGTTCCCATTGCAAGCGTAGGCTTGCAGTTATCGAAGATGTTGATTTTCTTTGCGTAACAGATTTCCCATTCGTTTTCGACGGTTTCGTTATCCGTATTGCTCAGGCTTATCGTGTCGGAGGCATAAAAAACCATCTCGAAAAGCCCTGGCCAAACCGTGACGATAGGCTGTCGGAGCTGTTTTCTTGTCAGCGACGACATATAATCTTCGCAATACTCCTTGTTCAGCAAAAATCCCTTTGGAATACAGTTAGTTCTTATGTCGCTGCATGTATAGACCTCCGAGTTTTCGTCAACCTTGACGTCCAGCTTATAAGTCTCGATGTTTTTTTGGAGAATAAAACGTCTGTCGTAACCGTCCACAAGCACGATCTCAAGCTCTGTGGGGATGATATTGAAGTCCTTTTGCTGACAGCGTGTGCATATCAGCTCATAGTAGTTTTTGTCGTCGCGTTCGGTATTCAGCCATTTTTTGATACTGTTGAACTGCCGGTCGCTCATTGAGTTTCGGAGCGTATCATAGTTTAAAAACCCGAAAAAGCTGGGATAATAATCCGGCCCGATCTCGACATTATACCGTAAGCCGATAGATTTTGCCGTATCGACAACCGTCCTGAAACGTCTTATATCAATAATCGCAAGCTGGGTATCGAGCTTGTTTTTGTCACCGGTATTATCCAGTCCGGAGCTTTGGAGGAAAGAGGACTCCATAACGCTAAATTCTCCGTTACTGAGCATAATCATCTGCGCAAGTTGGGAAAAGCCGGACAGTCCGCTGCTCTTTACCATCTCGACCTCTACAACCATAGTAACCGCGCAAAACGCCAGCGTTACGCTGAGCCATACCGCGGTTATTATCAGGATAATACGCAAAAACAGCCTGTTCCTCTCTTTTTTCAATCGTTGTTCCATTTAACAGTCCTCAATCCTGTAACCTCGTCCTATAACGGTTTTGATAAGCTTGCCGTTTGGACCCAGAGCTTTTCGCAGGTTTCGCATATGAGTGTAGAGCACGCTCTCGTCCATACCGCTGTTATAGCCCCAGACCATATCCATCAGCTTTTCCCGGCTGATGATTTTGCCCTTGTTTTCCATAAGAATCTTTAGTATTCCGTATTCGCGAGCTGTGAGCTTGACCTCCTCGCCGTCGCTGACAATCAATCCGTTGTTAGGATTCAGCGACAGGGTGCCGGTAGTAAATACCTTACGACGTACCAGACCCTTGGAGCGCTTTATCAGAGCGTTAGCCTTTTCATACAGTACCGGAAGCGGAAAGGGCTTTACGACATAGTCGTCGCATCCGAGCGCATAGCCGCGCAGAACGTCCTCCTCGTTGACGCGGGCGGTTATGAACATAATGGGGACGTCGCTCTCCTTGCGGATTCCCTTGCAGATTTCGAAACCGTCAAGCTCAGGAAGCATAACGTCGAGCAAAAGCAGGTCGTAGTTGTTTTCGTAGGCTTTTTCGAGACCTGTCTGGCCGTTTGAGGCGATGTCGATCTCGAAGAGTCCCTTCTCTTTCTTTGTAAAATAGTTGCTTATCAAGTCCTGAATATTATTATCGTCCTCTACGAGCAAAATACGATACATAATAACACCTCGAAAAATCATTATGTATATATTATATATCATTGTTTTGCTCTTAGCAATAGAAAAGTGAAGAACCCGCACGACCTGTGTATCGCGCGGATTCTATATGGAAATTTAGAATGTTATTCTTCTCTCTTTCTGCGTGACATATATATCGCGCCCGCGCATACAAGCATTACTCCCGCAAGCACAAAGAGGATTGTATCCTCCTGACCGTCCGGGCCCGAGCCTGAGCTGTTGTAGGAACCTGAGCCTGAGCTTGTGCCCGCGCCTGAGCTTGCGCTTGAACCTGAGCCTGTGCCAGTGCCTGACGAAGAACCGCCGCTTGAAGCACTGCTGTCGGAGGTAACGTGGCCGCCGTTAGCCTTGATTTCCTTAGCCTTTTTCTCGGCAGACTTTGTCGCCTCATCAGCGGATTTTACCTCGCCGGCCTTAGCCGGGAACGCCTTTTTAAAGCCCTCGGCGAGCACGTTGTAGATGTCCTTTTTCTCGTTATCTGATAGCTCCGGCTTTTTGCTGATGATATATCCGTAGATTGTATCGAGGTCGGCGGAGGATGTGATGCCGAACTTAGGCAGAGCTGTGGCGAGAGCCTTTACCGGGTCGAGGAACTGGCTTGTGTAATAATTCGGGATCCAGTCGCCGATAACCTCTGTGCCTTTCTCGTGAGGACAGAGCTTTGAGCCTACGATACTGCCGATTGAGGTAAGGGCGAGGTGCGGGCCGTACTTTGAGCTGTTGGTAGTCCATACAGCCTCCTCGGACCTTTTCTCGGAATCCTTAGGGTTTTCCAGCTTGTTGTCCGTCACCTTGAGCATATCGCCGAAGCACTCCTTGCCGAAAGTAGTGTCATAGGTCTGGACTCCTGTGTTTGAGCTGAAAATGATGCAATAGTCCTTTGAGGAATCGAGCGAGATATTCGCCTTGTCGAGGTCATAATAATAGACACCGTCGCTTTCCTTGGCACAGAGCTCTTTCTTTGACTGCCAGTTGTAGAACGAGTCTCCGCCTCTCTCCCAGATATGGCAGTAGATCATCGAGTAGCCCTTCCATTTGGAAGCGTCGAACTTGACCGTGTTACCGGCGCCTGAGGCTGAGCCGGAGGATTCTGCGCCTGCGGAGGTGTTGCTGTCGGCTCCCACGGAAATTTCGTCTGTTTCGGCCGCGTGAGCCATAACTGCGGATACTGAGAACATCATCATTGCGGCGATAATAATACTGATTATTTTTTTCATAGTTTTTCTTTGCCTTTCTGCCCGCTGATTATTTTCGCAATCTTACCGCGGGCTGATAAGATTTGTTTTATGTACACAGTATAACACCGCAATCTAAAGATTATCTTAAGAAAAGAGGATAAAACAAAAAATCAGCCAAATAATGAGTTTTCTATATTTACTCTTTTACAACCTTGATGCCGTAGCCGTTTTTATGAATACTTTCGTTGCTGCAAGTGTTTACTTACAAGAAAGCGCGCGCAATCAGCGCGTCCGCTTTCGTATAGTCATCGCTCGTGCGCGCGCAGCGTGCAACTGAGCGGACAATACAAATTATTTTTTGCTTTTGCTTTATAGGAGTTTATGTTATTGCTATTTCAGTTATCCTGCGAAAAAGTTTATCATTTTGCAGCGTTACGGAACAGTTTCCTATAAAGTAAAATGAAAAAGAGCTCGATTTTCGAGCCCTTTTAAGTGTTATTTTATCTTGATTTTTACTGTTTTGTCTACCGTAACGGGATAATACTGCGAGTTGCCGTTCGCGGTGACTTTTATCTTTAGCTTATAGTCTCCTTTTTTGGCCTTCTTCCATTTTTTTACGGTAACGATACCCTTCGCGCTCAGCTTTACATACTTTTTAATCTTTTTGGGTACAGATTTAAGCTTGAAGCTCACCTTGCCGGCGGCGTTCTTTACGGTTAGGGTGGCCGCTTTCTGCGATTTTTTCCTTAGCTTTTTAGCTTTAACTGTCTTTTTGCTGACGGAGATCTTTATCGGATTAGCCTTTTTAACGACAGGCTTTTTTACTGTTTGGGATGGAGCAGACTTTTCCTCGACGGTGTTGACGGTGAACGCCTTGATTTTGGCGTTTCCAAACGTAAACACTTTAGCGATATCGAGGTTTTGGTTGAGTTGTTTCGGAGTTGTCCAGCTTCCGTCGAGGAACACATAGGTTTCGTTTTCGTTGCAGACCACCTTGTGCTCGGCGTCTCGGATTGAGCTGTATTCGGGCTTTAGTACGGTTTCGAGGTTGAGATAGGATACCTCGGCATTAGTCCTGTTATCGTGAGACCTTGTGTTCTGGACTATAGCGAATTTCTGACCCTTGGCAAGCTTGATCTCCTTGGTAAGCTTTATTGTATGGAATCCTGCAAACTTGACCCTGTCATCGGAGGAATATACAAGCTTTCCCTCTGTCGGATTACTCTCGCCGCCGCCGAGCAGATAGATGTCAGTTTTTACAACGGAATCCGTCTCGTTTGTATAGGCGGAGAAGGCTTTGAGGCTTTCATTGCCATTTGATGTAAACACATTGCTTACGAGGGTGTTGGTGTCGGAGGTTCTCAGTGAGGTTTTTAAGTTGTCCTCACTCGTTGTGTAGTCGTACTGATAATTATAGTCGTAGTCGTAACCATCGTCGGCTATATCAACCTTAAACACAAAGTTTGAACAGATTGAGCGGTCGTTATAGTAAATCCAGAAATATCCGGTACCGCGGTCGTCCTTATCCCTTATACCGAACTCGTAGAGGTATTTGTTTTCGGTATTCGACTTCTTTTTCTTCATATCTTCGATTGTGATATTGTGGGATTCGGCGTATTCGAGGGTTTCCCGATAAGTCATTCCGTTGAGGCCTTCCCTGTCCTCGTCCCAGTTTTTATACAGGGATTTCATATAGTCATAGCTGCCCCAGCTGTTTTTTACCAGCCATGCGCCGTCCTCTGTGGGAGCGGCCTCGGACGTGCTAAAGGCGTTATTCAGGAAGTTATCCTTGGAATAGTTGTCGTCCCAGCCGACTATAAGAACCGCGTGGTCAGGCAGAGTGTTTTTTCGTTCGGTATAGAAAGTGCTGTTTCGGCTGTCGATTGTTGAATCGTAATCGGTGCTGACCGCGCCGTAATCGAGGATAGCCTGCTTTACAATGCTGCGAGCCTTTTTATCGTAGCTTTTCCAGGTTCGAATGCCCTTTTCCTTATCCAGACCAAACTCGGAGAACGACGGCAGACACAGGTAATCGGTCACGCGCGGAGCTTTATCGGCGGATTTTGCGCTGAAGCCTTCAGGCAGAGACCAGTCTTTGTTTGATTCAAGACCTTTCAGGCTGTTGTCGAAATTGTTCGGCTGATGAGGTGCGGATTGATCGTCCAAAACGCCCCTCCACGAGGTAAACAGCGTCTCGGAGAACGCGCCGTTGCCACCGTTGTTATATCGCCCGATACCGGAATCCGCGTAAACCAAGCCTTCTCCCGACTGAGAATTGTCGTTGCCGACCGGCTCGCCAGCCAGCCAGGCTACAGCTCTTTCGGACAAGTCGATCTCGTCCTTAAGGCCGCTCAGCACAGGCTCGCCGAAGGCTTTTGAATCAATTTTGTTCGATGAATTCTTCGCCTTGAGGGCAGAACTTTCCAACGCTCCTATGGCCGAAAATGCCCAGCAATCGCCGAGTGGGCGCTGATACTTAGGCGTGGTGGACTGATTGATGTTGGTTAAAAAATAACGAGGAATGGAATCCGCCTGTGTTGTGTCGTATTCAGCAGCGGACAAATCGCCGTAAACAAACGCCTGGTTAAGCGGAATATGGAACTTTGCGAATTGCGAAACGCTCTCGATATCCTTTTCGTCGGTGATATTATCCTCGTTAAAATCGAAGATAACCGAGCTGTTATCCTTTGCCGACGCAGTAAGTCCGGTTGACGCTCCCGCAAGTATTGCCGCTGACAGCGCTATGCTGACTGCTTTTTTTATAATACTCATAATCCTGCCTCCTCGAATTTGTAACTGTAAACACAGTATAGCATCTTAATCTAAAGATAATCTTAAGAAAAGCTCTTATTGAAGAAAAAGCGCGCTTTTTTGCACGCTTTTTCTCATTTTATTTAGTTTTAGCAGATTTGATTACCGACCATTCGCCGGTGTATTTTTTTCCGTTTATTATTCTGTAGGCGCGCACGCGGATATAGTATTTTTTGTGCGCCTTAAGGTTATTGACTCTATATGACACCGCGGTTTTTTTGTTGACGATTACAAGTATGTTCGACCTCATAGAGCGTTTAAGAGAGTAGATAATCTGGTATCCATCGGCGTATTTGTTCTTTTTCCAGAAAGCTTTTACGGATTTTTTAGAGGCTATGGCCTTTTTCTGCTCCGTCTTAGAGATATACCTGTAGCTTGTGTTCGACCAGGGGCTTGTGATCGACTTGGCAGTATTAACCGCGCAGGTCATAAACACGTAGCATCCGTTTGACTTTAGATTACTGAAAACAAAGGTTGTCTGTCCGCCGGTATAAACATAGCTCCAGTTTTTAGCTCCGTACTTTTTATAGGCAATTTTATAGTCTGTCGCGCCCTGTACAGGAGACACAGAAAGCGTAACCTGCTTTTTGCCGGCGTTGACGGTTGTTTTTGTCTTTGGCTTAGGGAGAGTCTCCTTGACGGGCTCGATAGCGTATGTGACAGGTTCTGTAGTCTCTGTCATCGGTTCGGTGGTTTCGGTAACAGGCGCGGTTGTGTCTGTGACAGGCTCCGAGGTTCCGGTAACAGGTTCGGTTGTGTCTGTGACAGGCTCCGAGGTTCCGGTAACAGGTTCGGTTGTGTCGGTGACAGGCTCCAAGGTTCCGGTAACAGGTTCGGTTGTGTCGGTGACAGGCTCCGAAGTCTCGGTAGAGGGTTCGGTTGTGCCGGTGACAGGCTCCGAAGTCTCGGTAGAGGGTTCGGTTGTGTCTGTGACAGGCTCCGAGGTTCCGGTAACAGGTTCGGTTGTGCCGGTGACAGGCTCCGAGGTCTCGGTAGAGGGTTCGGTTGTGCCGGTGACAGGCTCCGAAGTCTCGGTAGAGGGTTCGGTAGTCTCCGTGACCGGTTCGGTGGTTGTAATCGGCTCAACTCCAAAATACTCTCTCAGCCATTCGACACGCTCAGCGCACCAGTTGACGTAAAAGTCCCAGTTCTCCTCAAAAGTATTGAGCGGAGTTTTCATAACGTTTACATAGTATCGGTTTACGCGCCATCCGGCCTCGTTAAAGTTTCTTTTGATTACAGTTTCATATGTGTTGTAGAAGCTGTCAATCACACCGCCCTTAGCCGGTATAGCGGCAAAATAGGCATAGTGCTCGGCAAACTCGGCCTTCGTCAATTCGTTGAACCAGTCCTTTGCGCAAAGGATTTTGAAGAGATTGAAGCCGCTGATAAACAACCCGTCTGTTTTATAGGACGAGGCGTAGCGCGCGGAAAAATTCTCGTTGACATTGCCTGTGCTTAGGTCATAATCCCACGGTGGGCCCGCGCAAAGCCTGCCGTCCTTGTAGTAATAATACAACGAGCTGAAATCGAAGTCTACGGTCTTGAGAAACTCGTTGAGCAGGTAGAACTTCACGAAGGAGCTTACGTCGATTTTACTCTCAATTTCTTCTTTTGTGCCGTTTTTCAGCGTAGAAATCACATCATCCATTGTGGAGCGCATATAGGTGACCTGATCCTCACTAGGAGGGTCGGGCTCGCTTACGGCAAAGCGGATTCCGTTTGTTGTAAAATAAGTAACGTCGGACTCCTCGCGCAGAGCCTCAAGCTCCAGCAGGAAGTCCTTTTTGCCGTCGTTACCCTTAACGTCGATGTCTACTCTGTCCTTGCCGTCGCCGACAGGCTCAATCAGCAGATAACAACCCCTGAACGAGCCGTCAACCACTACCTCGACAACCTTGAATTCCGAGGTATAGGGAACTCCCAACTCTTTGGCAAGGCTGAAAGCTACATAATTACGGGCGAGTGTCGGGTCAAAAATATTGGAAATCAGCGACCATTTCTTTCCGCTGCCCATATTTAGAACGTTTTTCTTCTTTTCGAACTTGAAATTATATGATTTTTTCGCGATACTGTCAAACGCGGAGCTGTTGCCGCGCACCTTCATAATAATACTGTCTGAAAGGATTGAGCCGTCAACGTCCTCTATCTGTACCTCGGCATTGACGTATCCGTCCGATTTAAGCAAGGATGTGCCGTTGCCGTTCTCAGTAGTAAAGGTGATTCGGGGAACTTCGAGTATATTTTGGGTATCGGCGGCAGCCTCGAACACTACCAGCGATCCGATAATTATCAGCAAAGACAGCGCTGCCGAAACAGTTCTTTTTAGCATATAATCTTACCTCTCTGAAGTTAAAGTAATAATCTCGATATAATCAGTATAACAAAACAAAAAATAAAAATCAACATAATATATCTGTTTACAAAGGTCACTTTTTATTGTATAATCTAAAAAGCAATATAACTAATGAGGTGACCCGGTATGAACAGTTTTATTTTATCGTGCGAATCCACAGTGGATATGCCGTTTTCAATTATAAATTCACGTGATATACCCGTAATATTCTACTCCTATACAGCCAAAGGCAAGGAATACGAGGACGATATGGATCGTGATCCGCAGGCTTTGACGAAGTTTTACGAGCTGCTCAAGGAGGAGATTCCGTCTACCTCACAGCTTAACGAATATCAGTATATTGACTTTTTTACGGAGCTTCTTAAAAAAGGCGACGTATTGCATATAGCGTTCGGTTCGGGTATGACAAGGTCAATCCAGGGAGCCGAGTCCGCCGCCGAGAAGTTAAAGGAAAAATTCCCCGATCGCAAGCTTATTGTCATAGATTCCCTTTGCAGCTCGTCAGGCTACGGACTATTGGTTGACGCCGCGGCTGATATGAGAGACGCAGGCAAAACTATCGACGAGGTGGCCGAGTGGGTCAACAAAGCCAGACACAAGGTTCACCATGAGTTCTTCTCAACTGACCTGAAGTACTTCCGCCGAAGCGGACGTATGTCGGGCGCGACGGCTACTGTCGCTGCGATACTGAATATCTGCCCGATCCTTAAGCTGGACGACAAGGGCAGGATTATCGCATATGACAAAGTTCGCGGTAAGCGCAACGCCATAAACTATATCCTCAACAAGATGACCGCTCACGCTGACGGAGGCAACGATTACTCCGGCAAAATCTTCATCAGCCACTCGAACACTATCGAGGACGCTAAGGACGCCAAGAAAGCGATTGAGGAACGTTTTACCAAAATGAACGGAGAGGTTCAGATTTACAACATCGGAACAATCATTGCCTCTCACACAGGCCCCGGAACCGTAGCGATTTTCTTCTTCGGGGACGACAGAGACTGATTAATGACAAAAAGTTGCCGTGATTCGCGGCAACTTTTTCTTTATATAATAACGTTGTATTGTCATACTTATACTTATTACAGAAAAACCCGAACCGCAAGATTTGACCCGACCTTAGAAAGTCAGAATTTCTAAGGTCGGGTCATTGTAACAGCCCTAAGCTATATTAATAATTCTCAGCGCTTATCTCGAAGAAGCTCTGCGGATGGTCGCAGGTTGGACAAACATCGGGAGCCTTAGTTCCGACAACAATATGTCCGCAGTTGCGGCATTCCCAGACCTTGACCTCGCTTTTTTCAAACACCTTGGCCGTCTCGATGTTTTTGAGCAGAGCTCGGTATCTCTCCTCGTGATGCTTTTCTATAGCCGCCACGAGCCTGAATTTCTCGGCAAGCTCGGGAAAACCTTCCTCATCGGCGGTTTTGGCGAATCCTTCATACATATCAGTCCACTCGTAGTTTTCGCCGTCGGCGGCCGATTTGAGGTTATCCGCTGTAGATCCGATTCCCTCAAGCTCCTTAAACCACATTTTTGCGTGTTCTTTTTCGTTATCCGCGGTCTTCTGGAAGAGAGCGGCTATCTGCTGATATCCGTCTTTCTTTGCTTTTGAGGCAAAGTAGGTGTATTTGTTCCTAGCCTGTGACTCGCCGGCAAAGGCAGCCTCAAGATTTTTTTCGGTTTGTGTTCCTGCGTATTTTGACATAGTTTTCCTCCTGTGTTTTATATTATATATTATTATTTTTTATTATTAAAAATATTCGCACGTTAAAGCGCTCATACGGCACGCTTTTCGCTGTTTATCGCTTATTTTGCTAAACAAAACCTGAACGGAGAATAAAAATTATTTTGCTCTATAGGACAAAGAAACCGCCACTTATCTTAGCGACGGCCTCTTTTTGGAGATTATAGAATCTTTAATGTCTGTAGGGCTGTAATTACATACATAAGGATAAACAGGGCGACGATTATATACATCAGCGGATGTACCTTCTTTGCCTTTCCTTTTGCGACCATAACTACTATATAAGAGATAAATCCGAAAGCGATACCGTCGGTGATAGAATAGAAGAACGGCATACCAACTACTGTGAAGAAAGCGGGTACAGCCAGTTCGAGGTTATCCCATTCGATATCCTTTAGAGAAGCGCACATCAGGATACCAACGATAACAAGTACCGGAGCGGTAGCGGATGTCGGAACAAAACCTACTACAGGCGAAATAAAGAGAGCCAGCGCGAAGCAGATACCTGTGACTGTTGATGTAAGACCTGTGCGTCCGCCCGCGGCGATACCGGCGGTGGACTCTACATATGTTGTAACTGTTGATGTACCTAATACAGCGCCTGCGGATGTAGCGAGCGCGTCGGCGAGCATAGCTCTCTCGATTTTCGGAAGATTGCCGTTTTCGTCGAGGTAGCCGGCTTTGTCGGCAGCGCCGATGAGTGTGCCGATTGTGTCGAACATATCAACGAGCACGAGTGTAATCATAACAGCTACGAGAGACGCGATCGGAGCCGAGAATAACTCGCCCATAGCGGTAAAGCACTTGCCAAACATAGAGAAGTCAAGGTGAGGCACCCACGACTTAGGAAGCGCAATGCCCATATCCAAACCGAAGCAGAACTGGCAGATGTTGCCGATAACCGCTGTAAGAATCATACCGATGAAGATACCGGCCTTTACGTTCTGGACAATAAGAATAGTGATGATAAGAATTCCTACAATAGCAAGAAGAACCTTGGGGTCGGCAAAGTTACCGAGGTCGATTGTTGTAGCGCCGCCGGTTGTCTTATCTACAACGATACCGGCGTTTACAAAGCCGATAATCGCGATAAACAAGCCGATACCCGCTGTGATCGCTTTTTTCAGCGAGAGCGGAATAGCCTCTACAATAGCTCTTCTGGCGCCTGTAACTGTGAGTAAAATAAAGAATACACCTGCAATAAATACAGCGCTTAGGGCGGCAGGAGCCGATAATCCGAAGCCAAGACACAGAGTATACGCGAATACAGCGTTGAGTCCGAGTCCGGGAGCCTGAGCCATAGGATAGCCCGAAAGCCAGCCGATAAGCCATGTGCCTAAAGCGGACGCGATACACGTAGCGGTAAATACCGCCGAATGCTCCATCGCTCCGGGAACATTGGCAAGAGCTTCGTTGCTCTTACTGATAACCTGTGGATTAAGAAAGATGATATACGCCATTGTAAGGAAGGTGGTAATACCGGCGATAATCTCTGTTCTTATGTTCGTACCATGTTCTTTTAGTTTGAACAGTTTTTCCAAGAGAATTTCCCCCTATAAAGATATTTGTACTGTCAGCGTTTTGCGCCGACGATTTTGTACGATAAAGAACAGCAAGATACTCCCCTATCTTACAAAATACATAATAAATTATAATAAATTATTCACCAGATTTCAAGGGTAATTCTTATAATATCTGTCCAAATCGCCAAATGTTACAAGATTGTATCATTTAACAGAAAAGGAGCCGACACTGCGTCAGCTCCGTGATGTTAAAATATTTTAAGATAAAAGCATACCGCCAACACTCCGAGGCATACGGCCGTAAGCGAAGCAATCACCGCTATCCAAGCTCCCTTGCGGCCGGATTTTTTAGGTTTGTTTTCGCTTTTATTGTCGGATTTAGCTTTTGACGGAACATAAAGCTTGACTTCGTCCTCCGGCTCGTCGATTATTACCGCGCCTCCCGGATTAGCTTCGGATATATTAATCATCAGTTCTTCCTGGGGTTCGTTGCCGGCGGTACGGACAGACGGTTTTTTCAGCGCGTTTATCGGAGGAGCCGGTCGCGCGGGCTTGTTCCTAAACTTCCGTTCACTCATAGCATTCTCCTGCAAATAGGGACAGCATATCGCCGTAAGGCGAATTTCTCGAATATGGTTAATCATATTCGCGCGAACATTTATCAATTTGATTGTAACACTCTTAACCGATTATGTCAAGAAAAGCGTGCCTATGGCACGCTTTTCGCTACTCATCGCTCGTTATGCGAAGCAGAAACTGAGCGGAGAATACAAATCTTTTTTTACTCTATAGGAGCAAGTAAATATGAATGACCAATTTAGGAATTATTCTTTGAATTATTCAAGTTTTGAGTAATTTCCTATAGAGCAAGAAAAGGCTAAACACAGTACAAGTTTGTGTCCCAATGCGGAATATATGGATGGTGGCGAAGGTAGAACCTGTACTCCGGGTTAATGTTTCTGAGTTGAAGGATAAGCGAGAATATGTCCTCCGAGCGGTGATAGGCGGCTACGTTGAGCTTGGGCCTAAAAAGGCGGAGGGTGTTTTGCATTCCGACAAAGGTTTCTTTTTCGGCGCCCTCAACGTCGAGCTTTGCGTAGGTAATACGTTTTCCGCACAGGATAGTGTCCGCCTTTGCGACCTGTATCGGCACGCCGTCGTCGGTAATGGCGCAGTTTCGTCCGGATTTTGTGTTAAAATTCAGCTGAGTGTTCTCGCTGTAGGAGCCGAGCTGCCAGAGGCTTATGTTTTCCATATCGGCACAATGCTGCTTTAGCTTGTCGAAGCTCTTTTTGTTTGGCTCAAAGGCGGTAATACTGCTGTATCTTCCGTTCGTATAGGACAAAAACTCGTCGATTGTGTCGCCGTTATAGGCTCCGAGGTCGAGGTAGGACTCGTTTTCGCCGAGCTTTAGAATACTCCCGAACGCCTCGTCCTTGTCCGTCTCGCAGGCCTTTAGACAGCTTAAATCTCCCGTGTACTGAAAACGAATAATTTCGGCATAGACCTTTCGGCTTTGTTCGTCCGAGAGCAGGGAGTACGCCTCGTTAATCTCCGCTTCGTATTTGTTATAAAACTGCTTGTTAAAGATATTGTCGCCGAATACCGGCACCGAGGGTACGACAAGATCGTGCTTTTCGGCTATAGCGCGGATATGCTCCATAACATCCGGAAGCTGACTCGCAAAACACAAAGCAATCGTAAAATCGCTTAGCTCCGATTCAAAATCGGATAGCTTTTTAACCGTGAAACCGTGAAAACTCTGTCCGCGCACAAAGTCGTCGCTCGCCATTACGCCGTATGGAGATATATTCAGTTTTTCGAATTCTCGCAGCACCTTGTCGGCGCCGTCGCCCATTCCGTAAAGTACAATGGGCTTGTCGGTATCCGTCAGATAAGTCCATACGGAACGCTGATTCTCAATAAAATTCATAATAATTATTCCTTATAAAGTAAAACGCCCACCCTATTGGGTGGACACTTTAAATGTTGGCATCTTCCTATTTTCACAGGCCGTCGCCAGCCAACTATCTTCGGCACTACAGGGCTTAACTTCTGTGTTCGGTATGGGAACAGGTGGACAATATAATCGGAAAGTCAAGAGTTTTATCGGAAAAACTTATATTGTCTGCTCAACAGCGTGTACAAGCCGTTGCCTTGTCAAAAACCTGTTTGGATAACAACGAATGCGGATAAAAAACCACACGCGATTTTGCGCGTGTGGTTTCCGATCAGATTCCGTACATCTGCTCAAGCATTTTTTTGCCGGATTCTGTGCGGAAAATATTAGTCTTGATACCCTTGGCGAGCTCCATACTGATGTGCTCCTCGTATATGTTAACGAGGAAGTCGGCCTCAACGAGTATACGAAACGGCAGGTTGTCGATACCCTTGTATGTATGGTGATGGGCGATAAGGTAGCACACCTTGTCGATAAACTCTTCCTCAAATCCTAGCTCGGAGAGCAGCTTTTCGGCTTCGGCGGGACCTTCCTGCTCCTGATACTCTCCGGCGGCTGAGCCGAACTTTTCCTCGCTGAGCTTGATTCCTATATCGTGGGTAATGGCGGCAATTTCTACAAGGTGCTGTACATCCTCGGGCAGCCGCTCGTTGATTCCGATTGTTCGTGCGATAGTATATACCTTCATAAAATGCTGAATTCGTTTTACGTCGCCCCTGAAATATTCAGTCATAGCGTTAATAGTCTGATTAACCTTTGATAGCATTTTGGCGCCTCATCTTTCTTATATAGTTAAATGTCTCTTTCTCGCCTTTTTCGGCAAGCATTCTGAGCAAGAACTCAAGCTTGTCGGAGGTTTCGGGATGAATAAGAGTTCCGCGTCGGTTTCTGCCGTCTAAAAAATACTCAAGCGGCGTGGAGTCGGTATAGTTTTTTCCGTTATAAATCTTGCTGGCGGCAACCCTGTCGCAAAACATTTCGATCAGGAACTTTTGCGGCATAGGCACGCCCTCCATTTTCTTTGTAACGGGACTGTAGTCGGTCCAGTACTCAAAATGGTGGCGGTTTCTGCCCTTGTGATGCATCCACGCCTTGGAATAGCCATAGTCCTCACGCTCACCCTCGTTGGGAGATCGGTCGCCCAGATAATGCTTTGCTCCGGGGATAAACTCGGTCGGCGTATACTTGGACAAATCGTGCAAAAGCCCCCTAAGCGGTATCCCCGCCCGAAAGCAGTTCGCAATCACCTTGTGGCGGTGGTGGGTAATGGTGAGGAAATGTTTAATAGGATGAGCCATTATAAATCGAACTCCTGCGGGAACATTTTCTTTATCATCTTTTGCAGGACGTCGAGCGAGGTATCGCCCTGCATTGTAATCTCATCGTAAGGGATAATAAACCTGTTGGGCTTATTATTGAGGGCGTTCAGCTTTTTTGCGATTTTGCCGGACATAAGATACTCGTAGGTGTCCATATCGGCAAATATCAGGAACTCCGGATTCGAAAGCGAGAGGCTG
The DNA here is from genome assembly GCA_902787145.1 of uncultured Ruminococcus sp. Taxonomy (GTDB): domain Bacteria; phylum Bacillota; class Clostridia; order Oscillospirales; family Acutalibacteraceae; genus Ruminococcoides. The sequence continues at coordinate 17,579 of CADAEZ010000004.1, forward strand.
TCGTTGTCGACTACTTCGGTTTCGGCGTTTTTAAACACATTCATAGCTCCTGTCAGTCCGAGCATCGTGTCGCCCCAAGAGCCTTTGTTAAAGGTTTTAAGAACTCCGTTGTCTATATAGAGATAGGCCACCGTCCTGATCATCGTATTATCCGACGCGGACGCTTCGCCTATGCTTTTGAGCGTTGAGCTGAGCTCCTTATAGGTTTTTGCGGCGTTTTCAGTGCCGGAAATCTCTCCGCCTAGGATTCTGCCGAGCTTTTTGTACAAACCCTTAACCTGCTTAGGAGTATTCGCCTCATCAAAGCGAAATACGGTTACTCCCTTTTTTTCGAGCTTATCGCTGACCATGGGGTCAAGGGTGTTGTCGGCGAGTACCAGCTCCGACTTTGTATTGAGTATTGCCTTGACGGACGGGCTCTGGGAATCTCCCACCTCAGGCACAACCTTCATACCCTTTTGGTTTACCTCGTCTCCTCTGCCGGCCAGCTTCTCTTCGTAGCCGAGGGTCAGGACGATGTCGGCGAGGTTTTTGTTGAGCACGACTATATTTTCGGGTTCTTGCGCAACAGTCACCTTACCCAGAGTTACGGGATATTCTTTCTTTTCCTCACAGGCGGAAAGGCAAACGGCCGTAAGAATAACGGCTACTGCCAGAACCGCTGATATTACACGTTTCATATCGTTTTCTCCTGTCAGCCTAATGAATCAACATACTGCCTTGCGCAGCGCGGAGAACGTCCTCCCCTGCCGAGAGCGAACCTTTCGGCTCCGAGCTCCAGCTCTTTTTCGCTCATCTTGAGCCCTGCCTCCTCCGCGAGGGAAAAGACAATATCCAGGTATTCCTGCTTAGAGGGATTCTGATAGCATACGGCGAGTCCGAATCTGTCGGACAACGAAAGGGTCTCCTGCATATTATCGTTGCGGTGGATATCGTCGGTATCCCTGTCCTGCCAGCTCTCTTTCACAAGATGCCGGCGGTTCGACGTGGCATAGATTAGAGCGTTCTTCGGCCTTGCGGCGAGACCTCCCTCCAGCACGGCCTTGAGCGAGGTATAGCTCTGGTCCTGATGCCTAAAGGACAAATCGTCGATAAACACTATGAACTTCAATGGTAGAGAGGCGATTTTGTCGACTAAGACCGGAAAATCCATAAGCCTCTCCTTGGGCATTTCAACAATACGAAGTCCGTCCTTTCGGAATTCGTTTCCGATAGCCTTTACTGTCGAACTTTTACCGGTACCCATATCGCCGTAGAGCAGACAGTTATTGCAGCTTTTGCCGCTAAGGAAGGCTTTTGTGTTTTCCACAACCTTGTTACGCTGTATTTCGTAGCCGGTAAAGCAGTCCATAGAGATTTTGTCGGGATGCTCAACCGGGCGGATGTCGCCGTCACGCCAGATAAACGCCTTGTAGCGGGCAAATAATCCGCAGCCGTTGTGCTTGTGAAAGTCCGATAGCTTGTTTATATCCAAATCACCGTCGAACTCGCTTACCGGCGAGCCGAGGGTATAGCGCGGCAGAGTCTGTATAACATACTCTGCTTCGGGGAATTTTGCAGAATATTCGCGCAGAATCGTCTCCGCCTCAAGCGAGCAGAGTGATTTTATAATATTATAATCATTTTTTACGGCGTCAATAACTGTATCGGACAGCGAGTCGGTTTCGCCCGCGGCAGCAGCGAGTGTAAAGTTGTTTTCGTCGAAAAGCGCCGCCCGGGTAATGGTATAGGCGAGCTTATCGCAAACTCCGCGCTCGCACAAAAGTGAGTAGAACGAGCCATAGGCGGACAAAAACTCCTCGGGCTTGCCGCCTGACGCCGCGAGTAAGCCGCGATATCCCTTCAGCACACTGCGGCCGAGTATTCCTCTGTATACCGACAATGAATTTAGAAGCAAATAGTTTTTGTATGTTTCGGTCATAATGATAGCCTCACTGATTTTCACTACTCTTTATTTTACTATTATTTTTATAAAACGTCAATATCTTTATCCGAACGCAAATCAAAAGCCGGCTCAAACGAGCCGGCTATTAAGAATCAACTTAATTATTTGATAACTCTTACCCTGATAACGCCCTCTACAGCCTCAACCGCGGATACCGAAGCGTCGTCGTCAGCGTCTATGATAGCGTATCCGTAGTCGCCGCGGGTCTTAGCCTCTACAGCCTTGAGTCCGCTTACAGCTGCTGTGATATCCTTTACGGCGTCGCCCTTAAAGAGTACGCAGTAGCGTACAGCGCCGGATCTACCCATTGTAACGTTAGGATAGTTTACGGAATTTACGATATTTCCGTTTTCGAGGTATTCCTTAATCTGGTCGGCGCCCATAACAGCGCAGTTGTCCTCGCTCTCAGGAGTAGAAGCTCCGAGGTGAGGCATACAGATTACTCCGTCCTCCGCGAGAACCTCGTCGGTGGAGAAGTCGGTAACGTACTTTGCAACCTTGCCGCTCTTGATTCCGTCGAGTACAGCCTTGGCGTTTACGAGACCGTCACGGCTGTAGTTAAGGATACGCACGCCGTCCTTCATCTTGGCGATAGCCTCGGCGTCGATCATATCCTTTGTATCCGGAAGAAGCGGAACGTGGATTGTAACATAGTCGCTCTGTGTGATTACGTCGTCAACTGTGGGATATACCTTGATTGACGGGTCGAGCTTCAGCGCGTTGTTTACGGAAAGGAACGGGTCGTAGCCGATAACCTTCATTCCGAGAGCTACGGCAGCGTTAGCTACGAGAATACCGATAGCTCCGAGGCCTACTACGCCGAGAGTTTTGCCGAGGATTTCAGGACCAACGAACTGACCCTTGCCTTTTTCCGCCATTTTGCCGACAGCGTCGCCGTTGCCTTTGAGAGTTTTTGCCCATTCGATACCCTCAACAACCTTACGAGAGCTGAGGAAAAGTCCCGCTAAAACGAGTTCCTTAACCGCGTTGGCGTTAGCGCCCGGTGTGTTGAATACTACGATACCCTTGTCGGCGCATACATCCTTGGGGATGTTGTTTGTGCCGGCTCCGCAGCGAGCGATAGCGAGGAGGCTTTCGGGCATTTCCATATCGTGCATAGAGGCAGAACGCACGAGAACCGCTGTCGGGTTCTCTACAGCGTCGCCAACATTATAGTCAGCGCCGAGACGGCTTGTGCCGTTTGGCGAGATTTTGTTTAAAGTCAATACATTATACATTGTATACACTCCTTATTATGAGTTTGCTTCTTCAAACTTCTTCATAAAGTCTACGAGCTTCTCTACGCCCTCGATTGGCATAGCGTTGTAGATAGAAGCGCGCATACCGCCTACTGTACGGTGACCCTTGAGGTTTACGAAGCCTGCGGCTGTAGCCTCTTTGATAAATTTAGCGTCGAGGTCGGCGTCGCCGGTAACGAAAGGTACGTTCATAAGCGAACGGTCTTCCTTTACAACTGTACCCTTGAACATCTTGCTGTTGTCAAGGAAGTCATAAAGGATAGCTGCCTTCTTCTCGTTATACTTCTTCATCTCCTCAAGTCCGCCCATATCCTTGATCCACTTAAAGATTTTGCCGCAGATATAGATATCGTAGCAGGGAGGTGTATTGTACAGAGAACCGGCGTCAGCCTGTGTCTTGTACTTCATCATTGTCGGTGTGCCTGGGAGAACATCGTCGGTGATGAGGTCTTCACGGATAATTACAACCTGGAGGCCTGCGGGACCGGCATTCTTCTGTACTCCGGCGTAGATTACGCCGTACTTGCTTACGTCAACCGGCTCGGAGAGGAAGCATGAGCTTACATCGGAAACGAGCGGCTTGCCCTTTGTGTTCGGAAGTGTGTGGAACTTTGTACCGTAGATAGTGTTGTTCTCACAAATATATACATAATCAGCGTCCTCGCTGATCGGAAGGTCAGAGCAATCGGGAATATAGGAGAAAGTCTTATCCTCGGATGTAGCGATTTTGTTGGCCTTACCGTAAATCTGAGCCTCGGCGAAAGCCTTCTTAGCCCACTGACCGGTAACGATATAATCGGCTACCTTGTTCTTCATAAGGTTCATAGGAATAGCGGCAAACTGGAGCGAAGCGCCTCCCTGTACAAAGAGAACCTTGTAGTTATCAGGAATGTTCATAAGCTCGCGAAGATCTTTCTCCGCGTCTTTGATGATGTCGTCGAACCACTTGGAACGATGGCTCATCTCCATTACGGACATACCGCTGCCCTTATAATCGAGCATCTCCTCGGCAGCTTCCTTGAGGACTGACTCAGGGATTACCGCCGGACCTGCGGAAAAGTTGTAAACTCTTGACATAATAATTACTCCCTTTCAAAATTAAACTTAAAATATAATAACTAATTACCTATATCATACGTTAAAAGTAGAACGTAGGACTAAATTATACTACACCAAAATGACATTGTCAATAATATAACAAAGTTTAGGCCTTCATTTTGCCCACTACAGAGCGGATATCGTCTCTCATCCGGATTGCCTCACGTCTTGCGGCAGCGGCAAAATCAGCCTCCGAAGAGCCCTCCTCCTTGGACCACGCGCACATAATACCGCGGCTGGAGTTAACTATGGCTCCGATTCCGTTTTTATCGAAGGCGAACTTTACGTCGTTGGCTCCGCCGCCCTGAGCTCCGTATCCGGGTACAAGGAAAAACGTATGCGGAAGCTTTTCTCTCAGTTCGCCGAGCATTTCGGGATATGTAGCTCCCACAACAGCGCCGACCGCGGAATAACCGCTTGCGCCCCTGAGATCTTTGCCCCAGTTTTCACACATATCGCCCATTGTCTCGTAGACGGTTTTGTCATCAATCTTTTTATCCTGGAGCTCGCCGGAGCTTGGGTTAGAGGTCTTTACAAGTACAAAAACACTCTTGTCCCTGTCCGCGCAAATCTTTAGCAGCGGATTGATACCGTCCGAGCCGAGATAGCCGTTAACGGTCAGAGCGTCGGCGGAAAACGCCTCAACCTCCTCGCCCTCGAGGTCTGTGGCGCCGAGGTGAGCGGCAGCGTAGGCCTCCATAGTTGTGCCGATATCGTTGCGCTTGCCGTCGGTTATAACATACATACCCTTTTCCTTGGCATAGGCGATAGTCTGTGCCAGAGCCTTTACGCCCTGCCAGCCGTACATCTCGTAATACGCCGCCTGGGGCTTAACCGCCGGGACGATGTCGCATAGCGCGTCGATAAGCGCCTTGTTGAACTCAAACAGCGCCTGAGCGGCTCCTTCAAGGTTTTTGCCGTATTTTTCGAAGCATTTTTCCTTTATAAAAGAAGGAACATACGCAAGCTTAGGATCGAGACCGGCAACGGTCGGGTTCTGATATTCTACTATTTTTTCAATTAATCTCTGCATAATTACTCCATATCCAACAGTTCAAGTCTGAGATTTTTATAATCTGTTCGATGCCGTTTAAGAAAATCAATAGCTGTTCTCGGGTGGCTGTTGCGCTGTCCGGTAAGAATATACGGAATATCAAATCCCCACTGAACTCCCTCTTCCTTGAGCTTCATCATATGATTCTCGATCTGGTCGAGTATCGGCTCAACCATATACTTCGGATTTTTAAGGAAACCGATAAGCAGCTCGCTTTGGCAGTTGCCGGCACCGCGTCCCATACCCATTACGGTACAGTCGAGGAAGCTGACTCCCTCTTTAAGCGCGTCGATTGTGTTGGCAAACGCGAGGCTCTGGTTGTTATGAGAATGTATACCAATTTGTTTTTTGTACTTATCTCCGTATTCGAGATAAAGCTGGGAAAAATCACGAATCTGTTCGGGATAGAATGATCCGTAGCTGTCAACAAGATATATTACGTTTACCGGGGTTTGTCCGAAAATATCGAGCGCGGCTCTGATATCCTCGGTACGGTTTTTGGAAACCGCCATAATGTTGATAGAGGTCTCATATCCTAATTTATGGAAGTGCTCCAGCATATCTACCGCAACCGGAATAGTGTTGATATATGTAGCTACGCGAACCATATCAACCGGACTTTCCTTTTTCGCTCTGAAATCCTTTTTATAATCACAGCGTCCGACGTCAGCCATTACGGCGATTTTCATAGGGCTGTTATTATCTCCGACAATCTCGCGGATTTTATCGTCGTCACAGTATTTCCATTTGCCGAATTTATCGGTAGGAAACATTCTTTTTGATGCCTTGTAGCCGAATTCCATATAATCGACTCCGGCGTCAATGTTATTGTGGTAGAGATCCTTTACAAACTTATCGGTAAAGAAAAAGTCGTTGCACAGTCCTCCGTCCCGCATTGTTGCGTCCAGCACACGGACGTCCTCGCGGACAGAGAGCAGATTACCCTTTGACATTATTCATCCTTCTCTCTTTTTTTAATTCTTAAAAACTACCTTTCCGTCCAAAAGCGTATACTTTACCTTTCCGTAGAGTTCAAGCCCCTTAAACGGTGTATTTTTGCTTTTGCCGTGGAGATTTTCGGGATCAACGGTGTAGCTTTCGTTTATATCAAAAATCACGATATCCGCAGGCGCTCCCTCGGCGAGAGTTCCGGCATTTATACCGAGAATCGACGCGGGATTCGTGCTCATTTTTCGAATCAGCTCGTTTATCGTAAGCTTTCCTGTCCTTACAAGGCCGGTAACTCCGGCGGAAAAAGAGGTTTCCATTCCGATTGAGCCGTTGGGAGCTTTTTCGAAATCGGCCTTTTCCTCGGGAGAATGGGGAGCGTGGTCGGTAGCGACAGCGTCGATTGTGCCGTCAACAAGACCGCTGATTATCTCCTGTCTGTCCTCCTCACGCCTGAGAGGGGGGTTCATCCTGTAGTCCGCGTCTCGCTTAAGAAGCTCGTTTTCGGTCAGGGTGAAGTAGTGGGGAGCTGTCTCGCAGGTTACCTTTACGCCTCGCTTTTTTGCGTCTCTTATCATACGCACGCTGTTTTTTGTGCTTACGTGGCAGATATGAACCGGAACGTCAAGAGCGTCCGCAAAGGCAATTTCGCGCATAGTTCCGCAGTCCTCGGCCGAGTCGGGGATTCCCTTTACGCCGAGCTTTCGGCTGATTTCGCCCTCGTTCATAATACCGCCGTTAGCTATCGGGAGGCTCTCGCAATGGGCTGTGATTTTCAGTCCCAGATTCGGCGCCTGCTTCATAGCGTTGATGAGCATTTGCGTATTCTCAACAGGTCTGCCGTCGTCGGAGAGAGCGATTGCCCCTGCGTTTTTAAGCGCTTTCAGGTCGGTTGCTTCCTCACTTTTAAGCCCTTTTGTTATGCTTGCGGCGACATATACCTTCGCCTTGGCGTCTTTAGCCTTGTTAATAATATATTCAACCGTATCGGGGTTGTCCGCGGTCGGAATTGTGTTCGGCATAGCGAGCAGGCTTGTAACTCCGCCGGCAGCAGCGGCATTGCATCCGGTAATGATATCCTCTTTATGGGTTTGTCCCGGGTCGCGCAGGTGAACGTGCATATCGACAAATCCCGGAGCAGCAATAATTCCCTCGGCGTCTATGATCTCATCAGCTGAGTCAAACTCGCCTATTGCGGAGATTTTGCCGTTTTCTATCAGGATATCGGCTTTTTTATCAAAATCACGGGAGGGGTCGATTACCCTCGCGTTTTTTATCAGTGTAGTCACATCAATACCTTCTGTTCTTGGGAGCTCTGTTCCTTGGAGGCTGCTGAGGCGGACGCCTTCTGGCGGCTGAGGAACGCTGCTGAGGAGCACTAGAGCGTCTTACCGGTCTTTCGGCCGAGGAATGAACCATCACGAGGTCGTTTTCGCCTCTGTTAGCGTTCTGACGGCGGCGGATTCGCTCTGCCTCACGCTGAGCCTGACGTCGCTCGGACTCCGCTCTGCGGCGGGCTTCCTCGGTTTTACGGCGTTTCTTTTGGTTTCTGCCGCGCTTTATAGCTCTGTAGCAGTTTGTGATAAAGTACTTGCAGTGGATCACTATATACACAAGCACCATACCGATGGTCTGTAGAATCTTTAGAATAAACAATCCGACTGCCTTTAGTCCGCGTCCGATTGCGTAAAGAACGTTGAGGAAACCGTCCAGAAGGTCGCGTCTGTCCGCTCTGATCATCTCGGACTCACGCTTGGCGGCAGTGTACTCGTCAACAGCCGTATCAACATCGGTGTAGGAATACATCTCCTCCTCTTCGGGAACATCGTCGAAGTAATCCTCTACCTGCTCAAAATCCTCCTCGTCGGTGTTCTGAGCGACTTCTGTCTCAGGCTCGTCGTCCTCGTGATAAACCTGTTCGACTTCGGGTTCTTCCTCATACTCGGCCTCAGGTTCCTGATAAGCGTGCTTGAGCGCCTCTTCGACAGCCTCGTCGACTGTCTTTTCCTCGATAATCATCGGCTTGGCTATCGGAACAACCTCGTCGATGCTGACCTCCTCGCTGACGCGCTTGATCGGAAGCGGCTTGGAGTCGTTGGGATTCGGCTTTTTCTCGTAGTTCTGAGACGCTTCGGCGTCGGCCTCGGCCAGAATCTCGTCGATAATCGGTTCGGAAACAGGCTCGGAGACGGATTTTACGGAATAGGATGTGTCGGAAACAATCTCGCGGCTCTCAGGCTCCGGCTTTTCACTGCCGATTTCGTCAACTGGATCGTAGTTTGTGAGGAAGGAATTAGTCGGTTTTGTAACGCTGAATATATGTTTTCTCGGAATCTGGGTAGTCGCCGTGATTCTGTGCTCGTGGGCAAGCTCGTGGACAAGATGCTTGTGCTTGCGGTCCGGATTTTTGAAATACTTCACAAGAATAACAAGCACAATAATTACGATAGCCAGACCGATCAGGGTAGCTCCGCCGTAGATAAAATAGTTCTGATATACAACGAAGAAGTTCTGCTCGATGATTTTTGTTCCCTCGATAATTGTAGTAAGCAGTTCCTTGTGGTCGGTAGTAAACTTTTCTCCGGCGGCGGCCTGCATTGATATTACGATGTTCTCGCCGTTGATTACGGTGTTGTACTGCTGAGCCTGAACAATCTTCTTGCCCATTTTTGTGCTCATAGTGAGGTTGATATAGCGCACGTTGTTGTAGTCTACGATTGAGGCCGACTTATACACCGGGTCCTCAAGCAGCTTGTCCTTTACCGCGCTCATTTCGTCGTCGGAGAGGCTCTTGTAGTTGTCGATTTCCTTGCTGTCGGAGCTTTTGGTCATAGTAACCGTCAGCAACAGGGAGTTATCCTCCTTCATAGCCTGAAGATAGATATCGTCGGCAACGAGGGTATCCATAGTCTCCTGATAATCGAGAGAAAACTTCGAGAAATAGGAGTCGGTGGGCTCGCTTTCTCTTGTTATTGTAAGCATATCGTTGGGGATCGGGATACTCATATTAAGCTCGTCAAGCTCATAAGACGTATTTTCGGCAAAGGCCGTTAAGGCAAAAGCTCCCGAAATTGCCAGACAAACAAGCAGTAATGCAATAATTCCAGATATTTTTTTCATATTGCGAAACCTCCGCATATTATACTCATAACTTAATTATTATACTATTTTACGACAACAAAAGCAAGGAGAAAAACTCGTATTTACTAATAATTGTTAGTATGGTATAATATAATGTGAACCAAAAGCGAAACACACGGTAAAATTGTATAGGAGAGACTATGATTGAGCACGAAATAAACCGGCTGATTCACAAAGCAAAGTACGACGAAAACATTAGAAAAGCGCTTTTAGCCACTAAAGACGCCGATGACCCGCTAAAGGCATTCTGCGACTTAGCGGGCGAATTGGGCTACGACATCACACTCGGTGAGCTGTTCGCCTACGGGATGACGATGAACGACTCAAAGCTCAGGGCGACAAACGGCGGAGGCAGCTTTGAGATTGAGGGCTGGAACGATCTTTACGAAAACCTTATAGAGGAACTTTCGTAGGTTGACGCAAACTAAACAGGGCAGAAAGGATAACCTTTCTGCCCAAAATTTTTATTCATCAAAAAGCGGTGTAGAAAAATATCTCTCGGCTGTGTCGGGAAGCACCGTTACAACGGTCTTGCCTTCGCCGAGCTTTTCCGCCAGTTTAAGCGCCGCGGCTACGTTAGTGCCGCTGGAGATTCCGCACATAATTCCCTCTTTACGGGCGAGGTCTTTGGCGGTTTCGAGCGCCTCGTCGTCGGTAACGATATAGATATTATCGTAAATATCACGGTTGAGAATATCGGGAATAATACCGTCGCCGATACCCATTTGCAGGTGGGTTCCGATTGTACCTCCTGCGAGAATCGCGGCGTGCTCGGGCTCTACCGCCCAGATTTCGATATCCGGATTCTGCGCCTTGAGGGTTTCGCCGATTCCGGTGATTGTGCCGCCGGTGCCGATTCCTGAGCAAAATCCGTCTATCGGCCCCGCAACCTGCTCCAGAATTTCGAGAGCGGTGTGGTGCTTGTGAGCCTTGACGTTGTTCGGATTTTCAAACTGCTGGGGGACAAAAACGTTTTCGTCCTCTTCCGCCATTCTGAGAGCGGTTTTGAGGCATTCGTCGATACACTCGCCGATGTCGCCGGCGTCGTGAATCAAAATAACCTCGGCACCGTAGTGACGAACCAGCTTACGCCTCTCCTCGCTGACGGAATCGGGCATAATAATTATCGTCCTATAGCCTTTAACCGCGCCGACAAGCGCAAGACCAATCCCCTGGTTGCCGCTTGTAGGCTCGACAATCACGGTATTCTCGTTGATAAGCCCCTGCTCCTCGGCTTTGGAAATCATATTATAGGCGGTACGGGTCTTGATCGACCCTCCGACGTTCAGCCCTTCGAACTTGACATAGATGTCGGCGTTGCCCTTTTTATTCATTCTGTTAAGTTTTACCATAGGCGTATGGCCTATGGCCTCAAGCACGTTGTTATATATCATTCTAAAACCCCTAAAAATTACTGGTATATATTATACATTATTCTATGCGTTTTTTCAATAGGCGCCTTTATTTCACCTTGGTTTTTATTATAACAACGTCTTCGTTTCCGCGACTGTCCTCATCCTTGTACATCTCGGTATAGGTAAGCTCTTTTTGCTGGCTCTCGCGGTCTTGTATCTGCTTGACCTTGTTGTCCGGCCAGATAGAGTAGAGAATTTTAAGAATAATAGGCGTCAAAAGCGACGAGGTTATAATCAGCGGAACTACGGCAAAGTTTATCATCTTTGTGATTATTCCGGCTGAAATTCCCTTGTCTGCTACAATCAGCGCTACCTCTCCCCTTGTCATCATTCCGACTCCGACTTTAAGCGAATCGGATTTCGAGAACCGGCACAGCCGCGCCATTGCTCCGCATCCGATAATCTTGGCGAGCATAGCTACAACCGTGATAACCAGCGCGAAAACAATAATCGACGGGTTCATACCCTTTAGGTTGGATTTCAGGCCGACGCTGGAGAAAAACACCGGACCGAAAAACATATATAAGCAAATATCGATTTTTTGCTCGATATATGACGCGCTTTTTAGCTCGCAGAAAATTATTCCGGCAGCATAAGCGCCCGTGATATCGGCGATTCCGAAATAGGTCTCCGCCGCGTACGACAGAAAAAAGCAGAACGCCATAGCTATTATCGGGATTGTACGCGTATGGGGACGGCGGTTTTCGAGCCATTTAAACGCCTTATACAGCACAAATCCGACTCCCACCGTTATAACAAAGAACATAAGAACTTTAAGCGCAATTATTCCGATACTTTCGTGACTGCCGGATTTTTCGCCCGATTCCGAAATTGTTATCACAAATGTCAGCGCAATAATGCCGATGATATCGTCGATAATAGCCGCCGACAAAATGGTATTGCCGACCTTAGAACGCAGATAACCAAGCTCCTTAAGAGCCTGAACCGTAATGCTTACTGAGGTCGCCGCCAGGATAGTGCCGACGACAAGCGCCTCGTATATCCTGTGTCCGTTATCGAAGCCGAACAAAAGGTAAACTCCCGTACCGGCTCCAAGCGGAACTACGACTCCGGCAAGAGCTACCATAAACGCCACGGGACCTATCTTAAGCAGTTCCTTTAGATTTGTGCCGAGACCCGCGGAGAACATCAGCATAATTACGCCGATTTCGGCAATTGTGCGAATCGACAATCCATACTCCGGATTGCTGATGTCGATAAGATTAAATACGCAGGGTCCAAGCAAAAGTCCCGCGACAATCTCGCCGACAACCTGGGGCATTTGCAGCTTTCTGGCACAAAGTCCGAGGAATTTAGCAAGACAAAACACAAGGGCGAGCGGAAACAGGATTCTGAACAACTCGACCTTTCCAATATAGCTTTGTATAGCGTGTATATCCATTTATATCACTTCCAAAAGCAAATTTTATCACAAACATCCGCCAAAATCAAGGCAATACCGAGTTATTTTGCAAAAACGAACGCTCCCCGTCGGGGAGCGTTCGTTTAAAAAGGATTTATTTCCAACTCTATCGATCCATACCAATAAAATTGGTGCTAAAAATCAGTTTGTGATAGTCTGTTCTGTTTCCTTGTCAAATACGTGAATCTTAGAAAGATCAAACGCAACCTTGATGTTGTCGCCCGGCTTAGCAGTAGAAGCGGGATCAACACGAGCTGTAATCGGAGCGCCGTTGATATTGAGATAGAGATAAATCTCAGCGCCCATAAGCTCTGTTACGTCAACATTAGCTGTGATAATAGTCTTAGGATCAACCTTAGCGAGGAAGTCGGGTTCGTCGTGAACGTGCTCAGGACGGATACCGAATGTAACTTCCTTGCCTACATAAGCCTCAAGGCCCTTGCTCTTGTCAGCCGGGAGAGGAATCTCGTAAGCGTCAAACTTAAGAGCGAGACCGCTGCCGGACTTAACAACTGTAGCGTTGGCAAAGTTCATCTGTGGTGAGCCGATGAAGCCCGCAACGAACTCGTTGCAAGGTGAGTCGTAAAGGTTCTGAGGTGTATCAACCTGCTGGATGAAGCCGTCCTTCATAACAACGATACGTGTACCCATTGTCATAGCCTCAGTCTGGTCATGTGTTACATAGATAAATGTTGTGCCGAGTCTCTGATAAAGCTTGGAAATCTCTGTACGCATCTGTGCGCGGAGCTTGGCGTCGAGGTTGGAGAGAGGCTCGTCAAGAAGGAATACCTTAGGATCACGAACGATTGCTCGTCCGAGAGCAACACGCTGTCTCTGTCCACCGGAGAGAGCCTTAGGCTTTCTGTCGAGATACTGCTCGATTCCGAGGATACGAGCTGCTTCCTCTACTCTTCTCTTAATCTCCTCCTTAGGAGTTTTTCTGAGCTTGAGTCCGAATGCCATATTGTCATATACAGACATATGAGGATAAAGAGCGTAGTTCTGGAAAACCATCGCGATATCTCTGTCCTTCGGTGTAACATCGTTACAAAGCTTGTCACCGATATAGAGCTCACCCTTGGAGATGTCCTCAAGACCCGCGATCATACGAAGTGTGGTTGATTTACCGCAGCCTGAAGGTCCAACAAGGATAATAAACTCTTTGTCGTCGATTTCAAGGTTAAAATCTGTTACGGCTACAACATCGCCGTCATAGATTTTATAAACGTGTTTTAAACTAACATTTGCCATACACTATTCCTCCATAGGTATAAATATAATTTCACATACACTATTCTACCACTATAATCCGAAATTTACCATTTGTAAAGTGAACAAAGTTTAGTCCCTCTTTTTAGCTAAAATGGGGAGGGTGTCAAAACCAAAGGCTTATTTTTGTGCTATTTGCTGAGAAAAAATTACAGTTTGTTCATCTTTTGACAGCTCCCGGCACTCTCCTTCGTTCAAATTGCTATCCAGCTCCAGTCCGCCTATTTTGACTCTTTTCAGGTATTTTACGGTCATTTCGCAGGCCGCGAACATCTTTTTTACCTGATGAAATCTGCCCTCGCATATTTCGACATATGCCCTGCAGCCGCCCAAAAGCTCAAGTTTCGCGGGCAGACATTTTGTATTATCCCTGAAAACTATGCCGTTTTCGAAGGCTTTTACCGTGTTTTCGTCCGGATTCTTGTCGAGCTCGGCGTAGTATTTTTTGTAGATTTTCTTTTTAGGCGACATAAGCCTGTGGGCGAAATCGCCGTCGTCGGTTATTATAAGCAACCCGACCGTATCCTTGTCAAGTCTGCCGGCAGGGAAAATTCCGGGTCTTTTATACTCATCGGGTATAAGGTCGATAACTGTTTCGTCCAGATTATCCTCTGTAGCTGACACAACACCTGACGGTTTGTTCATCATAAGATAGATATGCTTTTTAAAATCCAGGGCTTGTCCCCTTAGCTCGACCACGCATGTTTCGGGGTCGAGCTTAAAATCCGGCTTGGTTATAACCTCGCCGTCGACTTTTACAAGCTTTTGCCGAATCAGCTTGCCCGCTTCCTTACGTGAGCAGATATTCTGCGACACCAGTATTTTGTCGAGTCTTTCCATACTATCCCAACTCTCTGTACTTTTCTCCGTATTCTCCGGAGCCTATATGTCCGCCGATAACGTGGCCTTTATACGCCAGGAGTGTAACGTATTCGCCGGAGCCCTTTTCTTTATATATGATACGCTCGGCCTTGCAGCCCTTGAATCGCGAAAGGTCGAAGCCTGTTCTCTTTTGCAGTTCGTTGTATTCGCCGTAAACCTCGCCAAAGTCCGCGGGAATGGTTACGATATCCTTTTTTACCGGTTTTTTCTCTATGCTGACGCCGAATTGCTTCAGAAATCCGACGGCGGAATCATTGTCGCTGATTTCGGTATAGAATCTGACGCCGTCGTTGTTAACGGCATAGGGAGGTATGCTCTCGCGCCGGTCACATCCGATAACCGAGCATACCGTCACCAGAACCGCCGCCGTGATCACCGCGAAAATCACCCTGCCGAGCTTATTGCCAAACGAAAAAACAACCATATTATCACCCACATATACATATGCGGATGACCTGATGATTTATAACAAATCCAATATTTCCTCCGGCGAATTCGCCCACGATACGGGCTTGTACTTTTTCATTAGCCTGTCGTCGCCGTAGCCGTAGGAGCAGGCGATAAAGTCTACTCCGCACTCAAAGGCTCCCTTTGCGTCGTACCAGGTATCGCCGAGCATTACCGCCTCGTCCGGGTTTCCGTCCAGTGTATGAACCGCATACGGAATGATATCCTTTTTGTCCTTTCGGGTGCTGTCGCGGTTTGAACCGCAAATCGCGTCAAAATACCCGTCCAGTCCCAGTTCGCTTATCACGATTTCGGCGGTCTGCTCCAGCTTTGAGGTGCATACCGCAAGCTTGTAACCTCGCTGCCTGAGCTTTTTCAGAACTTCGGGAATACCGTCGTAGACCTTGTTCATCAGCTTGCCTTTTTCGGCGTAGTTGTTTTTATAGACCTCGTAACCCTCGTCACAATCCTCCTCGCGAAACCCGCAGAGGTTGAGCAGAGTATCCTTCAGCGGAGGGCCTATGTATTTTGTATAATCGGACAAATCGACGCCCTCAACACCGAATTTTTCGAGTGTTTTTTCGAGCGACCAGCGGATTCCCTCTGCGCTTTGCGATATAGTGCCGTCCAAATCAAACAGAATATACTTATACTTCAAATTTTTCGTCCGCCTTTTTCTGGAATTTATCGGCTTTTACACTCGCGCGGGTGTGGATGCCTCTGGCTATAACGCCGAGCTTGTCCTCTGCTTCGACGTTAAAGTGATAGAAACGGTCGTCGTCTATCCCCGTGAGCTCCGCGGTAAATTTAACCTCGGCTCCGAGCGGAGTGGGGCTTATATGCTCGACGTTCACCATAGTTCCGACTGTCGTAATACCCTCCGGCAATCCCTTTTGCGCAAGCTCAAGCGAAGCCTCCTCCATAAACGCCACCACCATCGGGGTAGCAAAAACCTCCAGGCATCCGCTTTTCATCGAGCTTGCGAGGTATTCTTTTTTGACTATTGTATATATCTCGTATTTATCTCCTATATTCAGCATTGGATTTTCCTTTCTTTTTTTTAATAATATGGTATAATAATAGCAATAAACTCGAAAATGTTCAAGTAAGGAGAGTAATTTTGGAGAAAAAAAGAATCAGTATCATAGACGAGGCAAGAGGTCTGTGTATTATATTTGTCGTAATATATCACCTTTTCTACTCGCTAGCGATGATTTTTAACGTTGAGAGCATATACGAGAGCTTTCGGATCATGCGGATTTTTCAACCCATTCTACCGACATTGTTCATATTTATATCGGGAATTTCCTTTCAGCTCAGCCGCAGCAACATCAAGCGCGGATTTATGCTGCTGATAATTTCTGCTCTGATGACGGCAGTACTGCTGATATTTATGCCGTCGCAGGTTATCTGGTTCGGTATCCTGCATTTTCTTGCAATCTCGCACATAATCTGCGGACTGCTCAAAAAACCGATTGACAAAATCCCGGCCATAGCCGGGCTGATTGTATGTGTAATACTGTTCTTCCTGACCTGCAATATCCAGCGCGGATATCTGGGTTTCGAGGGACTATGGGCAGTTGATCTGCCGTCAACGCTGTACCAGACCTACTTCACCGTACCGCTCGGATTCTGTCCGCCGGGATTCTACTCCGCCGATTTTTTCCCGATTTTGCCGTGGATTTTCCTTTTCATAGCCGGCACAATCGTCGGGCGCTATGTCCAAAACCTCCCCGACTCGCTCATAAAGCCTCACATAAAGCCCCTCGCCTTTATCGGCCGGCACACGCTGATAATATATTTAGCGCATCAGCCGATAATCGTAGGAATCGGGTATTTGATTCTGGAGATAAAAAATAAGAGCGGATAACCCGTTTTGAATCACAAATCAAATCAGTTATCCCCGAAAAGCGCGCCCCGCGGCACGCTTTTCTATTGATATTTCACGGCGTATGTGTTATAATTTGTTTTCGTAAATCGTGTAAAAGGAGTTTAATATATGAAACTAGGTATTGTAGGTCTTCCGAACGTCGGAAAAAGCACGCTTTTTAACGCTATCACCAACGCGGGCGCTCAGTCGGCTAACTATCCGTTCTGTACTATCGAGCCGAATGTCGGCGTTGTTGCCGTGCCGGATAAGCGTCTCGACAAGCTTGCCGAGATGTATGACCCCGAAAAATACACCCCGGCTATGATTGAGTTTGTCGACATCGCCGGACTCGTCAAGGGCGCGTCCAAGGGCGAGGGTCTGGGCAACAAGTTCCTGGCCAACATCCGCGAGTGCGACGCTATCGTACACGTCGTACGCTGTTTCGAGAACACCGATATCGTCCATGTCGACGGCTCTATCGACCCGAGGCGCGATATCGAGACAATAAACCTGGAGCTGATTCTCTCCGACGCCGAAATGCTCGAAAGAAGAATCGAAAAAACAAAGAAGCTTATAAAAGGCGATAAAAAATACCAGACTGACCTTGAGCTTTTCGAGAGGGTTCTCGAGGCGCTCAACGCCGGAAAATCCGCGCGTTCCGTCGAGATGGATGAGGAAGAAAAGAAAATTATCAGCGAAGTTGCCCTGCTCACCACCAAGCCGATTATCTACGCCGCCAATATGAGCGACGAGGACTTTTCGAACGGCATCGAGGGCAACAGCTTCCTTGAGGTCGTAAAACAGGTAGCTGCCGAAGAAAACGCCGGAGTGCTGCCGATTTGCGCGGAGATTGAGTCCGAAATCGTGGATATGGACGACGAAGAAAAGGAAATCTTCCTCGGCGACCTCGGACTGGAGGAAAGCGGACTCGACCGCCTTATCAAGGAGTGCTACTCCCTGCTCGGACTTATAAGCTACCTTACCGCCGGCAAACCTGAGGTCAGGGCGTGGACTATAAAGAACGGCACCAAGGCTCCGCAGGCCGCCGGAAAAATCCACACAGACTTCGAGCGAGGCTTTATCCGCGCCGAGGTAGTCAGCTTTGACGACCTGATGGAATGCGGCTCGATTGCCGCCGCAAAGGAAAAGGGTCTTTACCGCAGCGAGGGCAAGGACTATGTTATGAAGGACGGCGACGTCGTACTATTCCGCTTCAACGTATAATCAATGTATATTTTACACAAAAATCCCACCGAAAATTTTTCGGCGGGATTTCTTTGTTTTCCTTGAATAAAATGCCATAATAGTGTATCATTATTATATATATCTTTTTAGGAGGAGATAATATGAAAAAAGCGTTAAGTCTGATTATTTCATTCCTGATACTTGTGTCAGTCTTTTCGATAATCCCCGCGTCAGTGAACGCCGCGGGAGAGACTCATAAAATCACAATCAAGTCCACCCAGGGTCTTTTTGACGATTTTGAGGCGGATTTTGAGGCAAACGAGGCTATCAAGCTCAGGCTTGACCTTTTGACCGACTGTCCGCTTAACGACGGTACAGTACACATATCCGCCGACCCGAATCAGGTCAAGATTTCTTCCTATTCCCTCGGAAAACAAATGCCTTCTCCGATAACAAACTACAAAGATACCGGCGAGTTCCTCTTCGTTTTCAGCAGCGGCACCAACCTTATCGACACCGATAAGGGCGGCGAGTTCGTAACCTTTAACGGCAAGGCTCTGTCCGGTTTTAACAGCGACCAGGAGGTTTTCGTCACCTTCAAAACTATGACAGGCGGCAGATATAATACCGACTACGACGAAGATCTCGAAGAATATGTATCTGTTATAGACAACACATTCAGCAAGTCGTATATTTCGAACAGTGAGGTTATAAACAACGACTTCACCCTATCCGCGGCCTTTACCGGCAAGGAACCGGCTCCCACGGAGCCTTCTACCGAAGAGACTACAACCGCGGCTCCCACCCAGACAGAAACTCAAACCGAGAAGCCCGTAGAGACTACGACTGCCACAGAAACAGTCACCGAGGCTACAACAACGGTTGCCGAAACCACAACCGCGGCTCCGACCCAGACCGAGACGCCTACCCCGACAGAAACCTCATCGTCTGCAAAGCATAAGCTTACCGTAAAGTCATCCCAGAATCTCTTCCCGGATGTCAGCGGCGAATTTGAGCCCGGCGAGAACTTCAAGCTCAGGCTTAACCTGCGTACCAACAACCCTCTTTGTGACGTAACATTCTCGGCTAAGTGCGAAAATCCGTCAAAGGCAAGAATACTCTCGTTCTCGTCCTCAAAATCCTTTAGCGAAGCCACTACCAACCCGAAGACCGACGGCGAGTTCATATTTGTATACAGCGGCGGCGCCGGACTTGTTGACACAACCACCGGCGGCGAGTTCGTAACACTGAAAGGTAAAACCCTCAGCAAGTTTGACAGCGACCAGGTTATCACCGTAGATTTCAAGCTGTTGCGCGGCGGAAGATACATTACAAAATACGACGAGGATTTTGACGAGGAATACACCGTGCTTGACACGACTTTCCAGGAGCTTTATATCGCCAACAGCGAGGTTTTGAATGAAAACTTCTCCTTAACCTCTTATATTGGTGACAAGGACGCCGAGTTCCCCGATGATAAAGTTGAACCGGCTACAACCGAACCGGCTACTACCACAGCCGTACACACAACCACACAGGCCGCCACCACTACCGCGGCTCACACCACAGCGACAGTTACCGACGCTCCGGAAACCTCCACGGCTACCATCGCCCCGACAACAGTAACCGATCCGCCCGAAACCTCCACGGCAACATCTACCGAAGTAACCACAGCTACCGCTCAGCCCACCACGGAAGCTACCGAAAAAACCGTTACAACTACAGAAAGCGCTACAGCAACCCAGACTGTAACGGAAACTTCCACACAGCCTACAACTTCGGCGGACGGCAAGTACAATATCACGATTAAATCGTCCCAGGGTATTTTCCCCGACACATACGCCAGGTTCGCGCCGGGTGAAGCCTTCAAGCTAAAGCTTAATCTTCAGACCGACTATCCTCTTATCGACATCACTTTCTCGGCAAAATCCGATCCTTCCCAGGTCAAGATAACATCCTTCACCTCTACAAGATCACTTTCCGACGCGATTACAAACCCAAAAACCGACGGAACATACAACTTCGTATATTCCAGCGGAGCCGGACTCGTAGACACAACCACCGGCGGCGAGTTCGTTACCTTAAAGGGCAAAGCCCTTGCGGGTCTTAACAGCGACCAGGTAATCACAATCGACTTCAAGCTGCTCCGCGGCGGAAGATATATCACAAAATACGACGAAGACCTGGAAGAAGAATTTCAGGTTCTCGACACCAACTTCCAGAAGATTTACATAGCAAACAGCGAGATCATCTCAGACGAATTCAACCTGTCACCTTCCTTTACAGGCAAAGACAACTATATCGTCGAGACGCCGACTGAGGTACCTGTTTCGACAGAAACCTCGACCGCTACCCAATCCGCGACCGAAGCGCCTACAACAGTTACCGAAACCACAACCGCGGCACAGACAACTACCGCAACCCAGACCGAATCAACAACCGAGGAGCAGATCACTACACAGGCTGTTACAACACAGGATGAAGCCACATCAGAACCCGCTACCTCGACCCCAAGACATACTATCACCGTAAAATCCACTCAGGGACTATTCCCCGATATTTCCACCAGTGTTAAACCGGGAGAAAAATTCCGCTTAACACTAAACCTTAAAACATCTTATCCGTTAATGGACGGAACCCTCGAAGCCTACTCCGACCCGACACAGGTTAAGATATCGTCATATTCCGCGCCGAAATCACTGCCCGGAGCTTTGGCCAACCCCAAGGATGACGGTAAGTTTATCCTCGTATTCAGCACTGCTACAGACCTTCTTGATACTACAGGCGGCGGAGAGTTCATAACTCTAAAGGGAAAAGCTCTCAGCTCCTTTGACTCCGACCAGGATATCACCGTTACATTCAAGACCCTGCGAGGCGGACGATATGTAACAATATATGATGAGGAATTCGACGAAGAATACAATATGGTCGACGCGACCTTTGAGGCTCTGTATATAGCGCAAAGCCAGATATTTGATACTTCTTTTGCATTCTCGTCCACTATTATCGGTTCGGAGCCCAACGACCCGACCACTCCGACAACAACAGCCGAACCCTCTACCACCCCGGCCGCGACTACCACAGAACCTCCGACTACTACACAGCCGCCAACTACCACAGAGCCTCCGACTACTACACAGCCGCCAACGACTACAGCGCCTGTGACAACCACTCAGCCTGCAACCACTACAGAACCTCCGACAACCACCCAGCCTACAACTGCGACAGAACCTCCGACAACCACCGAGCCTGCCACAACTACACAGCCTACAACCGCTGAACCTACGACAGAGCCTCCTACCCAGAAGCCTACATCCGCGGACGGCAAATATAAAGTAACTGTAAAATCGACCCAGAACCTCTTCCCCGATACTACACAAAGCTTTAAGCCCGGTGACAAAATCTCGATAAGGCTCAATTTCTGGTCAAATTACTCGCTGTTAGACGGCAAGATTTGTGTTAAGTACAACGCTGACGAGCTCCATATCAACGGGTATTCGGCGCCGAATTCCCTGCCCGGAGCAATAATCACAAGGCATCCCGGTCACTTCGACCTGTCGTTCAGCGCTATAGAAAAACTTGTTGACACAACCGAGGGCGGCGAATTCATCACTCTTAACGGTTCAGCTCTCGATACTCTCAGCTCCGACCAGGAAATCACAATCGAATTCAAAGAGCTCGGCGGCGGCAGAGAAGTAATGGAATACGACGAATTCCTTAAAGAATACTTCTTTGTAATAGACAACACCTTCCGTGAGCCGTATATCGAAAACGGAATCATTCATAACTACAACTTTACCGCAAACGCGTCTGTTTTTGAGACTCCCGAGCCGACCGAGCCCGCTACAACTACAGAAACCCTCGAACCGACATCAACCGCCGCGGAAACCCTCGAGCCGACATCAACCGCCGCGGAAACCCTTGAGCCGACATCAACCGCCGCGGAAACATCCGAACCCACAACCGTTACTCAACCCTCCTCAACCGAAACCGTGACAAACAGCAACAGCACCGAGTCTGTCACCGAGGATACAACCGCTTCCGAGGAGAGCACCTCACAGACCGAACAGTCGAAATATCCTCAGACCTACAAGCTCAAGTATCTGCCGTCCGCCGAGGACTATAAGGTCGGATACAACTTCAAGCTGGCTGTAGTGTACAAGAACGGCGTTGTTTACACTTACAATTTCGAACCGACGGATCAAATCGTCGACGGCGTACCCGTATTTGAGACCGACGCGGTTATAAACTACGAGCCCAACTCCGTGATTTATCAGGTTTACAACAAGGATATTTGGGTAAGTCAGATCTCAATGCCTGCGTATGAGCTCAACAGACTGTCACAGATCATTCTTAAATACGACGGTTCTCAGTATATCCCCTCTGCAACCACCGCAACCGAGGAGACAACAGATTCCTCACCAGCCGAAACAGACAACACCGAAACTACATCCGACACCGAACCGACTACCGAAGAAACTGTTTCGGACACAGAGCCTGTTACCGATACTACCGAGGATACCGAAAACACTGAATATACCGATAAACCGACCGAATCCGCCGAAACAACCACACTGCCCTCGGATTCAACCGATGATTCCTCCGCCACAACCTCCGCGGATACCTCCGAGACAACGTCCGACACATCCGTCGCGACCGACTCCGGCACTGACAAGCTAAGCCCGACAAGCGGCACCGACGTAAAGAAAACTCCGGTAAGTCCGGCTAAAAAGGCAACAGCGAAGAAAGCTAATCCGATAAAGGTAAAGGTGCTCAAGAAGTCTGTCAAGGCCTCCAAGCTAGCCAAGAAAAAGCTCAAGGTAAAGGCGCTGAGGGTAAAGAAAGCCAAAGGCAAAGTTACCTATAAAAAGCTTAAAGGCTCCAAGAAGCTAAAGATAAGCAAAAAGACAGGTAAAATTACCGTCAAGAAGGGCACAAAGAAAGGTTTATACAAAATCAAGGTAAGAATCAGCGCAAAGGGCAACTCGCTCTACAAACCGAAGAAGCTTACCAAAACCGTTAAAATCAGAGTAAAATAAACCGCAATCGGAGCTGTCGCTTATGTGGCAGCTCCGAACTATTACTTGATAAAAATAATCCTTTGGTGTATTATATGTATATCACGATTGGGAGTTGACACTATGAAAAAACTAATCTGCGCCGTTATCGCGCTAATAATTATTCTTTCGGCTTTTTCCGCAGTAAGCTTTGCGGCTCAAACACCAAAGCTGGTTACTGTAAAATCAACCCAGAATCTTTTTGCCGATGTTTCCGGCTATGTTGCGCCCGGCTCGGATTTTACAATTCAGCTCGACCTGAAAACTCCGCACCCGATTATCGACGGAACGCTTTTTACAAAAAGCGACCCCGAACAGATTAAGGTAGGTTCGTATTCCGCCAAAAACTCTCTTCCCGACGCTATCTTTAACCCGAAAGCCGACGGAAAATCAAAGCTCGTATTCGGCAACGGCACAAGACTGCTGGAAACAACAGCAGGCGGTGAGTTCGTTACATTCAAGTGCAAGGCGACTGACGCTCTGTCGTCCGATCAGGTAATAAATGTTGAGTTTGAGCTTCTGCGCGGCAGCAGATACAAGGAGAATGATTACGGCGACAAAATCGTTGACGTAACCTTCGACGAGGTATATATCGCTACAAGCGAGGTCAAGCTGACAAACTTCACTGTATCCGCGTCGCTGTCGGGCACAACCGATGTTCCCCCCGAAACCCAAAGCTCTACCGAGACCCGGACTCAAAATCCAACCGAGACACAGACGCCTACCCAAACAACTACCGAATCAGGTACATCAGGCGGCGATAAAAAACTGCTATACGGCGACAGTGACCTCAACAATATTATCAACATCAAGGACGCGACGCTTATACAGATGCACACGGCAAAGCTCGCGACTCTGACGGGAGACGCGCTGACGGTATCGGATGTCGACGGCTCCGGAATTGTAAACGTAAAAGACGCGACCTGTATACAAAAGTACCTCGCCAAACTAAACGGATACGAAAAAACCGGTACAAAAGTAAACTAATCAGACAAACAAAGAAAGGGGCTGTGAAAAACAGCCCTTTTCGCTACTCATCGCTCGTTTTGCGAAGCAGAAACTGAGCGGAGAATATAAATCTTTTTTCTCTATACTATAGAGAAAAAGTAAAGACCGGTGTTCAGCCGGTCTTTACTTTAGGAATAGAAAGGAATAGCCTATGAAAAAAGCATACAATTGTCTGTCGTTGTCTTTATTGTGATTATACTATAACTCCGCTATGTGACGCCTGAATGAACAAAAATCAAAATTAAAATGAAAATTAAATTCACTTTTCGCAGTTATGTGAACATTATCTGAATTTTGTCAAGCGCTTCTTGACTTTTGCTTACAATATAAGTATAATGTGGAAAACGAAAAGGAGGATTACATTATGATTAAACGAACCTTTTACAATCTTCCTCCCGAAAAGCGCGAGAAGATTATCGACGTTACAAAAAAGGAGTTCCTAAAGGGGAACAAACAGAAAATTACGATAAACACCGTAATTAAAAACGCCGGAATCTCACGCGGAAGCTTTTATCAGTACTTTGACGACAAGCTCGATTTGGTGGAGCTGGTCGCTGACGATATGATAAAGAAGATGATTGAGTTTATCCAGGAGGAGCTTACGCTTAACGGCGGCGATATTTTTGAGCTGCCGATGTGCCTGTTTGACCTTATGACCAAAAACACGCGCGACTACAGCCTTGTAATGTCTATAACCGATACACATGACAGAAACAGCGCGCTTATCTCGGATTACAGACAATACAGGTCGGCAAAACCCGAAATATTCGGCGAAATAAGCCCCTACATCAACCGATCCAACCTCAAATTCACCGAGGACGAGGACGTCGAGTGCGTTATATTTATGATGTTTGACGCGATACGCAGCGCTATGGTGAACATCTCGGAGAACGGCTCCGACATTGCAAAGGAACGCTGCGCCCTGTTCAAAAAAACAGAAATAATCAAAAACGGCGCAGTAAGATAAAAATATCTGCACGAAAGTTAACGGCTGACCAGTGGTCAGCCGTTTGTTTTGTGGTTAAATGTCGGAACCATCTCGGACAGCTTTTCTACAACCGCGTCGCTGTCATTGTTGCCGGCGAACTTTTCGACTTCCTCAAGCTGAGAAAGGAAGGTCGCTGGGTTAATGTCAATCTGATTGCCGATGAATATCTTTTTGTTAGAAGTTTGCTTGAGTCCTTCCTCGTCCATCAAAAGCTCCTCGTAGAGCTTCTCGCCGGGACGAAGTCCGGTGAACTTGATCTCGACCTCCTCATAAGGCACCTTGCCGTACATACGGATTAAGTTTTCCGCAAGGGTAACTATCTTGACCGGAGCGCCCATATCGAGTACAAAAATCTCGCCGCCGTGAGCCATAGCTCCGGCCTCAAGAACCAGGGACACCGCCTCAGGGATTGTCATAAAATACCTTATGATATCGGGATGTGTTACCGTTACGGGCTTGCCGCTCTCAATCTGGCGTCTGAACAGCGGTATAACCGATCCGTTCGAGCCGAGCACGTTGCCGAATCTTGTCGTAACAAACTCGGTATGGGTGCTGTTTTGCGACATATACTGCATAATCATCTCGCATACGCGCTTTGTACATCCCATTACATTTGTGGGGTTGACCGCCTTATCGGTAGAAATCATCACGAACTTTTCCGCCTTATACTGTTCGGCAAGTATCGCGGTGTTATAGGTTCCGATTATATTGTTCTTGACTGCTTCCTCCGGCACGGTTTCCATAAGCGGAACGTGCTTGTGGGCGGCAGCGTGGAACACAAGCTGCGGCTGATACCTGGAGAAAATCTTCTCCATCTTATAGTAATCGCGCACAGACGAAATCAGCGTAACTATATCGACTTTGTCGCCGTAATCCATCAGTACTTCCTGCTGAACCTCGTAGGCGTTGTTTTCGTAGATGTCGACAATAATAACCTGCTTCGGCTTATACTTGGCAATCTGGCGCACAAGCTCCGAGCCAATGGATCCGCCTCCGCCCGTTACCATACAAACCTTGCCTTTGATAAAATCGCGGATTTCTTTTTTGTCAAAGGACACGGGCTCTCTGCCGAGGAGATCCTCGATTTTGATATCCTTAACCTGAGTAATAAGCTCGGTATGCTCGTCGTCAAAAAGCAGGTTGCCGAGATACGGTATTACCTTGATATTACACTTTGTCTTTGAACAGATATCGAGGATTTCTACTCTTCGTTCTTCAGAACAGGACGGAATCGCAAAGATAATCTGCTCAACTCCGAGACTGTCACAAATGGACTCGGTATCCTCAATTCTTCCGAGCACCCTTACACCGTTTACACGGGTGTGGATTTTGCCCGGGTCGTCGTCGACAAGGCCGACAGGCTCAAATCTGCTGAACTGGTTGTTCTTGTCATACTTAGCGGAATTAAGCTCCGCGAGTATCATCGCCGCGGCATGGCCGGCGCCAACAATAAGCGTTCGAACAGTTTTATCGCTTCTGCCCGCGTCAAACAGCACAAGGAACGACTTTCTGAACGATAGCCTGAACAAAACCGCTCCCGTGGCAGTAACAAAGAAGTTCACAAGGAAGAACAGCTTTGAAAACTGCTTGCCGAGCGCGAAGAAGATTACAATCGCCAGAAGCTGTCCTATAAAGAATCCGGCTACACATAGTCCATAATCCCTTAGCTTAAAGTACCGCCACATCTTTGAATACATACCCAAAGAGTACAATACCAGAATACATATTATTGAGTCAGCTATCATTATATAGCTAATACCTCTGATAGGCTGAGCGTAAGCTGTCTCGAATAACGAGAATAAATAATTTGTCAGCAAAGTGCCGATACAGATTATGAAAACATCCGCCACAGCGAGAATCAGCTTTCTTATATTAAATCTCTTCAATCTATCACCTTAATAGGGGTGAATCGCAAATTCACCCATTTTTTGACATACTTTATCTTTATAATTATATTTTATATAGCTGTAAAAGTCAATCTTTATACAATTAATTGTACTTTTTGCTCAAAATAACGCAGCACAATTTATACACCTTGCACAACAATATTTTTAATTGCTTTTTATCAAGGTTTTTTCTTGACTTTTTAGGGCAGCAAAATATAGAATAATGGTAACGAAAGTGTGGTGATTCGGGTGAAAAAAAGTAAAAAGATTATTCTTTTGATCATCATAATGTTTCTATGCTCAATCACTGTCAACATCACCATATCCGACCGAACCCTGACTGTGTCTAACTACAATATAAAGACAGATAAATACTCCTCTTCCTTCCGCGCCGTCGTTTTGTCGGATTTACACAACAAGGAATACGGCAAGGAAAACATTCGGCTTATACAGAAAGTAAAAGAGCAAAAGCCAGATATCATATTCACCCTCGGTGATTTTGTAACAAAATTTGACCCAAACAAAAGCACGTCGCTTAAATTGTACAAAGAGCTTACAAAAATCTGTCGGGTATACTCGGTGCCGGGCAATCACGAAACCCACCGCTCCTACTCCGAGTTCGTCAAACTAAAGGAAGAGATACGCGCCACAGGAGTTACTCTGCTCATAAACCAAGCGGAAAAAGTCAAAATCAACGGTGACTGCATAGTCGTAGGAGGACTTAGGAACTATCCCTACTTTGAATACCTTGCGCCCGACTACGACTGCCCGGAAAAAGACTTGCTCGAAAGCGTCGTAGCCCGGCAAAAGGATAACTTTGTGATTCTGCTAAATCACCATCCCGAATACCTCTACTGGGGACTGCACGGAAACAAAGTTGACCTAATGCTCTGCGGCCATACGCACGGCGGAATCATCCGCCTGCCCTATATCGGCGGACTTATAGCTCCTAACCAGGGTATACTTTCGGGACGGGAGATTCTCCCTGTGTTTACAAAAGGTCTCTACAAAAAAGACGGCACCACAATGATAATAACCGGCGGTCTCGGCAACGAGGTTCCCCTTCCAAGATATTTTAATCCGCCGGAAATATCTGTAATTGACATAAATTAAAACATCAAAGATATAAATTTAACAAATTTGACTATAGATTATAGCCCGAAAATGGTGTAAAATATAATTATATTATCCGAAACGGGGTGACTTTTATGCTGAATATTTATAAAACAGATAAAGGCGTTCTCAACGAGGTTTCAGAGCTACAGCCCAATGTATGGGTAAAGATGACCGCGCCGGACGCGGAGGAAAACCAGCATATTGTCGACCATTACGGAATTGACTTCGGCGACCTTGTTGCCGCGCTCGATGACGAGGAGAGTTCACGTATTGAGTTCGAGGACAACTACACTCTCATCCTCGTCGATATTCCAATCACCGAAATCCGCAACGACGAACAATACTACACTACTATCCCTCTCGGTATTATTGTTACCGAGGACGCGGTTATCACAATATGCCGCCAGGAAGTCGAGATTTTCGGAGTAAACCTGCGCTTTAAGATGCGCAACTTCTCCACAGCAAAGAAGATGCGATTTGTATATCACCTGCTGTACAGTATCTCACGGCTTTATCTTTACGACCTTCGCAACATCGACAAAGCCCGTACCGAGATTGAAGAACGAGCCGGTAAAGAGACCAAAGACACCGATATCATCTCTCTGCATGAGCTCGAATCCTCACTCGTATACTTCGCCACTTCACTAAGGGCGAACAATATGGTAATCACCCGTCTTATGCGCAACAACGAGTTTCCGGAGGACGAGGAGCTTATCGAGGATACGATAATCGAGAACAACCAGGCTATAGAGATGGCGACGATTTACCGTGATATCATCGACTCCACCCGTGAGCTTATCTCGGCGGTTATGGACAACCAGCTTAACAACGTGATGAAATACCTGACTTCCATAACTATCGTAATGGCTATTCCGACCGTAATATCCGGAATCTACGGAATGAACCTTAAGTGGCTTCCGTTTGCCAACACCATACACGGCTTCGGCATAGTGTGTCTGGCCACCGCGATAATCTGCCTTATAACTATGATAATTCTCAGACGTAAGAAAATGATGTAAATGAGCCGGCTCATTTGAGCCGGTTTTTTCGTAATATATTGTTTCTGTTTTTGTCACCATAAGTTTGTTGGATTTCTATTGAGTTTTATCCGCTTTTTTAGTATAATATTATTAATTATACTTAAATGGGAGCGTGATCCTATGTTAACCGTAATCAATAAAAAAACATTGTCAATAATACTTGCATTTCTTATCACGGCAACCGCTCTGTTCCCCGCGCTTGCCGCAGACGCTCCGGAGGCTGTGAATCCGGAGGCTTACCCCGCTTTTGCCGATAAAGATTCCGGAGCTCTTTTTGCCCACGCCGACCTCGGCGGAAGCAGTCCCCAGGCCTGGCAGCGCTGGGGCAGCGGCTACACAGGCATCAACGCCGGACGCAACGCGCGGTACTTTTTCCTGCCAAACACCGCCGACGACAGCCGCGTCGAGATTTACAACAACTATTCCTCCGAGGTTGTTGTCGGAGGAGTAAGCATAGCTCCGTACACCTCGGCTTTTGTAAACTATACAAGCGGCTCCGAGGTGAGCGCTGTGATCAACGGGCACGCGAGCAACTTCACGGTTTATAAGAGCGACAGCGAAGCCGCGGTATACGTTAACGACACTACCAACTCCTACACCGACGTCGACGGCATTGTACGCGACACCGATCTATACTCCTTCCTGATTCAGAACAAGGAGAACTCCGTAAAGGGCAGTTCCTGCGCTATTGCCGGTAGCAACGGAGTCGTCGACACAACCCTTAAAAAAATCAAGGGCAGAGGCAATACAAACTGGACGCAAACAGACAAAAAGCCGTTTAACCTACAGTTTAACGATAATGTCAACATCGGACATGTAAGCGGCAAGAAGTTCTCGCTGGTTTCCAATGCTAAGGATTCTACCCTGCTTCGAAACACCATTATGTATAACCTCGGCAACGAAGTAGGCTCACCCTACTCGCCCGACCAGAGCTTTATCGACTTTTTCGTAAACGGAGAGTATCGCGGCTGCTACATCGCCTGTCAGAAGGTTGACATGGGCAAAAGCTCGCTCGTATCGCTAAAGGACAGCTCCGACAAGGACGAAACCGGATTCAACTTCCTCGTTGAGGTAGACGTATGGAACTTTAGAAACGACACATACTTCGTAACCGACAAAGGCTATCACGTTGTGCTTAAAACCCCCGACCTGGAGGATTTTGAAACAGACAGCGCCGATTGGCAGAATCGTTACGAATATATAAAGGCTACCTATCAACAGTTCGAGGACGCGCTGTACGACAAAAATCTCAGTGAACTCGAAAAGGTTTGTGATATAAACAGCCTGGCAACCCAATATCTTTTGCAGGAATTCGGCAAAAACTGCGACGGCGGATATACCAGCACCTACTTCACCTATAATGCCGACGAGGGCAAATTCTATGCCGCTCCGTTATGGGACTGCGACTCCGACCTCGGTGCCGTAAACTGCTTACGTGAAGGCTGCTCCACCTCTACCTGCTATATAAGCGGCTGGACTACCAAGACCGCCACCTACAAAAGCGACAATCGTATTGTTACCGTCAATCCGCTGGGTCAGGCGTTCAAGCTCAAGGGTACAACCGCAGACGGCCAAACCTTTGACGACATTGTAAGAAAAATATGGAACGAAAACTTTATCCCTAAAATCAACATCCTGCTCGGCAAGTCTGACGCAGACGGAAGGCTGAAGAGCATTGACGAATACGCGCAGTCAATCGCGAACGCCTCCTATATCAACTACATTATGTGGGACTATATGTGGTACTGCGCGAGCTACAACTCAGGTCTGACTCAAAAATATTCACGTGATTACGCCGGCGAGCTCAGCTACCTCAAGGACTGGACTGCCGCCCGCGCCGACTGGCTCAGTTCACAATATCGTATTGTAGATCCTACAGAAACGAAAACAGTATATTTCTACAACAATTTTAACTGGGACAACGTATATTTCTACTGCTGGACGGACGGCAACGCTCCGATGACATGGCCGGGCGAAGAAGCCGGGTATGTTGACGACGGCGAAAACAACGTAAAGATTTACAAGGCAAATGTTCCATCCGATCTTACAAAAATAATCTTTAACGGCGGAGCAAGCGCGCCTCAGACCGTAAATATAGACATAACCGACGCGTACAACGCTTACATATTGTCAACCGCCTCGGGCAAACAGAACAACGCCCGTCAACCGATTTACAACGTTACCCCGCTAAACTACACCGCACCGGAAACTCAGCCCTCTACACAGGAAACCACGACAGCCGAAGTATCCTCAACCGCCCCGACTACCCAGCCCGTCACCGATAATACGGTCGAAGCATACAACGCTGTATTTAACACCGACGAAAACACATCGGTAGACATCTATTACACTCAGGACTATACAAACGCTGACGAAACCAACGTCAAAACCGCGGTAGCCCGCAATCGCGACACCGGCGAGGCTGATGTATCAGGCGACGGACAGATTAACTTCTCGGTATCAACAGCGAGTGGATATGTTGTTGACAGTATTACCGTGGAAGGCGACTACAAAAATCTTAAGGACATTTCCAATAACACCTATCGTATAACCAAGATAGAAAGCGACCTTAAAATCACAATCACAACAAAGAAAGATGATACTGAACCCATAAGAGGCGACGTTAGCCTTGACGGAAAGGTAAATATCAGAGACGCGACTTTGATTCGCAAGCATATCGCGAGGATAATCACCCTTAGCGATAAACAGATAAGAGCAGTCGGAAAACCCGAAGGAGAAACTATCTCTGTATCCGACGCGACAAAGCTGCAAAAATACCTCGCCGGTATTATTTCGGAATATTGATGAAGAAATTATTTTCGATAAATTCCAGTCGAAGCGCTGTATTGGGCTCGATCCTGTGTACAGCTCTGTGGGGAACGGCGTTCCCGCTGATAAAGCTGGGCTACGCAAGGTTCGGTATAGCGCAAAGCGACATTGGCTCAAAGCTTCTTTTCGCGGGATACAGATTTACTCTCGCGGGAATAATAGTGTTTTTATTCGGACTGATATTTTACAGAAAAGCCGCTCTGCCTGACAAGAGCGGCATTCTGCCGATTGCCCTGCTCGGAATAGTGCAGACGGGTATGCAATACCTTTTCGCCTATATCGGAGTCGGCTATACAACCGCCGCCAACACCTCGATTCTTACCGGGACCGCGTCGCTGTTTTCGGTAGCTCTCGCGGCGATATTCTTTAAAAACGACAAGATGACCGCGCTGAAAACCGCGGGTTGCTTCGTCGGACTAATCGGAATCGTCTTTGTAAACATCGGCGACTTCTCGCTCGACCCGATGTATTTTTTCGGTGATATACTTGTGCTGTTTTCGGCGTTGAGCGGTGCCTTCGGCAACATTATCACAAAGAAAATCTCCGCGGGCAGGGATTCCGTAACCGTAACGTCGTGGCAGCTGTTTTTCGGTGGAGTTATTCTGAGTGCCGCGGGATTCATTCTCGGCGGAGGCATCAACCCGATAAATCTATCGGGTATGATCATACTTTTGTGGCTGTCGGCAGTTTCGGCGATAAGCTTTCTGCTGTGGACCGCTCTGCTCAGACACCATCCTGTCAGCAAAATCACGATATTTACAATGCTTGTGCCGATTTTCGGGACCTTTTGGTCGTGGATACTGCTCGGCGAAAGCGTGTTTAATATACAAAGCATAATATCACTGGCGCTTATAGTTTTGGGTATAGTGCTTGTAAACAAGGTGAAAGAATGAAGATAAAAGGCGTTATTTTTGATATGGACGGAGTTTTGCTCGACAGCGAAAAGCTGTATGTAAAATTCTGGAAGCAGGCTGGGCGCGAATGCGGCTATCCGTGGGAGGAGAAACACTCCCTCGCCATAAGAAGTCTCGCCAGACCCTTCGCGATAGAGAGGCTAAAAGGCTTTTTCGGCGAAAACTTCGACTATGACAAGGTTCGAAACAGACGTATCGAGCTAATGGACGCCTATGTCGGAGAGCATGGGATCGAGCCAAAGCCCTATGCCGGCGAAACGCTGGGACAGCTGAGGTCAAAGGGAATAAAAATCGCCCTCGCCACGGCTACGGCGGAGGACAAAGCGAAAAGCTATCTTGACAGGATAGGGCTGCTCGGCTATTTCGACGCAATAGTTTCGGCTCATATGGTCGCAAAGGGCAAGCCTGAGCCGGACATCTACCTCTTCGCCGCCGAATCGCTGGGAATAAACCCACAGGAATGTATCGCGGTCGAGGACAGTCCCAACGGGATTATCTCGGCGTACAGGGCAGACTGCGTACCGGTGATGGTTCCCGATCTTGACCTGCCGGACGAGGACACCGTAAAACTGACATACAAGGTTTGCGACAACCTTAAAGAAATAATTCATCTAACAGAGGAGATTGAATAATGCAGCTGATAAACGACTTTATCAACTCAGTCGACGATTTTTTGTGGGGATGGTTTATGATCATCCTGCTTTTGGGTACTCATTTATTTGTAACAATCCGCACAAAGTTCGTCCAGAAGAAAACCATTAAGGCGATCAAGCTATCGGTCACAAAGGATCCCGATTCCAGCGGAGACATCAGTCCGTTTCAGGCGCTTGCCACAGCGCTCGCGTCAACAATCGGCACCGGCAACATAATCGGAGTCGGAACCGCGATAGCACTCGGAGGACCCGGAGCGGTGTTTTGGTGCTGGATTACCGGTGTGTTGGGAATCTCCACAAAATACGCTGAGTCGCTGCTTGCCGTCAAGTACAGAGTAAAGACTAAGGACGGCCGTATGCTCGGAGGAGCTATGTACGCGCTTGAACGGGGACTTAGGCTGAAGTGGCTGGGAATATTATTCGCCGTGTTCGCGGTGTTAGCCTCTTTCGGAATCGGCTCCGGCGTACAGGTCAACGCCATATCCAGCATTATGAACTCTACGTTTAACTCCGGCGGCAGCCTTGTGTGGAATATTTTCGGATACGATATCTCGGCTGTTTCCGCGATTATCGGCATAGTAACATCATTAGTCACAGCCGCGGTTATCTTCGGAGGAATCAAGGCCATATCCAAGGTGTGTGAGCTGCTCGTACCCGCTATGGCCGGCTTATACGTGCTCGGATGTTTAGCGATACTCATTATGAACGCTCCGTATCTCGGCGACGCGTTAGCGCTGATACTTAAGTCAGCCTTTACGCCGACTGCCGCGGGCGGAGGCTTTATAGGTTCAACAATAATGATAGCCGCGCGCTACGGAATCGCGAGGGGACTTTTCTCCAACGAATCGGGACTCGGCTCGGCTCCGATTGTAGCCTCGGCGGCTCAGTCGAGGAACTCTGTCCGCCAGGCTCTCATCTCGTCGACAGGCACCTTCTGGGATACAGTAGTTGTATGCCTTATGACAGGGCTCGTGCTTGTAAGCTCTATTATCAAGAACCCTTCAAGCTTCGCAGGCGCCGAGGGCGGCAAGCTCACCTTCACCGCATTCCAACAGATCCCTTACATAGGAACACCGGTACTCGTAATCGGCATAGTGTCGTTTGCGTACTCAACAATCCTCGGTTGGTCGTATTACGGCGAGAGATGCGTCGAATACCTGCTCGGAATGAAGGGTATGGTGCCGTACAGGCTTGTATTCTGCTTTGTACTGCTTATCGCTCCGGTCATTTCGCTCGATATAGTATGGTCGCTGTCGGACATCTTCAACGCGCTTATGGCAATCCCGAACCTCGTCGCGATACTGCTGTTGTCACATGTAATCGTCCGGGAGACCAACTACTATCTATACTCTGACCGGCTCGACGAATACGACAAGAGCCCGATTCCAAAATCAGACAAATAGAAGGAATAAACTGTGGTATTTTCTAGTCTTATATTTTTATTTTTGTATCTTCCGCTTGTGCTGCTGGTTTACTACATCGTGCCGCGCAGGGGACGCAATATTTTTCTGTTCTTTATAAATCTCGTTTTCTACGGCTGGGGCGAGCCTATGCTCGTGCTGTTGATGCTCGTATCCATACTAATCAACTACGCGGGCGGATATTTTGTGGAAAAATTTCGTAACGACAAGGGCAAAGCGCGGATTTCGCTTGCCGTTACCTGTGTGCTTGACATAGGAATTCTCGGATTTTTCAAATACACTCCGCTGATTGTCATCACGCTGAATTCAATACTGCCGCTTAATATCCCGGTACCCGAAATAGCCCTGCCTATCGGAATCAGCTTCTACACCTTCCAGACGATGAGCTATGTTATCGACGTATATCGCGACGACGCGCCCGTGTCGAAAAGTCTTATAAACTTCGGCACATATGTAGCGCTGTTCCCCCAGCTTATCGCGGGACCGATAGTACGCTACAAGGATGTTGCCTATCAGCTCAGCCACAGGGAGGAAACCCTGGAGCAGTTCAACAAGGGTGTAAAACTCTTCCTTGTAGGTCTCGGCAAAAAGGTGCTTATTGCCAATCAGATGGGAGCTATGTGGGACGCTATGCTCGCCAATACCGAGCCCAACGGCGTACTCGGCAACTGGATCGGCATTTTCGGCTATACGTTCCAGATTTACTTTGACTTTTCCGGCTACAGCGATATGGCGTGCGGCCTGGGCAATATGCTGGGATTTGAATTTCTGAAGAACTTCAACTATCCCTACATCTCAAAGACTGTTACCGAATTCTGGCGCAGGTGGCATATTTCGCTGTCTACGTGGTTCAGGGAATATGTCTACATTCCGCTGGGAGGCAACCGCAGGGGCGTGCCGAGACAGATTATAAACCTGCTTATCGTATGGTTCTGCACCGGACTGTGGCACGGAGCGTCGTACAACTTCATACTCTGGGGTATGTACTACGGAATCATACTTATTATCGAAAAATTCCTGCTCAAAAACCTGCTCGAAAAACTCCCCTCCGCGATAGGACATATCTACACGATTTTTGTATTCGTTTTCGGCTGGGTAATCTTCTACTTTGAGGATATGGGTAAAATGGGCGAGTTTATCGCGGGCTTGTTCGATTTTTCACAGGGAATCATCAGCCATCAGGCGGCGGTCGTCGCGTGCAGATACGCGGTTATTACAGTTGCCGCGGTTATTGCCTCTACTCCGCTTATGGCCTCGCTGTACAAAAAGCTCATGGACAAACGCTTTATGTGGATTTTGGAGACAGCTTTCTGCGTAATAATACTGCTGACCGCCACGGCGGCGACGGTTAACCAGAGCTACAACCCCTTCCTTTACTTTAGATTCTGACGAAAGGAGCTTGTATGAAACGAAAGATAGTTTTACTGCCGGCGGCGGTATTCTCGGTATTTATCTTCATTTTTACCGTGATGTTCATAATCACCCCCAAGGCCGACTACAGCTCCTCGGAGAAAAGATATCTTGAGGATTTCCCCGAAACCAGCCTGAGCTCGGTTACAAACGGCGAATTCGAGAAAGGCTTCGAATCCTACCTCGCCGACCACTTTCCTCTTCGCAATATGTGGGTGGGACTGAACGCCTACTGCAACTACTGTATCGGCAACAACGGCTGTGACGGCGTATACAAATGCAGTGACGGTTGGCTGATTAACAAGCCGATAACCACCGACAACCGTATAAAAACAAATACTGATACAATAATAAAATTTTCAAAATCCGCCGGCGTGCCCGTAACGATGATGACAGCTCCGAGCACCGGATACATTATGGCGGACAAGCTGCCCGCGGTGCACGATGAGTATATCGACGACTATGTGTTCGGAGACATAAAAAAATCCCTCAAAAAAGAGGGAATCGGATTTGTTGATATAAGACAAAAGTTTAAAAATTCAACCGAACAGCTCTACTACAAGACCGACCATCACTGGACGTCCGAGGGCGCGTACGAGGCATATGAGGAAGTCTGCCGCGCGCTTGGAGTTAAGGCGGCGAACAGGGATTTTTATGATATAAAGACATATCCCGATTTTTACGGTACCACCTACTCGACGAGCGGATTCTGGCTCACTAAACCGGACGAAATCGCCGTCTGGCACAATAAGAATCACAAGCCCGGCGACATAAAGCTCACCATTACCGAGGGAAATGAGAGCAAGGCTTATGACACCTTGTTCTTCGACAATCATCTTAAAGAGGACGACAAATATCCCGTGTTCATAGACGGCAACCACGCGCTGGAGACTATCACCAACAAAAATGTTCGAAAAGGCAGGCTGCTTGTGATAAAAGACAGCTTTGCCCATACGCTCGCGCCCTTCCTTGCCGACAGCTTCCGCAAGGTTACTCTCGTCGACGTAAGATACTACAAAAACAGCGTAACCGACCTTGTTAGGCAGGGCAAGTACGACCGTGTGCTTGTGATGTACGGTATAGACAACTTCGCCACGGACACAGACCTCGCGTGGCTGAAATAGTCGGGAGTCCCGACGGCCGAAGCCGCCTTTGTAGAGGTTTAGTTAAAAGAAAAACATCATCAACGGCGGAGCTAAATAATGCGAAATTCGCAATTGTGGTCGTGTAACTTACTTAACTCCGCAAATTCTCAATATTAAAATCGCAATCCCAAACAAGCCGGCTATTAGTACAAGGCACACAAGAGCAGTAAGCAAGCGGCAAACCCATTCTCTTTTTATATGTTTCCTGAATAAATCATATGAACCGGAAATCAGAAATTCGCAAAAGATTTCATACAAAAACTCAAGAATACATCCCATTTACGCGGCTCCCCCCTGTTTATCTGATAGTATTAGACCCTCAGTAAAAAAGAACAACAATAAACATTTTCCGTGTAATGCTCAATTAAATGACATTCGTTTTCCCGACAATCACTGACCGCTGACAACTAATGCGGCATTCCGCATTACCTAAAGGCTTTCCGTAAACAGATTATCCTTTGCCGACATTACCTCCGCTCTCAGGCTTTCGTACTCGTCCCACAGCGCCTCGTCGGTAAACCTCTTCCAGTTTTCGAAGTCGTCGTTTACAAAGAAATCGCGCATTTCGGACGCGGAGATGTTTATAATCTTCGGCACATACAGCTCGGCTATGGTTACACCCTCTACGCTGTCGAACCAGTCGAGGCGTCTCTCCTCCTTGCCGGATACAAGGAGGTCGGGCGATTTGCCGAATTTGTCCTTAATGTTTTCCAGCACATAGTCGCCCCACTTGGAGTTATTGCCGACGCCTATATCGGGCAGGGGGTAAATCTGTACCCTGTCGCCGAAAATCTTCTTTAGTATTCTCTCCCTTGTATTGTAGGAAAATGGATTTTTATAAGTTCCGGACTCCTGGGACGAGCCGACAAGTATCCCAACCTCGCCGCACACGGCGAGGGCTTTTTCTATCATATAGCGGTGTCCGGTGTGGAAGGTCTGGAACCTGCCGACCGTAACGCCGAGCTCAAACGGCTTTTTGTTTGTCATATTGTCATTCCTTTATAATCTTGTAGCTGTCATCCGATAGCGTAAAGCTATCGGCGAGGCTGTCGCTGATATATATTTTTTTATCCTTTGTCACTATTACGCAGTCGAAATCGTCATTCTCTGTGCAATACCGCAGCGCTCCCGATAAGCCCTTGACAAACAACGCTGTCGAAAGCGCGTCACACAGCACTCCGTCATCGGAGATTACCGATACCGAGGCGATATCGTTGTCGACGGGATAACCGGATTTTGGATCAATAATGTGGATATACCGCCTGCCGTCGTTGTCAAAATACCTCTCGTACCCGCCGGAGGTAGCGATTATTTTGTCACGGCAGCTTATAAAACCGAGATAACCGGACGGATTTTCGGGGTCGGCGATACCTACCCTCCACGGGCTGTTATCGGGCTTTGAGCCGACGGCGGCGATTGTTCCGCCAAAGTTGAGTATCGCGGAGCTCACCCTGTGCTCCCTCAGTATTTGCTTCGATTTATCGGCGGCGTAGCCCTTTGCCACAGCTCCGAGATCAATTTTCGCGCCGTT
Organism: uncultured Ruminococcus sp.; assembly: GCA_902787145.1. Taxonomy (GTDB): domain Bacteria; phylum Bacillota; class Clostridia; order Oscillospirales; family Acutalibacteraceae; genus Ruminococcoides. The sequence continues at coordinate 56,513 of CADAEZ010000004.1, forward strand.
TTTCAGCGTCACCGAACTATTGTAAACCGAAACATTATTATAGTTGACCTTTTTCAGCGCTTCATCAATCTCGCTTTTTGGGGGCACGCGGTAGTTTTGATTGATAAAGCCCCATTTTTCAACCACGGGCAGTATCGTAATGTCGAGCGCGCCGCCAAGCTTTTCGCTCAGCTCAAGCGACCGCTTTATTAGCCGCAGGCTGTCCTTTGAGAGAGGCGTTGAGCCGTCCGAGTTAAGACGAAATATCTCGCTGTTTTTATCCGTGACGGAGAGTGCTTTGTCGAGCGACTTTACCATATCCGCAAGCTCATCCCCGGCCTTTTCGTCTCCGTAATATTCAAATTTCATAAATGTGTCCATCGCCTCGGTCGATACGCTCTGCTTATCCGCCGCGCAGGACGTAAGCAAAATGACTGAGGCAATTACAATCAAAAGCAGTTTTCTCATACAACTATAGTATCAAATCAAAAAGCCATTTGTCAATTGACAAGGGGCAATTTTGCGGTATAATTAACTTATGAAATATAAAATACTGACATTTATTTGCGTAATCCTAGCTCTTGCGGGAGCCCTGGGCAGCTATTTTGTCCTTACTTCTCCCGAAAAAACAAGAGTTAATATAATTTCCGACGGCAAGCTTGTACGTACAATCGACCTGAGCAATCACAGTGACGAGCAGTTCGACATCAGGTACAGGGGCAGGACTAACACAATTGAGGTTAAGGACGGCAAGATCCGCGTAAAGGAAGCCGATTGCCGCGACCATACCTGTGTAAAAACAGGCTGGCTGCGCTCCTCGGCTATGCCTATAGTATGCCTGCCGAATCACCTCGTGATTGAGTTTGCCGGAGAGGAAGGCGGTGTTGACGCTCTTGCGTGGTAATATAAAACGGCTGACAGAGCTCAGCCTGCTGACCGCCGCCGCACTGATTATATTCGTAGTGGAGCTGCAAATCCCGAATCCCTTCCCCATTCCGGGAGTAAAGCTAGGACTCGCTAACATAATCACCGTATACACAGCCTACCGCTATAAGGCAGGAGAAACCGCCGCGGTGCTGATGATACGGATACTTCTCGGAAGTATTTTCGGCGGCAACATAACGGCGCTTATATACAGTCTGGCAGGCGGACTGCTGAGCCTTGGAGGATTGCTTGTTTTTCGAAAATTCATAGATGAAAAGCACCTGTGGATTTCGTCGGTGTTCTCGTCGGTACTGCACAACACCGGACAGATCGTCGCCGCGATAATCATACTTCAAACACCGCAAATCATAATGTACTATCCTTTTCTGCTGTTGTCCGGATGTCTCGCCGGAGCGTTCACCGGACTGTGCGCGCAGGTGGTAGTGCTCAGACTCAAGAAATAGCCTTCCCGATTTTGGGAAGGCTTTTGCTTTAGTTCTTTTGAATTCCGCCGACAACGCATTCACTCTCACAGCTTCCGCAGCCGGTACATTTATCGCCGTCGATTACGGCGTGGTTGTTAAAAATCGAAATAGCCTCGTTCGGGCAAGCCTTGACGCATTTGCGGCAAGCTATACATCCGGCGGAGCATACCTTGCGCGTAACCGCGCCCTTATCCTGATTGGAACAGGCTACCGTGCGTACATCCCTGTTCGGAATGAGCGAAATCAGCTTATTGGGACAGGTTTTTACGCATATTCCGCAGCCCACACAGTATTGCTTACCGATTTTCGCTACTCCGTTTTGAATATAAATTGCTTCTTCGGGACAGGCGTTTTTGCAGTCGCCGAGTCCGAGACAGCCATAGGAGCACTTGCCCTTGCTGCCGAAAATCAGCTTTGCCGCCTTACAGGAGTCTACACCCTCGTATTCGACAATATCCTCGGTATGTTCGCAGTCGCCGGCGCAGTGTACAAACGCGACCTTCGGCTCGGTCTCCTCTACTTCGATTCCGAGCACCTCGCCCAGAGCCTCGGCAGTAGCCTTGGCGCCGGGGACACAGAGGTTGGGCGCGGCGTTGTCCTCGACGATCGCCTTGGCGTAACCGTCGCATCCGGCATAGCCGCAGGCTCCGCAGTTAGCTCCGGGGAGACATTCCCTTACCTTTGGAATTCGTTCGTCCTCCTTGACCGCCATCAGAATCGAGGCCGTCACCAGTACAACCGCACAGATAAGTCCGATAATCACAACGGGGATAACCGCGGTAAGTATAGCGTTCATATTGATACCCCCTTATTTGGCGAACAGGTTCTCGATAACTCCGCCGAAGCCTAAAAAACTCAGCGATGTTATGGAAGCCGCAATCAATGTAATCGGAAGTCCCTTAAACGACTTGGGTATATCCGCACCCTCGATCTTGGAGCGGACGCCTGAGAACATAACCATAGCAAGGAAGAATCCCAGTCCGCTGCCGAGGGAGTTTACCATAGCCTCGGCAAAGGTGTAGCCCTCGTCGATGTTGAGGATTGTAACGCCGAGCACGGCGCAGTTGGTCGTAATAAGCGGAAGATACACGCCCAGCGAGCTGTGCAGTGCCGGAATATAGCGTTTTAGCACAATCTCGACAAGCTGTACCAGCGCCGCAATCACCAGGATGAACACGATTGTCTGCAAATACCCGAGGTTGTTGGGGTTGAGCAGGAACATCTGTATCGGCCATGTAACCGCCGTCGCCATCATCATAACAAAGATAACGGCCAGGCTCATTCCGGTAGCGGAATCGAGCTTTTTCGAAACACCGAGGAAGGGGCATATACCCAAAAACCTCGACAAAACATAGTTATTGATAAATACCGCGGAGAGCAGTATGATGATTAATTTAGTCATCAGGCACCCTCCTTGCTTTCACATGAGCTGCCCTTGCAGACTGCCCGCGACGGACATCCCTCGCATCCGAAGTCACGCTTCTTCGGCTTATTTGTCGCGAATTTGTTGACAATTGCGATCAAGAGTCCGAATACAAAGAATCCGCCGGGAGCCATGGTCATAATCGAGATATTGTTGCTCTCCAGCACCGGAATCGGATACCCCATAAAGGTTCCGCTGCCGAAAACCTCGCGTATAGCCGCCATAGCGCACAGCGCGAGGGTGAATCCGGCTCCCATTCCGAGCGCGTCTATAGCCGAGTCCACAACCTTGTTTTTATTGGCGAACATCTCGGCTCTGCCGAGAATGATACAGTTTACAACAATCAGCGGCAGGTAAATTCCGAGGCTCTCGTCGAGCGCCGGGGCAAAGGCCTTTACGAGCATTTGCACCATAGTTACGAAGCCTGCTATAAGCACGATATAGCATGGGATTCTGACCTTGTCGGGAATGACCTTTCTAAGCGCGGAGATTACGATATTGGAGCACAGCAGTACTACTGTCGCCGCCGCGCCCATACCAATCGCGCTTGATACACTCGTAGAGGTGGCGAGTGTCGGACAGGTGCCGAGGATGAGCACAAGCACAGGGTTTTCCTTTATAATACCCTTGGTAAAGTTATCGAGCTTGTTCATCATTTCGCCTCCTTTACGTCATCATAAGCCGCCAGCGCGTCGCCGACCGCTTTTTTATATGCTTTGGACGAGATTGTCGCGCCCGATACAGCATCGACGCCCTCATAGTCCTTGACTGATTTGCCTTTATAATTCTTGGAATAACCGTTGGAATTGTCAACAACTCTCGAACCGATACCGCTTGTCTCGCTGTGAGTAAGCGTACTGATATCCGAAATGGAGCCGTCGGCGTTGATTCCGCATATAAGCTTTATCTCGCCGCCGTAGCCCTTCTCACTGACGGTAAATACATAGCCTTTGCCGTTGTTCGCTTTATACGCGTCCAGTACGCCCTGCGGCAGCTTGCTTTTTATCTCGGTAAAGTCGTCGGCCGTGGGAAGCACCTGCTTACGGGCTTCGGCGGCTTTATCCTGCTCGGCCTTGGTGATAATCGGCTGAGTTACGGAGTTTACATATGCGAGCGCGCCTGTCACCACCAGGCATATACAAACGAGCACGACAACAGGCTTTACAATTTCCTTTATCTTCATCGCTTGATACCTCCCAACGGCTTAGCCCGCGTGAGCTTTTCGATATAGGGCGTCAGAATGTTCATCAACAATATCGAGAACGACACGCCCTCCGGGAAGTTGCCCCAGAATCTTATAAGCACGGTAACAAGTCCGCAGAAAACACCCGCGATTATCTTGCCCGGCTTAGTCGCCGGCGAGGACGAGTAGTCGGTCGCCATAAAGATCGCTCCGAGCAAAAGTCCGCCGCTCAAAAGCTCATAGGGCACGCTTTTTTGACAGATAAGCGACATCAACGCCACCGTGCCGATAAAGGCCACGGGAGTGTGCCAGCTGATTACCCTGCGAACGAGAAGATATATTCCGCCGGCTAAAAGCGCGACGGCACAGGTCTCGCCGAGGCATCCGCCCCTCATACCCAGGAGCATATCAGTAAGGCTCGGCAGCGAGTCCGTCTCGCCCTTGGTGATAAGCGTGAGCGGAGTCGCGGTTGATACCGTGTCCGGAAAAACCCAAGTGGTCATAGTCTGCGAAAACGCAGTCATCATAATGATTCTCGCGGTAATCGCTGGATTGGCAAAGTTCTGGCCGATTCCGCCGAAAAGCTGTTTTACGACCACAATCGCCACGATACTGCCGAACGCCGCCTGCCACAGCGGAATCGACACAGGCAGGTTGAACGCCAGCAAAAGTCCGGTCACAACAGCCGACAGGTCGGTTATGGTATTTTCTTTCTTACAAAGCTTTTCGAAGCCCCATTCCGCAAACACGCACACCGCGACGCATACGCCGATAACAAGCAGGCTGCGGAATCCGAAGATTATAACCGAGGCAACTGCCGCCGGTATCAGCGCGATGATTACGTCGAGCATAATCTTCTGTGTGGTGACGGGACTGTTTATATGAGGGGAAACAGAGGATATTAATTTTCTCATTTTTTCTCCTCCTTCTTACTTTTATATTCACGCAGCAGCGCCTTGGCGAGCTTGTTAGTCTGAACAAGGGGACGTTTTGCCGGGCATACATAAGAGCAGCATCCGCACTCCATACACAAATCCGCGTACAAGTCCTCCAGTTCTTCGCCTGAGCCGGCGTTATACGCTCTTGATATTGCTCTGGGATCAAGTTTAAGCGGACAGTGACTGAGACATCTTCCGCAGTTGATACAGGGAGTAGGTTTCTTTTCGGCTGCGTCCTTCTCGTCCATAGCGATAATCGCGTTCGTCATCTTAAGCACCGGACAATCGTCGGACGGAACCGCGATACCCATCATAGGTCCGCCGTAGAGAATCTTGGCAGGCTCGCACTTTGTACCGCAGTATTCCAGCAGGTCTTTTATCGGCGTTCCTATCGGCGCGATAAGGTTCTTTGGCTCCTTTATCGCCGAGCCGTCAACCGTTATAACCTTGTTTACGAGCGGCACGCCTGTCTCGGCGTATTCGCCAAAGTACGCGATAGAAGTAACGTTTATGACAATCACTCCGACATTCAGCGGCAGTCCGCCCTGGGGGATGATCTTTCCTGTTGTATTGTAAACAAGGACTTTTTCGCCGCCCTGCGGATATATAGCCGGAACTACACAGACCTCGACATCATCCCTGTTTTTGCCGAATTCCCTGAGCTTTTCGACGCACTGAGGCTTGTTGTCCTCGACGCCGATTACGAAGCGCTTTACGCCCAGATATTTTTTTACAAGGTCAATACCCTTGAATATGTATTCGGTCTTGTCGAGCATTGTGCGGGTGTCGGAAGTGATATATGGCTCGCACTCGGCCGCGTTGATTACGACAACCTCGACCTTTGACAGGTCTTTTACGGCGAATTTTACGAAGCTCGGAAATCCGGCTCCGCCCAGACCGACGAGTCCGCTCTGCTTCATCGCCTCGACAAGCGAGTCAAAGCTGTATATCTTAGGAGGCTTTAGCGACGGGTCGAGCTCCTGCAGGCCGTCGGTTTCTATTACAATCGTCTCAACGCTCTGGCCGGAGGACATCTTCATCGAGTCGATTTTTGCCACCTTGCCCGAAACGCTCGAAAAAATCGGCGCGCTTACATAGCCGTCGGGCTCGGCAATCAGGGTACCCACCTTTACCTCATCTCCGCGCTTAACGACAGGCTTAGATGGCTTGCCGATATGCATAGACATCGGTATCGTCACAGCCTTGGGTACGGGCAGAGCCTCGGGCGCCATATCGGCTGTGTTTTTACAGTGGGGTACCTTTGTACCGTGTAATTTCATATTAACCACCAGTTTTCATTTTAGCATATATTAGCATACATAGATTATTATACTATAGTAATTCAAAAAAATAAATAACTTAAAAGAAAAAACGCGTTATTCCGAAGTCGAAATAACGCGTCAATAATTATCTTTTATCCAATCTTTGGCAGAATATCCCTACCGAGGAAGGCTACGTCGGAGGAGTAGTTGGTGAGCAGGATCACGTGGTGGTGGGTAGTTCTGTCGATAGCGGCAAACGCGTTGTAGGACGTAATTGCTCCCGTGGTGTAGAAAACGTCGTTGTCGCTGAGCATCAGTCCATAGCCGTAGCCGTAGGATCTGTCCGGATCATGGGTGTAGGAGGTGGTCATCTGCTGGACGCTTTCGTCGCTGATCAGCTTGCCAAACTCAACCGCGTCGAGCCATTTTTCGAGGTCGCTCGCTGTAGAAACTATATTAGCCGTGCCGAACATAGCGCCCTTGATGTTCATAAACTCGGCGGACTTGCCCTTTATCGGCAGGGCAAAGGTCTTTTTGCTGATTTTATAAGTCTCCAAGAATCCCGAACGCGTCATACCCAGGGGATTAAAGAAGTGCGTGCGGACGTATTTTCCCCAGCCCATTCCGCTGACCTGCTCGATAATGGCGGCAAGCAGGAAGTAGTTTGAGTTTGAATACTGATAGTCCTTGCCGGGCTCAAAAACAAGCTTTTGCGAGAGAATCCACTTTTCGATTCCCTTTCGGTTTTGCTTATAATCATGCTTCGACCTTACTCCGAACTTCTTTTTTGTTTTGTTGTCCTCATAGATATAGTCGGGGATTCCCGAACGCATCGAGAGCAGGTTATGGATAGTGTTTTTCTTGCCGAGCTTATAGTCGGGAAAATACAGGTCGATTGTATCATCCAGCGACAGCAAGCCCTTCTCCTTTAGCTGCAGCACCGCTACGGCAGTGAACTGCTTTGTTACCGAGGCGACACAGAAAGCCGTGTTCTCGGTGATAGGACTACCCTTTTTTACCGCGGTTTTGCCTGAGTTAAGCTTCATCAGCGGCTTCGAGTCCTTTGTAACAAGGGCGGAGCCTCTGAAGTTCTCGAGCTTCAGGCGTTTTTTTATCTCCGACACATCGGCAACCTTTTTCGCTGGCGAGGTAGTCGCCTGGGTTGTCGACTGAGCCTGTGGATCAGACTTTTGACCGCAGGAACAAACTCCCGCGCAGATTATCAAAACAAGTAAAACAGCCGCAAATTTTTTCATATTCACGCCTCCCAAAACTTCATACTTTTATAGTAGCTTATTTGTTTGTTTTTGGCAATATTTGCTACAAAATTTTAATAATTTTATACGCAAAACGGGACTGCCAAACGACAGTCCCTGAGTGATAATTATTCGCATGTTATAATCAATCCTTGAGCTTCTCGCTGTAGACGCATTCCAGCTCAAACCAGAATGTCGAGCCGTGACCGGGTCTGCTCTTGACACCATAGCGAGCTCCGTGGAGGTCGAGGATATTCTTTACGATCGAGAGTCCGAGTCCCGTGCCGATTACTCCCCGCCTGTGATCCTTGTCGACCTTGTAGTAACGGTCCCAGATGTACTCCAGCTTGTCCTCGGGAATTCCCGCGCCGTGGTCTGTGACCTCGACCCTGACGCGCTTGTCGGAAACCTTTTGGGTAACAATCACGGTTTTGTCCTCGCCGCAGTGGTTGACGGCGTTGTTGATAAAGTTGTAGATAACCTGACCTATTTTTATCTGGTCGGCGGACACATAGGCGTTTTTGTCCGCCTTCAGGATGATGTTATAGCCCTCCTGCTCGCGAAGCTTGGTGTATCTTTCGAAGATATCCGTTATCGCCTCGGTCAGGCAGAAATCCTCTTTCTCGATCTCTATCGCTCCGGACTGGAGCTTCGATAGGTCGAGCATATCGTTTACGAGGTTAGTCAGCCGGTTGGCCTCGTCGATAATCACCTGTACATTTTCGGGAGTGTTCTCGCCGGGAATATCGCGCATAACCTCGCTGTAGCCGGTTATCATCGTCAGCGGAGTACGCAAGTCGTGCGATATATTGGCGATAAGCTCTTGCCTGAGCGTCTCGGACTTTTTGAGCTCACGGCAGGTAAGGTTGAGCGTATCGCTGAGCTCCTTTGCCTCCAGATATCCGACGCTGTTGAACTCGACGTCGTAGTTCCTCATAGCAAACTGCTTTACGTTCTCGTTAATCTCGCCCAGCGGACGAGAGATACGCTTGGACACTATGAACGCAAGAATAATCGAGAACAACAGGAACACAAAGCTCACTATAATAAGCTGAGCCCGAAGCGTGCTTATAACCGAATCCACGGGAGTAATCAGCGCGGTAATCAGCACAAAGCACTCGCTGTCGTCGTCGAGGGTGATGATCTCGGCGTAGATCAGGTTTTCGCCCTTGAAGTGGCGGTTATCGACCGTAACCTCCTCATCGTCAGCCGCAGCCTCTGTCGTGCTGACTGTCTCGTCCTCGGTGTCGGCTGTATTCTCGATAAACACGTGCGGACTTTCGCTCTTGCCGGAGTTGATTTTTACTCCGAAGCCCTTTTCCTCGAAGGAGGACACGTCGGTGTACTTACCGTTGTTCTCCTTGGCGAGACGATAGTAGGAGTAGACCTCGTGCATATCGAGGGTTTGGCGTCCGGCAAGGTTTGAGAACTCGCCGGTGTATTTTTTCTCCAGAATCGTATCGGACGAGTCGTAAACATATACGCTCATCTCGTTGCGGCGCAAAACTCCGGTGATCGTATCCGAGCTTTCGCCGTTTTGTATGGCTGTAATAACCCTGGCCGCGTAATCCTTGACCTGAGCCTGCTTGATAAAGGTGTAGCAGGTCTCCAAAAACGCAAGCTGAAATACCCACAGAAAAATCAGCATACACGCCGAAAACGCCATAAAGTAGATACTCAGCTTGTACCTCAACGGCAAAAGCCTCCAGCGCTTAAGACCTTTCTGTTTCAAAGCGATAACCTACTCCCCGAAGCGTAACTATACAGCGGCTGTATTCGCCGAGTGATTTTCTAAGCAGCTTTATATGCGTGTCGAGCGTACGCTCGTCGCCGAAGAAGTCATATCCCCATACCTCGGAGATAAGCTTTTCCCTCGTGAGGGCGATTCCCTCGTTTTTAACCATATAGAAGAACAGCTCATACTCCTTGGGGGTCATCTCGGCACGTTCACCGTTGATTGTAACGGTTCGCGCCGAAAAATCAACCCTGAGCCCTTCATATACAAACTCGTCTTTTTCGGCCTTTGCGGATGATGAGCCCGATCGCTTCAGCACGGCGTTGACTCTCATCATAAGTTCCTTGGGCGAGAACGGCTTTACAACATAATCGTCCGAGCCGAGCTCGAAGCCGTGGATTTTGTCATACTCCTCACCGCGCGCAGAGAGCATAATGACAGGGGTTGAGGAGAATTTTCGTATTTCACGACAAGCCGAAAAGCCATCCAGCTCCGGCATCATAACGTCCATTATAATTAGGTCATAGGTATTCTTGCGGCAGACCTCGATAGCCTGCATACCATCGACCGCTTCTTCTACTGTATATCCCTCGAACTCCGCGTATTTGCGGATAAGCTGACGGATTCTGAATTCGTCGTCTACTACCAGTAATTTACTCATAGTCTATCCCTCCGTAGGGTAACAGAAGCAATCCGAACCTCGTTTTTGTCGGACAGCTTTCTGCCTACCCTTTGTTAAAATACTCGCAAACCCGTCAGGGTTTGCTGTGTTTTTGTCGCGGCTAGACAAAAATCTGCCTCGATTTGACAAACTGTAAAGCGGCAAAATTACTCCGTTTAAAGCGGGGCTCGGATTACTCCTGTTACCCTAGGGTAACAGAAGCAATCCGAATCTCGTTTTTGTCGGACAGTTTTCCTCCTACCCTTTGTTAAATACTCGCAAACTTATAGTTATACTATAAAACCGGAATGTGAAAACTATATGATTGTTGTACGAATGTATCCTGAATTATAATATAGCACAATTAGCGGTTGATTTACAAGCGAAAATGCTCTATAATTATAGAAATGAGGTGAAAATATGAGTTTTCGAAAGATTAAGGCCGAGACCGTAACCGAAACGGTCAGAAAGCTGTTTATGGACTGCAACTATTATATCGGCGACGATATTATGAACGCCCTTAAATCGGCTCGCGAGACCGAACAGAGCGAGGTTGGGAAAAGCGTTTTGTCACAGATTATCGAGAATGACGAAATCGCCGCCGCGGAGGAAATTCCGCTGTGCCAGGACACGGGTATGGCAGTGCTTTTTGTCGAATACGGCGACAAGGTTTGTATCGACGGCGACTTCGAACAGGCTGTTCAGGAGGGAGTCCGCAGGGCATATGACGAGGGATATCTCAGGAAAAGCGTAGTTGACGATCCGGTTTTTGACCGGGTTAACACCAAGGACAACACCCCCGCGATTATACACACAAAAATCGTAAAGGGCGACAAAATAAAAATAACCGCCGGCGGCAAGGGTTTCGGCAGTGAGAATATGTCAGCTGTCAAAATGCTCACCCCCTCGTACGGAGTAGAGGGCGTCAAGCAGTTTATTCTCGATACCGTAAGGGCGGCGGGACCCAATCCCTGTCCCCCGATTGTTGTGGGAGTGGGAATAGGCGGAACCTTTGAACGCTGCGCCCAGCTCGCCAAGAAAGCGACATTCAGGCGTATTGATACCCATAACCCGGACGAGCGCTATGCGTCGCTGGAGGACGAGCTGCTGGCCGAGATAAACAAAATGGGCTTCGGCCCCGCGGGACTCGGAGGCAACACCTCGGCTCTCGCGGTCAACATCGAGACTTCCCCGACACATATTGCCGGAATGCCTGTGGCCGTAAACATCTGCTGTCACGCCGCAAGGCATAAGAGCGCTGAGATTTAGGGGGTATTACTATGAAAAGAATCACATTACCGCTTACAGACGAACAGATAAGCACCCTTAAGGCCGGCGACAGCGTTCTGCTGACCGGCACTATGATAACAGGCCGCGACGCGGCTCACAAGAGGCTTTTTGAGCTATGTGAAAAGGGCGAGGAACTACCGGTTGACATCAAGGGCGAGACAATCTACTATGTCGGCCCGGCTCCGGCAAAGCCCGGATACGCGGTCGGTCCCGCCGGCCCGACATCGAGCTACAGAATGGACAAATACGCTCCTACCCTGCTCGACCTCGGACTTAAAGGAATGGTCGGCAAGGGTGCCAGAAACAGCGAGGTTATCGACGCGATAGTCCGCAATCACGCGGTATACTTCGCAGCAATCGGCGGAGCCGCGGCTCTTATAGCAAAGAGCATTAAAAAAACCGAGCCCATATGCTACGAAGATCTGGGCACGGAATCGGTGAGACGTTATTATGTTGAGGACTTTCCCTGCGTAGTGGCTATCGACGCCGAGGGAAACAATGTATATTCATATTGATATAGCTGAGGGGATATCGCAAATCGCGATATCCCCTTGAATTTATACGTGTTTTATTTTACATTAAAGCTGTCCATCAGCGAATAGGCAACTCGCGAGAAGATAACCGGCGAAGCTACGAACACTGTAATCACTACAGCCGCGGCTGTGGCGCAGATTATCATCAAGAAGAAACTCCATATCGGTTTTTTGCCGCCGAGAGCCTTGCTTATTCCCGCAAATATGAGCATATACGAGGCGCAGTCTACCAAAACATCAACAGAAGCCAGTACGCCGGAAATAACTCCTCCGGTGATGACGTTGAACAAACCGATCATCATAACCGGCAGCTGTGCCGCGGTCACAAGATTGGCGCTCATATTAAAATGCCCGTCGCCCTTGTGCATCTTTATAAATATCCTTACGGCAAAGGACATAACGAACATCGTAATCAGCGCGAGCGCGAGATTTAGGAAGAATACCTCGCCGGCGCCGAAGTTTACGCCCTTAAGCATAGCCGTGATCTGGGAATCGTAATACCCTCTTGAGTTATATGTCGCCGTGGCGCTGATAGCCGAGATAACAACATAAACCGGAAGCAGGATACTCCATATAGGAACTTCGTCGCTGTACTGGGACGCGATTGTATCCACAGCGTTCCTGCTGAAAAAGCCCTTAATCACATTTAGCGTCTGCTTGGCGGTAAGGGTGAATTTTGAGTTTTCGTCGGATTCAGCCTGCGCGGCAACCGTCCGGCTCTCCTGCGGCTCATCATTCGGAGCCGTTTCTTTTGCTTCTTGAGTTACTTCTTCTTTTACTTCTTTCTTAACTTCTTTTGTTTCGGGTGTATTATCTTCAGCGGCGGCCTCGGCGCAATTTGGGCATATACCCTTTTCATCCAGAGCGGCGCCGCATTTTTCGCATACTTTTTCCATATTCATACCTCCGTTCGTGAAGTTTACGGTTTTATTCTAACACTAAACAAAGCGGAATACAACAAATTTGACGCAATTTTCAGCAAAACTTCACTTGTTTTTCTCAATAATTTCGCATTAGAGAGATTACCTTGCCCAAAATCACTACCTCGTCGACGATAATCGGCTCATAGCTTTCATTTTCGGGCTGTAGACGGAAGTGGCCGTCCTCCTTATAGAAGGTTTTTACAGTAGCGCTGTCGTCCACAAGGGCTACGACGATTTCGCCGTTTTCGGCTACCGGAGTTCTTTCTACTACAAGTATATCGTCAGGCAGGATTCCGGCATCGAGCATACTCTCGCCCTGAACCCTGAGCGCAAACAGGTCTTTGCCCCGGCTTACGCTTTTGTCGACGGGGATATAGCACTCTACGTCCTCGATAGCGACAATCGGATTGCCGGCAGCAACCTTGCCGAGTACCGGCACACTCTTGGCCGATACCTCGCCTACTACGCGGATACAGCGGTTAAGTCCGGCGTCACGCTCGATAAGCCCGTGCTCCTCCAGCGCCTTCAGGTAAAGATGGGCGGTTGAGGTCGACTTAAGGCCTACATCCTTGCATATTTCACGCACGGAAGGCACCCGGCTTTGCTCCGAGCACTCAACGAGATATTCATAGACTGCCTGTTGTTTTTTTGTTAACGGTTTCATAATGGACACCTCCGTTTTATAATATATTAACATATAGCTTATTATTTGTCAAAACATTTGTTTCGAAAATCAACTTGTTTTTCAAAAAAATTTACCATAATTTCGAAAGAATGAACATTTTTAAAGTTTTGCCGTAAAAATTCAGTGTTCTTTCAGTTGGTTTTCACACAGTTTTCATATTCAGGTGTTTAAATATAAGCGTACTGAACAGACCGCAACTGTTCAGCACAGTTCTACCCTCCTCAGGTAAATCGACTCAGAGATTTACCGATATTTGTACCCCTCATTTTCTTTTAGAACAAGGAAATCCCGAACTCATACGAGTTCGGGATTTTCGTTTATTCTTCATCGTTATAGTTTTCTTCGTTATACTCCTCGTTGTAATCCTCGTTATTATCCTCATTTTCGGCTTCGGTAGCCGGCTCTGTGGTTTCGGTAGGTTTTTCGGATTTTTGGGGAGTATTGAGCTTAAAATACTCATCCATAAGGTCTTTTGCGACAGTCATACTGTATTTACCGTGAGCGCCGTTTTCCAGCACAACGGCTATGGCGACCTTTGGCTTGTCATAGGGAGCAAAGCAGATAAACACCGAATGGTCGGAGCCTTTGTTCTCGGCTGTACCTGTTTTTGCGGCAACCTTTATAGGATAGTTGCCGAATATCGAGTAGGCGGTTCCGGACTCGGACTCGCACACACTGCGCATATCGCTCTGTACAATGTCAAGATTGCCCTGCGAGATTCCCGAGGTATTGATTACTTCGGGATTCTTTTTATCATTTTTCTTTATTGTTTTTGTACGCTCGTAGTTGCGGATTTCCTTTATAAGATGCGTCCTCAGCCTTTTGCCGTTGTTGGCGATTGTGGCTGTGTATGTTGCGAGCTGGAGCGGGGTAAAGGCGTTGTCGGACTGGCCGATCGCCGCCTGAACGGTATTACCCTCCTGCCAAGAACGACTGTCGCGTCCGGCGAGGAAGCCTTTGGATTCGTTGACTTCGATTCCGGTTTTCTCGCCGAGAGAGAATTTTTCGGCATAGAGATAGGCGGTTCCGATACCGAGTCGGCGTCCAACCTCGGCAAAGTAGTAGTTGCAGCTCTTTGTGATAGCGTCTCTCAGGTTAATGGCGCCGTGCATATGCATACAATTTACGGGGTTTGTAGGATAATAGTCGTATTTTTGCGTACAGGTTATCGAGGTATAGGGATCGATTATCCCCTCCTCAAGCGCCGCCGCGGCTATACAAGGCTTGTATGTTGAACCGGGAGCGAATGAACCGACAAAGGCTCGGTTGTAGAGCGGAGCTTTTTTATCTGTGGCGAGCTTAACGTAGTACTTGCCGTATTCGGAGTATTTGTTGAGGTCATATGTCGGGTAGCTCGCCGCCGCAAGCACCGAAAAATCCTTTACGTCAAGCATTACCACAGCGCCTGTCTTACAGTCCTCGCCCTGGCCTTTGCCTTTATACGCGGCCTCCTGCCGTCCGAAGGCTCTCGCCGCCTTGACCTGAGCTTCAAGCGACTTTACCGCCACCGACTGCAGCTTGCTGTCGAGTGTAAGGTAGAGGGTGTGTCCGGGCTTTGCGTCAACAGAACGTACCTCTTTAATAACATTACCGTCAGCGTTTTTCTGTACGATACGTTCGCCGCCGACGCCCTTAAGCTCATCCTCGTAGGAAAGCTCCAGTCCGAATTTGCCGATATAGTCGTTAAATCCGTAGTCCTTGCCTTCCTTTTGTTTAGCCTCGTACTCCTCCTGGTTTATCACGCCGAGAGCTCCAAGTATATGAGGCGCGAGGCTGCCGGACGGATTGCTGCGAGTAAGATATGTCTGAATCTCGACGCCGCTCACCGTCTGCATATTCTCGCTGATTATGGCGACCATATCGGTGCTGATATCGTTGGCGAAGATATAGGGATTCGTATTGGAGTACCAGTTGCGCTCCATATTGTATCTTACGGACAAAAGATTCAGCAAATCCGTGTTATTACGGACATTTTCTATTTTATATCGCTCAGTCAGCATTCGCACACATTTTTCGGCGGAATCGCTGTTTGTCAGGTTTAAGAAATCCTTTGACTTTAGCGTTTTAATCTCGTCCGCCGAGTCCTTTTTGAACCTGAACGCGCCTTTCTTGTTAAGCTCTACGGGAAGAATGTCTATCCATTCCTCATCGCGCGTTTTCATAAGGTCTATCAATGACAGGATCGTCTCGCTGAGCTTGTCGGAGTCGATATACAGCTTGTCGAGCACAACCCTGTAGCCCGTACGGTTAACAGCCAGTCCCTTGCCCTTGCAGTCGAGGATTTCTCCTCTTGTGGCGTCGGTAGTAACTGTGTAGGCGGTCGAGTTGTCGGCGAGCTTAGAATACTCTTCGCCCTCGACAATCTGCCATACAAAAAGCCTCGCCGCGAAGCCGCAGAATATAACCAGAGTGATAATTACGCAGATGCTTATTCTTTTATTTATAAAGCGTTTTTCTTTTTCTTCACGCTCTTTATCGTCGCCGGGCAGCATAACTATCACTTCCTTTCAACAAAGGAGCACTAAAACTCCCTTAGATTTCTGAACAAAAATTTATTGACAAAATAAAGAACCACCATACACACAATAGTGTAGACAAACCTCGAAATATAATGCGAAACAAAATACATAAGGTCCCCTCTGCCGGCTAAAGCAACAAAGAACAGGTAGTACAGGGATACGAGCACGATTGTGATTACCGAGGTAAATCCCAAAGCGTTCAGAAAGCTGACGACCATATAATCCCTGAAAATAAAGCTGACGACAAAACATATCAGGGTAAGCATTATGGTGTAGTATCCCAGATTGTCGCTGTAGCCGAGGTCGAGCAGAGCTCCGCCGGCAAGTCCGAAAAATAAAGCCGGTATCTGATCCTCCATAAACGCGATTGTAAGCACCGCCGGAATCATCAGCAACGGCTTGCCTCCGTATACCTCAGGCAGCAAACCGGGGGTTGATTGCAATATAAAAAGCAGAAGCAGCTCCAGCGAATACGCCGCGTAACGAAAGAAGGTGTATCGTCTCTCCATTACTTTGCCTCCTTCTGTGAGGCTTTCTTGACTTCTCCTTTGTTTTTAAAATCTGTGAGGACTACGACGTCCCTGACCTTGCGGATATTTTCGTACGGCTCAACTACCGCAAACTTGGTCGCGTCGTATTCGTCGTACCTCAGCTCCTTTACCTTGCCGACAATAAGATTAGCGGGATAGATTCCGCCGATTCCCGAAGTAACGATGATGTCGTTTTCCTTTATCTTGGCGTTGGCGTCGATTTTGGTAAGTACCGAATATCCCTTGTCGCAGTAAGACGAATTGCCGGTGATAATGCCGCTGTCGGAGCTTTTCTTGTCGAGCGCTCCGGCCTGCATATCGGGCGAGAGGATCGTCGTGACCTTGCTGCTGACAGCGTTTATCGACGATACAAATCCGATAAGTCCGTTGCCCGTAATTACCGGATCCTGGAGCGAAACACCCGAGTTGGTTCCCGCGTCGATAGTAAAAGAGTAGAAATCGTCGCTTGAGTCGCGGCGGATTACGTTCGCAGGGAGAATCTGATAGTCGGGATTGGATTTTGTAATATTGTAGTACCTCCAAAGACGGGCGTTTTCGTCCTTAAGGTCATAGTAGTCGACCAGCTGAGTCCTCAGGTCGGCCGCCTCCTTGGTGAGCTTTTTGTTTTCCTCAACAAGCTCCTCGTAGGATTTTTCGTCGGCGGCGTCGCTGACAGCGGCGCTGACCTTCGAAAGTCCGCCCGTAAGGAAATTAAACGCGGATGAAACCCAAGGGTTACCTCCCGCGCCCATAATCGCTATGACAATAACTACAGATAATGCTATCGCCAGTATTTTTCTGTTTTTATCAGCAAAAAAATCTCTCATAACGCATACCTTTACGGAAACACCGCTCCCCTCTCGCGAGGGAAGCCGTGCGCTAAGACTGAATTACTCTCTGTTATGTTTATACTCGCGGACTCCGCCGAGACGTTTGCCTGCACCCTCTACTACACAGTCGAGGGGTCTTTCGGCAACATGGACAGGCATTCCTGTCTCCTGCATAACGAGCTCGTCGAGACCTCGGAGCATCGCTCCGCCGCCTGTCAGCATAATACCGTGGTCGATAATATCGGCGGAAAGCTCCGGAGGTGTTTTCTCCAGTGTGTTTTTAATCGCCTCAACAATTACCTTTAGCGGATCGGCGAGAGCGTCGCGGATTTCCTCGGCTGTGATTGTGATATCCTTGGGGAGTCCCGATTCGAGTGAACGTCCCTTGACGAGCATATCCTTTTCGTCGTCATACGGGAAGGCCGAGCCTATCGCTATCTTGATCTCCTCGGCGGTACGGTCGCCTATGAGGAGGTTGTAGGTCTTTTTAATATAAGTAGAAATCGACTCGTCGAACTTGTCGCCGGCTACGCGTACCGAGCAGGCTGTCACAATATCGCCGAGCGAGATTACAGCTACCTCGCTTGTGCCGCCGCCGATATCGACTACCATCGAGCCTGTGGGCTCGTCAACCGGAAGTCCTGCTCCGATAGCCGCCGCCATCGGCTCCTCGATAAGAATAACGTTACGGCTGCCGCTTGCCTGTACAGCCGCGTTCTCGACAGCGCGTCTCTCGACCTCTGTTACGCCGGTAGGCATACAGATTACGATTCTCGGCTTTGAGAAGATACCCGGCTTGGCCGCCTTGCGGATAAAATGCTTAAGCATAGAGGCTGTTATGTCGAAGTCAGCGATCACGCCGTCCTTAAGCGGACGAACGGCTACGATTGAGCCCGGTGTACGGCCTATCATATCCTTTGCCTGCTCGCCTACCGCGAGTACAGTATCGTTGCGGATATCCACAGCGACTACGCTCGGCTCACGCATTACAATCCCCTTGCCCTTGATTGTGACGAGGGTGTTGGCTGTACCGAGGTCGATTCCTATATCTTTTGAAAATGAAAACATATTGAACTCCTTTCGGAAACTGTTTTTTTAAATACGTTACTCTTTATTATAGCCGATTAAAAGCGCTAAATCAACAATTTTTTGTCTAATTGTACGCTGTGACTAAATAGAAAGCAAAATATAACAAAACTTTTGTTACGCTCTGCCTGTAGAACCGAAGCCTGAGCCGCCTCTTTCGGTATCGTCGAGCTCGTCTGTCTCGATTATTTCGGGAATTACCACCGGAGCAATCACCATTTGGGCTATGCGCTCAAAGGGTTCGACCGTGTAAGGTTTGTCGGAAACATTACAAAGTCCGGCGCATACCTCGCCCCTGTAATCGGAGTCGATTACGCCGACGCCGTTCGAGAGGCAGATTCCGTGCTTGACCCCAAGTCCCGAACGCGCGTACAAAAACGCCGCGTGGTCTTTATCGGACAGAGCAATAGCTATGCCGGTGGGTATAATCCTGAGCTCGCCCGGAGCAATTGTTACGCTGTCCTCTATACATGCGTACAAATCCATTCCGGCGGAGCCCGGAGTTCCTCGTGTAGGGAGCTTCGCCTTTGGATTAAGACGTTTAATTTTCAGTTCCATAATCCACCTCGTAATCCTGCAAAAATTTCAATCTGTCCTGCATTTATGTTTTTATGTTGATTTGCAGTATTTTTCTTATAACAAATTATACATCTCCGGCAGCAAAAAGAGAAATTTTCCCTCCGGAAAAAACGATTATCTTACTCCCCTTAAATACAGCCCGTGTGTTTTTTGGCCGGAATTAAGGCTGTGACTGAGAAATTCGTTTATGTTTTCCACGTTTTCCACAAAGTTTTCCACAGAAAAACGCAGGGTCTCGAAGTCGGTGTTTTCGCTGCTTTCGGCAAATTCAATATTTTCGACCGGGAGTGTGTTGAGCACCTCGCAGGCACACCCGTCACAGTAAAAAATGAAAGTTTTGCCCAGCCTGTCCTGCATTTTTCCGCTTCCTTGGCAGTTTTTGCAGGAGATACCGGCGCTTTTGTTCGGGCAGTTGCGGGTAAGCATTACGGGGAGATATCCGTAGCTGATTATTCCCCGCGGAAGCTTGCCGCCGAGAGAACTGATTTGTGAATTTTTAAGCTCAAAGCTTAGCTCGGTATCCGCAAAGCCGTATTTTTCCGCCCATATCAAGTCGAGCGTGTTGGTAAAGTTCAATCCGAATCCGCCGTGAATACTTAGCCCGAGTTTTTTTGCGAAATAGACCGCGCCGAGGTTGTTGCACAGAACGTCCTTTACTCCGAGTTCGGTGAATTTTTTCAGCTTTTCCGCAATCCGCCGCTCGCGTGAAAAGATCGCTCTGGGTATTTCTATCCCTATCTTAAACCCGTTATCGATCAGGCTTTTTACCTCATTAACTTCACAATCTATCGGCACAAAGCACAGGTCGGCTTTCGCAAAACCTGTACCGATTGCGGCGGAGGTAAAACGCGCGTAGAGCTTCTTTTGTTCGGCCTTATGAGGAGCAAAGTCCTCGATTTCCATATTATTTATCTTGTAGTTGTGTACGTCCTTTGACGCTTCGGCAAAAGCGTCAAGCGCCTCTCTGCGAATCCGGTTTATCGCGGAGAACGGCAGACTAACGTCTTTGTCTAGGTTAATATTACATTCAGTTATATTATAGGGAGTTCCGCCTGTTTTTATCAGTTGTTTAGCGGCTTTCTCACTGTCAAGAGGACGATTGATCGCTTTTTCGCATATAAAATCAGAGTTTACGCTAATGCTTATGCCGTTTTCGCCGGTGATTTTGAGCGCTGCGTTTTTACCCGTTTCAGCGGTAAAGTCGGCTTTTACATTCACCCTTTTTGCTTCGTCCTTGTAGCCGGAGCGGATTTCGGCAAGGAGCTTCGACGTCGCGCTGACAACGTCCTCTTTCTTTCGGTAGCCGAACATTTCGTAACCACGCTTTGAGGTATAATAGCCGTCGGTGAAACCGGTACGGGAGAAAACACTTGTCAGTTGAGCTCGTGTCTTTTCGTCAATCATACCCTCATCACGGGATTGCGCACATGCCTTAACCGCTGCCGAAACGTACTCGGGGCGTTTAAGCCTGCCCTCTATTTTCGCCGAGGCTACTCCGATTTCCTCAAGCTCTCTGATATAATCTATGATACTGCTGTCCTTAAGGCTGAGAGCGTAACCTCCGCTGCCGTCTACGGAGAAAGGCAGCCTGCACGTCTGAGCGCAGCGACCGCGGTTACCGCTTCTGGAGCCGATTACCGCGCTGAAATAGCACTGTCCCGATACGCTCATACACAGAGCTCCGTGTACAAAAACCTCAAGCTCGATTTCCGGACAAGCTTCGGCGATCTCCTTTATTTCGGATTTCGACAGCTCTCTGGCGAGCACAACACGCTTAAAGCCCTGCTCGTAAAGCAGCCTTGCTCCTCCCGGAGAGTGCACGCTCATCTGGGTTGAGGCGTGCAGCGCCAATTCGGGAGCAACCTTTTTGGCAATTTCTGCAACGCCCATATTTTGAATAATGAGCGCGTCTACCTGAGCCCTTGCGGCCAAGATTATCACATTTTTTGCCTTTTCAAGCTCGGAGTCGAATATGACCGTGTTGAGCGTGAGGTATACCTTTACCCCGCGTATATGGCAGTAGTCCACCGCCTGTCTCAGTTCGTCATCGTCGAAATTCGCGGCTCCTGCCCTGGCAGAAAACTCCTTAGCCCCGAGATAGACCGCGTCGGCTCCGCTTCGCACAGCCGCCGTGACCGAGTCATAGCCTCCGCACGGAGCGAGAATCTCTATCTTTTTCATCAATCAAACAGCGAGAAAAGCTGGGATTCCTCCAGCTCGTCGTCCTCGGTTATGTCAATTTTATTATTCTTTTTCTCAGGTTTATCGTACTTTTTGCCGCTTGGAATATGAATCTCCTGCTCAGGCTTTTTCTCATCGGACTTGTTGAGCTTATCGAGCTTAGACTGAAGCTCCTTAACCTGTGCGGTACGGATATCCAGCTCGTCCGAAAGCTTTTTAATCTTATCCTTTTGCTCTTTATCGGCAGCTTTAAGCGTTTCGAGTTCTTTTCTGTAGTTCTCGATCATCTTGTCGCGCTGGGACACCTGGTCTTTTAACTCGCGGAGTTGTTTTGACTGCTTGTCCGCCTGAGCGATAAGCGGCTGAGCCTTGTCGGATATACTCCTGCTCTTGCCCATAGCCTTGTACTTGTCGTCGGCGTAATCGAGCGCGCAGAGTATCGCGCTTGAACGACGGTCAAGCGATGGATTATCCTCGGCGATCCTGGCGATCGACGCGCTTACCTCCGAGGCGAGTTTTTGTACGTAGTTTTCCTTATCGTCGCTGAGAAGCACAAAACGCTTACCCGCGACAAACACTGTATGCTTGTTCATAGTCTCCTCCAAATGAGATTTATCCACTATCCAGTATATAACAAAAAAATCCGATATAAAAGATATGTATTAAGATTGTAACAATAAAAACACAGATGTATTATATTGACTTATATAAATAGTAAAGAATCACGCTGCACGCCAGGCTCCTTATCCCTTCGCGCGAATTATCCTCCGCATCGCCGAGCATCGCTTTTATTAGTCTTGTGCCGCCTCGTGACGATACCGCCATATATACCAGCCCGACGGGTTTATCCGCGGTGCCTCCCGTGGGACCTGCAATTCCGGTCGTAGATAATCCGAAGTCCGCGTCCGCAAGCTTTCTGACTCCCTCGGCCATTTGCCCGGCAGTTTCCTTCGACACAGCGCCGACTGTCGAAAGCGTTTTCTCGCTGACGCCGAGGAGCTTGTTCTTGATTCTGTTAGCATAGGAGCACACTCCGCATTCGAACACTCCGGACGCGCCGCTGACATCGGTAATCCTTTTGCTGACGTAGCCGCCTGTACAGCTCTCGGCAGTCGCGACCTTCTTATTACTCTTGATAAGCTTATCCACCGCAAGCGCCGCGAGCTCATTTTCCTTTATATTATCTTCCTTTAAAATCCCGTAAAATTCCGAAGCTGTTATTGTAATCATATATTTCACCTCAAAAGTATTGTAACACATTATGAATATATATTGCAATTACCTTCAATATTTGATACACTTATAATAATGGGGGGATTAAGATGCCTTGGTTCTTTACGGAAGGTGAGATTCCGGCTGACAACTACATAATCGAGGGCGAGACCGCCTCTCACATCGCAAAAAGTCTGAGGATGAAGCTCGGCGAGGAACTCACCCTTGTAACTCCGTTGGGAGAACAGCTCGACTGCGTGATAGACTCAGTGTTTGACGGCAACGTATCCGTACGTATCAGCGACAGGAAACCGTGCTCTCAGGAGCCAGACGTCGAGGTCACGCTTTATCAGGCGCTCCCCAAGGGCGACAAAATGGAGTACATTATCCAGAAATGCGTTGAGCTGGGGGTAACAAGAATTGTCCCGATGATTTCCGCAAGATGCGTATCAAGACCCGACGCGAAATCCCTCGCAAAAAAACAAAAAAGATGGCAAAAAATCGCCTTGCAGGCGGCTCAGCAGTCCAGACGGGGCATTATCCCCGAGGTATGCGAAGCTGTGAGCTTTAAGCAGGCGGTTAAAATATCAGAAGCAAACGATCAGAACATTATTTTCTACGAAGAAGGCGGCGACAGCGTCCGCAAGCTGATTGATCAGCCACCGAAAACTCTCGGAATTTTCATCGGCAGCGAGGGCGGCTTTGAAAAAAGCGAGGTAGAGCTGGTGACCGCATCGGGCGGCTCAAGGGCAACCCTGGGCAAACGCATTCTTCGCGCCGAGACCGCGCCTCTTGCCGCGCTGTCGGTAATAATGTTCGTGACCGGGAATTTTGAATAAGGAGAAAATTATGGTAGGAATTATCTGCGCTATGGCGGTTGAAGTAAACGGCCTCAAAGAAATTATGCAGGACAAAAAAGATACCGTTTTCACTCATATGACCTTTACTCAGGGCAAAATCGGCAATACAGACGTTGTAGCCGTGGAATGCGGCATCGGCAAGGTTAACGCGGCGATGTGCGCCCAGATTATGATTGACAAATTCAAACCCGATATCATAATCAACAGCGGAGTTGCGGGAGCGGTCAGCGAAGAAGTTACAATCTGCGATATGATTGTAGCTACGGAGGTTTTACAGCACGATATGAACGCTTCGGCTATCGGCGACCCGATAGGAGAAATTTCATTCCCCGACGAGAACAGAACATTCTTCCCCTGTGACAAGGCTACATCCGACAAGCTGTACAGGATTTGTCAGGAAGTCGACAACTCCTCGGCATTCAGGGGCAGAATCGCGTCCGGCGACCTCTTTGTATCGCGTCGCAGCAAGAGGATGATTCTGCGCATACGCTTTGACGCGCTCGCCTGCGAGATGGAAGGCGGAGCAATCGGCCACGTATGCTACAGAAACGACGTCCCATTCTGCGTATTCAGAACAATCTCCGATGATATTGACAAACACAAAGGAATGGATTTTAAAGCGTTCTGCGAAATCGCCAGCAAAAAGTCGATAGAGGTAATCTCTAAATTCATCGAGGAAATGTAAAATATTTGACAAATTAAGTCAACTTTAGTATAATAAAATGCAATCGTAAAAAATGGAATGGAGAGATACATATGCAGCTTACAGGCGCGGAGATTATCTGCGAATGTCTGATTGAACAAGGAGTCGACACCGTGTTCGGATATCCGGGCGGAGCGGCTCTGAATACATATGACGCGCTGTACAAATACAGCGACAAAATCAAACACATTCTCACCGCTCACGAGCAGGGCGCGACCCACGCGGCTGACGGATATGCAAGAGCTACGGGCAAGGTAGGAGTATGTATGACCACCTCAGGCCCCGGCGCCACCAACACAGTCACCGGTATCGCCACGGCTAATATCGACAGTATACCTATGGTTGTTATCACAGGTAACGTAAATCTTAATCTTCTCGGACGCGACAGCTTCCAGGAGGTTAACATCGTTGATATAGTAAAGCCTATCACAAAGGGCAGCTACCTCGTCAAAAGAATCGAGGATCTCGCCCCGGCAATCCGCACGGCATTTGCGCTTGCTGCAGACGGACGAAAGGGTCCGGTGCTTATAGACGTTCCAAAGGATATCACAGCTCAGCTAACCGACTACAAGCCCCTTACTCCGCCGGATCATCTTGATCCTCCGGCGTGTAACCCTGATGATATTGTAAACGCCGTTAAGCTCATCAACGAGGCCAAGTATCCGATAATCTACGCCGGCGGCGGCATTATCAGCGCCGACGCGTCCGATGAACTCCTTAAGTTTGCCGAAAAAATCGACGCACCGGTATGCTGTTCGCTTATGGGTCTCGGCAGTATTCCGGCCAGCCACAGGCTGAACATGGGTAACCTCGGTATGCACGGCACCTACGCCACAGGTATGGCAACCGAAAAATGCGACCTGATTATCGCCTGCGGAGCCAGATTCTCCGACCGCGTAGCCGGTAATCCGAAAAAATTCGGCGAGCAGGCTAATATTATCCATATTGATATTGACGAAAACGAAATCGACAAAAACGTCAAGACCGACAATCACATTGTCGGCGATATCAAAAATGTGCTTGAGATTCTCAACAACCACGTAGAAAAGCAGAACCATACACAATGGCTTGTACAGCTCGAAATCTGGAAGGGCGAACACGTCGCTCCGCGAGAGAAACTCAACTATATGTCCGCGCTCGATGTGCTTATTATGCTGAATAAAAAGAAACGTCCGGGCGATATTATCGCGACAGACGTCGGTCAGCATCAGATGTGGGTAGCCCAGTTCGGCGAGATCGAACAGCCCCGTACCCTACTGACATCCGGCGGAATGGGAACTATGGGATTCGGACTCGGCGCCGCTATCGGAGCCCAGTGCGGATGCCCCAAGAAGAAGGTTTTCCTTGTAACCGGCGACGGAAGTTTCCATATGAACCTCAACGAGCTTGTTACTCTCAAGTCGTACAACCTGCCTGTAGTTGTGCTTGTGTTCAACAACCAGGTGCTGGGTATGGTAAGACAGTGGCAAAAGCTGTTCTATGGCAGCCGATTCTCCCAGACTGATCCAAAACGCGCTACCGACTTTGTAAAGGTAGCCGAGGCGTTCGGAATTCCGGGATTCAGGCTTGACAAGACCGAGGATATTGAGGAAGTTTTTGACAAGGCAATCGGACTTGGCGGTCCCGCTGTAATCGACTGCGTAATCAGTCCCGACGCGAACGTACTGCCGATGATCCCTCCCGGAAAAACAGTAAACGAGATAGTAACAGAGATGTAGTCGGGTGTCCCGACAGCCAAAGCCGTCTTTGAACAGGTTTATCTCTTATGATAAAGGTTCATCAACGGCAGATCTGACTATGAATATATAAGTAAAAGCGTGCTTTTCAGCACGCTTTCAGACTGTAGAAAAACTAATTTATAGAAGTAGTTCGGATTAAGCGTTGTAGGGACAGCCCTCTGTGGCTGTCCGCTCTTTTCTG
>CADAEZ010000004.1:82222-84478 GCA_902787145.1 uncultured Ruminococcus sp.
AGGGACAGCCCCTACATTAATGAGCAATATCGGATAGGAACGGGATGGCACGGAGGCCATCCCCTACAAATGTAACATAAACCAAACTTCTTTTTCGACTAACAGAAAGCGTGCTTTTCAGCACGCTTTTTTTGATACACTAAATCCACAAACCGCCTAATATCAGATATAAATCGTTTTTATGTGATAGGCGTCATCTTGATATTTCTATTTGTATATTTAAATCAAATGTAAAATTTATTTACACTCTTTGTTGTTTCTTATCACACAAAATAAGGATGCCGCACTCCCCTTGCGGACAGTGCGGTATCCCATGCAAATGACTGTCGGACTAGCCGACCGATATCTTATCCGGCTTATGCCGGGTAAAACCATTATTATTTCCTAAGGTATTACGTGAATGAACCGAAGTCAAAGTTGTTGTTGTCGTGCACAGGGGTCTGTGGCGGCTGAACGCCGGACTCACAGAGTACGTCTGTCTTTGTCAGTTCCTCTACTGTAATTGCAGGAGACTTATATTCAAATTTCATAACTTATCTCCTCCCTTATTAATGGTTAAAGTGCTCGCAAACATCGGCGTAGTTTGTATTCATCGCATACTGGCCGGCATCCTTGTAGGTTGCGAAAGCAGCCTGGTCGTTGCCTGCAGTCTTGAATACGAACTGAACCTTGATGTTTTCCGGATTTCCGTCAGGAATGTTGTAGATAGCAGCTGTGAAGTACTCGAGGTCATCGTCAGCGCCGCTTTTCAGTGTGTTGTTAGTAGTATTCTTACATGTCTGGAACATGGTTGTGTTTCTGACAGTGATGAGATAACCATAGTCAGTGATATCCTGATTCTGTAAGAACTCCTTGTCAACAGCTGTGATGAAGCGGAGAGCGTTGGTGCCGTTACCTTTATCATACTCACCGTTTTCGGGAGCCTTTCTGAGCTGTACACCGAGAATAGAAGCCTTGGCGGGAACGTTGATGCCTTTGAGTGTTGTTGAGTCAACGAATCCGAGACCTGCTACCTTCGGTACATCAAATCCCTCTTCTGCGAGATCCTGGAGATCTGCCGGAGCTACTGTGTATGTACCGTTGCCGTTATCAGCAGGAACATATCCTTCCGCGCAATACTCTGCAGGAACAGCGCTTGAGAATGTACCGCCGGAAATAACATTTGTGCTGCTTGCACCTGCTGCGACAGCAGTTGTTGAACCTGTGATATTACCGCCTGAGATTTTCAGAGTACCCTGAGCGTTCGGGTTATAGATGCCCGCGCCGTTTGTAGCAGTAAGAGTACCGCCTGTTACGTTGATAGTATAAGGACCGTCAGCCGCTTTGCCGTTGCCGGAAACAGCGTGGCTTGTACCTTCAACTTTACCGCCGTTTACATTAAGAGTAGCGTCCTTATGAACTACAACGCCGTAAGCGCCTTCAATATCAGCACCGTCGTTGATATCAGCTGTACCGCCTTTGTTGAGGGTGATTGCTCTTCCGTCATCGTCAGTAGCTGTAACTTTACCTGCAACATTAAGCGTACCGCCTCTGGCGATTACGCCGTACTTGTTGCCTTCAACTGTGCCGTTGATGTTGGTTGTTGAACCTTCCGCGCCGAATACAGCGGAAGCGTCGGTAGCTGTCGACTTAACTGTAGCTGTGGAATCTACAGTAGCTGTAGCTTTATTCTGAATACCGTAAGTAGCGGATTCGATTGTACCGTTTTTAAAGGTTACGTTGTTACCGCTATCAACAATAAATGTAGCGCCTGAAACAGTATAACCGCCGAGGTCTACAGTGTAAGTTCTGTTACCGCCGCTTACATAGCCGTCGGCAAAAATATTTCCGCTTGTTGTTATATCTTTAAGAACAGTAACTGTACCGCCGTCGGGAACAACGTCAAGAGCGTCCTGGAGGCTCTCGTACTTAGTTGAGCCGATCTGAGCTACGTAAGAACCAGTCTTAACGCCGTATGTACCGTTGCCGTTATCCTTGGGGATAAAGCCGTCAGCGCAATACTCTTCGGGAACAGCTGTATTAAATGTACCGCCGGAGATAACATTTGTGCTGCTTGCACCTGCCGCAACAGCAGTTGTTGAGCCTTCGATTGTACCGCCGGAAATGTTCAGAGTACCTTGCGCGTTCGGGTTATAGATAGCCGCGCCGTTTGTAGCAGTAAGAGTACCGCCTGTTACGTTGATCGTATAAGGACCGTCAGCAGCTGCGCCGTTACCTGAAATCGCGTGGCTTACACCCTTGACCTCGCCGCCGTTT
>CADAEZ010000005.1 GCA_902787145.1 uncultured Ruminococcus sp.
ATCATAATATGACAGGGTATTGTTGTACCACGCTTTTGGAAAAGGCACAGAGGTCAAAAAGTAATACGCGTTCGTCAGATGCTTGCGCAGATTATTATCGTTTTTATATGAACACACCGAGCTGACAAGGCTGAGGAAGTCCTTGTCATTTTGTTTATAAAAATACTCCAGCGTGTTGTCTATCGCCTTGTTGAGCAGTATATCCTTTTCGCCCCCGTCGGCGATACGAAAGTCGCTTTGAATATTCAGCTCAAAGAAATACTGCCTGACAAAGTCTATACAAAAGCTGTCGATTGTCGATATTCTGGCATTGTACAAAAGCCTGCGCTGGTTCAGCAGATATTTGTTGTACGGATCCTCGGCAAGCTTATCGCTGAGGGCTTTTTCGATTCTTGCGCGCATCTCGGCGCTGGCGGCTCGTGTGAAGGTGACTATCAGCATTCTGTCAAGCGAAATCGGATTAGTCTCGTCTGTAACCGCGGAGATTATACGCTCGACCAGAACCGCTGTCTTGCCGGAGCCTGCCGCCGCGGATACCAGTAAAGAGCCCCCGCGGGCGTTTATCGCGTCACGCTGTGACTCGGTCCATTTTACACTGCTCACGAAAGCTCACCTTCTTTCTCCAGGCTGACGTAGACTTCCTTTGCGTCAGCGGTTTTAAGGAATCTGTAGTCATCCTCATATGTACGCAGGCACACGCTGTCGTACGGACAATACATACAGCCGTCGACAGCTCCCTTGGCAGGCTCGGCCTTTACCTTTCCCGATAGCAGGCTTGTACCCATTTGGCGGATTATCCTGTCGATATGAGCGAAGATATCGGCGAACTGCTCGCCGGAGGCGACGGAATCCGAATACTTGCCGTCTATTATTTTTTTCGAATACTTGATAAACTTCCCCGCTCTGTCCATATGCTCAAGGACTTCTTCGTTGCCGAGCACGAGACCGTTCATCCTAAGGCTCATATCCTTTTGATCGCGGATATCCTTCTCTTCTTTATATTTATCGCCGTCGATGTCCGAAGCGGACGATGGCATATAAAGTATTCCTGCCGGTATTATACCGGATTTATAATAATCCTTGCCGTTTTGCTCCACAGCTCGCAGGTATATCAGCATTTGCAGGTTAATTCCGTACAGAATCTCGTAAAGCTTAAAGCTCTTGTTGCCGGTTTTATAGTCGACTACACGGACATAGCACTCGTCATCATTCTTCTTAAAAACATCAACCCTGTCGATGTATCCGTTGACCGATACTGAGCTGTCGGAATCCAGTTCGAGCTTATACGGCGGAATCTCGCCGCCTATATGAAGTTCAAAATCTGTCGGTATAAAATCGCTGTAGGAAAGCTGGCGGATAATCTGCTTAGTCAGCTCGAAAAGATTGATTTTGAGCCTTTCGAACAGCGCTAAAAAGCTCTCGGATTTATCGCTGAGTCCGCCTAGGTTTTCGTCTGCGTAACTAAGCATTATAGCGTCTATCGAGCAACTGATATCCTTGTCGCTCAGTTCATTGAGAACTTTTTTGTTGTGAACCTTTAAGAAATGTTCAAGATAATAATGCACGATTGTGCCAAACTGCATATCGTCAATAGCGGCCTTACGCCTTTCCCGGGCTCTCAGGCCGTATTGGCAGAAATATCTGAACGCGCATTTATTATACGTCTCAATCTGTGAGGCCGAGACGCTCATATTCTTTGTGAAAAGCTTTTCGCTTACAGTCTTGTCCGCTATCGCGAAAGGCTGTTTTTTCACTGCTTTTTCGATTTTTTCGACAAACGGCCCGTAGTATTCGTCAGACTCAAAATAAGACCTCAGGGCGTTGGTTTTTTTATCGTCGGAGTTAAAGTTGCGCGCAAAATACTCAAACGCCTGGCTCTTACAGTAAAGCTCGTCAACCTCGCCGAAGTCGAGCTCGGTCGAATGGCTACGCTTCGGGAAAAGGCGGTCAACCTCTCCGAAGATAATTGACGGATCAAAGCTTTCTCCGGCATAGTCGCTGTTATAGCAGGTAACTAACACCTTATCCGACGCGGAGGTAAGCGCACAGTATGCGAGATATTTTTCGTGCGAGGCGAGCTGTTCGAGACTGTCGGAGAGCGGTATATTGTTTTCGACAAGAGTTTTGCGCTCGTTTTCGGAGAATATTCCGGCGGTCTTTGGCACGGACGGAAACTCACCGTCAACCGCTCCGATTATAAATACAACCTTTTCGTCGGAGAGCCTTGCTCTGTCGGCAGTGGCGATATTTACCTGATCCTGATACCTCGGAATATCGCTGAGCTTTATATCGGCAATAAGGAACTCAAGATACTCCTTGTACTTCTTTAGTCCGGGAGTCTCGTCTCCGGCCGCGGCGATAAGCTTGTCAAAAACATCAATCAGGCTGTTGTACACACGTACTATTTCTTTAGCCTCAAACACAAGGCCCTGAGATTCCAGCCTGTCATAATATTGATCCACGGCGCTCTCGATTTTATAATCACATAACAGGTTATAAAGCGAACCTGTTATTTCCGTTACATTGGAATTTTTGACGCTGTCGCGGAATTTTGCGATCGGATTCATAATAAGCTTCCGGGTTTCCTCGATTTCCGCAAGCTTTTTTTCATCATTATCGGAAAACTTCTCGAAGCCGGACGGATTGTTTGCAAATACCGAGAGCAGGTCGCTCCTGTCAATATTCCAAATAAAGGTGTAGTTTTCAAAATCGGAAATCTGCGACTCGGACAGCGTCGTGAGTCCGGTTTTCAGCATAGACAAAACCGATTCCCTGTCAAATCCGGAAGCTGCCGCCTCCAGAGCGTAGCTTACAAATCTGATTACAGGCGATATAAACACATCGCGCGGCATATCGCAGAAATACGGAATACCGTACTTGTCAAAAACTGCATCGAGCACTCCGTTGTACTTTTCGATTCCCCGGCACACAACCGCGATATCACCGTAGCGGTAGCCGTTGTTATACACGAGCGACTTTATTTTTCCTGCGATATATCGAGCCTCGCTGTGTATGTTAGAGGCGATATGCGTGGTGATATTATCGCTTTTTTTATCATAGACTTTGTTGTTGATTTTTAATGCGTATTTTTCTAAAAAAGAAATATCATCGTTTTTTGAACGCAAAAAATCAGGCAGAACAATGCTCTCGCCTATCTCTATCGAATTAGAAACGGCGATTCGTTTTATAAGCTTGCGTGTTCTTTCGGTCGTCTCGAAAATATCGAATTTTCTGTACTCAGGATCAAGATTAAGAGTGACATAAAAATCACTGCCGCGCCTCATAAGCAGCTCTATAACGCGAAGCTGCTGATATGTAAAGCCCGAAAACGAATCGACCGCTATCGTATAACCGCTGAACATATCGTTATTCGTGAGGATATCGGCGAGGCGGTTAAGGTTTTCGAGCGGGTCAACATAGGTTCTGCTCAACAACGCGTCGTACGCGTCGAGTACCAGAGAGGTCTCGACAAGCTTATTTCTGAGTATTTCGCTTTCGACATTTTCGCTTACGTCCCTGAGCATATCGGTGGTTATGCCGTCTTTTTTACATTCCTTCAGCGAATGAATCATCAGGTCAAGCACGGAACGGCGCTTTTTTTTGCCCGAAAAAACGCCCAGCTTATCCTTAACCTCGTCCAGCGCCTTACTCATCAATATATTTCTGACTCCGTCGTCAATCACGTTCTGCGGTATATTACCGGTATTTTTAAACACATATCCGCACAGCCTGTTGAATCCAAAGACCAGCACATCACGGGATTCAAGAGGTCCGAGCCTTTGCAAAAAGGTTTTTTCTGTCAAAAACGAGGTTTGGTCGGGCACAAGCATCATCAACTTTTTATTGCCCGACTTTCTCAGTTTGGTTATTATATCTACAGCCGCGGATGTCTTTCCGCTGCCGCTTTTTCCGAGTATAAAACGGAGCATAACGCACCTCCGATATGGTTTGATATCATAAGTATATCACATTTGGTGTCCCAAAAACAGTATTATGAGAATAAAGAGCAAAAACTTTTGAAATATTCTATCACTTTGAATTTAAACTCATATCCGTCCTCTGTCATAACCCTGTACTCATCGTCGCTTGTCCTGTCTTTCAGCTCGTTATAATCCGCGCTCGCTCCTACGCACAGCGAAGGATACATCACACACCACCAGTTGTGGCCCTTGCCCTCGCCTATAGTGATTCGTAAAGCGTCATAAAACCCCGACGGCATTGTTACCCTGCCGTAGTATCTTGTGTTAAAATACATCCTCTTAATCTCCGCCTTTACCGGATAGCTACAGCCGTATTTTGCCACCGTTTTTTTAGCGGTGTCGGCAATCATTGAGAGGTTTTCATCGGTAAGGCGTATAGCCTCAGAGAGATTATCAGCGCTTTTATATAGCTTTTCGGTCTTTTTAAGCACAGCGTCTCTGACCTTAAGCTTAAGGCTCTGCGCTTCCCTTGTATCGTTATCGGCTAAGATATGGAGCCTGAAAACCTCTTTGGTCAGGTGGTCGCACTGCGCCGAAAACGGCAGCATCGAGATTATAACGGACAAAACTGCCGCGATAAGTACGGATTTGATAATAATTTTCATAAAAATAACCTGCCTTTAACTGTTACTACAATTATCGGCAGGTTTGTATAGTTTTAATCAATTACGGTACAGCCATCTTTGACAGGCTCGCACTCAAATACATATTCGTAGCTTTCCCTTAGCTTTTCACAACATTTATCACGCTTTTTTTCGTTGGAAAATACGGCGAACACAGCAGAACCCGATCCGCTCATACACGCGCCGAGCGCCTTGTTTTTGAGCATAATCCGCTTTACGTCGTTGATTTTGTCGAGATTCAGCGCAAGCTCGAAGTCATTGAGCATAGAACATGCCACCATACGCAAATCCCTTGCGTAAATCGCCTTAATCATCTCGGAGGTAAACTCCGGATGACTTAGTTCCGCGCTGTCGATACGGGAATACGCCTCGGCAGTCGATACGCTGAAGTCCGGCTTGCACACCGCAAGCTTACATTTTGGAATCGATATAAGCTTTTTAAGCTCGACCCCTGTGCCGGTAGCGAGCCTGGTTCCTCCGATAATACAGAAAGGCACGTCGGCTCCGATTTTGGCTCCGATCCCACACATCTCATCATCACTGAGTCTTGCGTCAAACAGCTTGTTAAGCGCTACGATAACCGCCGCTCCGTCAGCCGAGCCTCCGGCAAGTCCGGCCTGGGTGGGAATGTTCTTTTCTATAGTGACGCTGACTCCGGGGTTCTCGCGCTTGATATAGTCGAAAAAGCCACAGCAGGCTTTATAAGCGATATTCCTTTCGTCGCACGGAACTCCCGGATAATCACAGATAATCTCTGTCTTTCCCGAAGTATTATCCTCAACCGTAACATAATCATACAGGCTGATTGTCTGCATAACCATACTGACGTCGTGATAGCCGTCGGGACGGCGGCGCAGAACATCAAGAGAAAGATTGATCTTTGCCGGCGCCTTAACCTTTATTTTCATTTTTTACTTCCTTAACAAATTCCTCAATACGCTTGAGGGCGGTTTTTATATTCTTTAGCGACTGAGCGTATGAGATCCTGATGAATCCCTCGCCGCATTCACCAAACGCCGAGCCGGGAACTACCGCGATACGCTTTTCCTTTACAAGCCTTGTAGAAAACTCGTCGCTGGAAAGTCCCGTCGACTTTATGCACGGAAAGGCGTAGAAGGCTCCAAGCGGCTCAAAGCAGCTGAGTCCGATTTCGTTTAGCTTGCCGACAATCAGCCTGCGCCTGAGGTCGTAGTCCTTGCGCATAACAGCCACGTCGTCGTCACCGTTGCGCAGCGCCTCGATCGCGGCGTACTGAGCGGTAGTCGGAGATGACATTATGCCGTACTGGTGGAGCTTCAGTATCTGCGACATAATCGGCTCAGGTCCCAGAAGATATCCGAGTCTCCAGCCTGTCATAGCGTAAGCCTTCGAGAAACCGCTTACGATAATGGTGCGCTCCTTCATACCCTCGATATCGGCTATGCTGACGTGCTTTTTACCGCCGTAGGTGAGCTCGCCGTAGATTTCGTCGGAAACAACGAAGAGGTTATGCCTGATTATTACCTCGGCAATACTCTCAAGGTCCTCCCTCTCCATAATAGCTCCGGTTGGATTATTCGGGAAAGGCAGTACCAGAACCTTGGTTTTGTCGGTAATGGAGTTTTCGAGTTCCTCTTTTGTAAGACGAAAATTGTTTTCTGCCTTTGTCTCGATAAACACCGGCTTTCCGCCTGCCATATATGTAAGCGGCTCGTAGCATACAAACGCCGGCTGAGGAATCAGCACCTCGTCGCCCCTCTCAACAATAGTGCGCAACGCAAGATCGATACCCTCGCTGCCGCCGACAGTAACAACAACCTCGTCCTCGGGATTGTAGAAAACGTTGAAGCGGCGCTTGTAATAGTGGCATATTTCTTCTCTTAGCTTCATAAAACCGCGGTTGGGAGAATACCAGGTTTTGCCCTTTTCGAGCGAACGAATACCCGCCTCGCGTATATGCCACGGCGTCTTAAAATCCGGCTCGCCGATAGAAAGAGAGATTACGTTGTCCATCTCGATAGCGATATCGAAGAACTTACGTATGCCTGAGGGCTTTACTCCTTTTATCGACTGATTAATAAAACTATCGTAGTCTATCACAGCACCATACCCCTCTCATCATCGACACTGTCGTCGTTGAGGTTTACGCCGCCGATTTTATACGCCTTTAGCATAAAGTGAGTCGCGGTAGCGATAACGCCGTCGATACAGCTGAGCTTTCTCGCTACGAAGGACGCGACATCCTGCATGGACTTGCCTTTGACAAATACACTGAGGTCGAACGACCCTGCCAT
Organism: uncultured Ruminococcus sp.; assembly: GCA_902787145.1. GTDB lineage: Bacteria > Bacillota > Clostridia > Oscillospirales > Acutalibacteraceae > Ruminococcoides. The sequence goes on from CADAEZ010000005.1 coordinate 6,877, forward strand.
AAGATACATCGAGCTCACCTCGTCAAACGCCATAATATGCTCGGCAACCTCGTCAAAGCCGGTCTCCTTCTTGGGAGTAACCTTTAGCTCAATAATCGCGGTAACCGGCGCGTCGGGAACCTTCTCCCAGTCTACGAGCGCCTGATAACCCTTTATGATACCTTTCTGCTCATACTCCTTGATCTGAGCGGCGATATAATCCTCCGGCTCACCGAGCATAAGTGACAACTCTTTGGTTGTAAAAGAACTGTTTTCGCTTAGTAATTCAAGTAATTTATCCATAATATCCTTACCTTTCCGCCATAAATAAGGCTGTGTTATACTGTTTGGGGACAGAGGCTCTCGACCTCTGACATAGACTCAACGCAGATAGCCGCTCCGATACACAAAACCTCGTCGCTCTCGTTGGTTATGTCGAGAAGATAACAGCTTCTTCCGTTGCAAAAGGACTTTGCGTGCGAGCACACAAGCGAGTTATCCGTATCAATGATGTCAAATGATTTTTTATACACATCTCCGACAAACTGCCAGCCTGTGCCGTAAAACCAGCAGCCGCGTTTTCGGGGATTAAAGAACAGCTTTATACTGCTGCTCCTCGAATAAATCGAACACAAACGCATCTTGCGAAAAACAATCTGTCTGATTCGAAGCAGGGTTCTCCCCTCTTTATCGTTCATTATAATCCCGCTGCCGAAGGAGTTGACAAGGTATATCTCCCTGCCGGACTCATCAAAAACCGCGAAAAGTTCTCCGCTGCCGTTTTTTAGTCTTTTAATAAAACGTTTCATAATCATCACCAAGATAATAATAGTATACTGGTAAAATGATTGATAATTCACAAATTGTTATTTTGGGGCAATCCCCTGTCACACAAGAAATAGCGTTCTGCGCGTATTTCGCTGCTCATCGCACGTTTCTGCGCATCAGAAAACTGTGCGGAGAATACAAATCTTTTTTTACTTTACGGAAACGAGCAGTTTCATATAAAGTAAAAAATGTACTGTAAGATTACCTTACAGTACATTATAGCACAAGTGTTATGTATTTCGCAATAGTTTTATATCATATGCTTCGGAAGCCTGCGCGAGCCGATTGTATAGTAAGAGCCCATAAGCGGTTCGTACTTGTTAAGGTACACGCTGGTCATACCTATCATATACCAAAACCACATCACCATAAAGCTGGTATCATACAGCAGCGCCTTCTCAAACAAAGAATACACAAGATATCCGCAACAAAAGGCGAACAAACACGGTAGTATATCCTTTGACCCGGCGTTCTGGCGTTTAAATAGGTTTACTATGGTATGCTTGCCGAACTTTACGCCGAATATAAAGAACAGCGCGAATCCGATTACTCCGTTCGATACAAGGATTGTCAGGTATCCGTTATGAATATCGCTGTTATGATAACTGAGGCTCAGGGTTCCGGTTGAGTACTTCTGGCTGTATTCGATAATGTTGCCGTTGCTGATACCCAGTACAGGCGAAAGCTGGAAGAGCTTAAAGCTCTCCTTAACGAGCTTGATACGTCCGTTATCTATCTTAGTATTCTTATGCGAGAACGTGATAGCGTCGCTGCCGGAGATTTCCTGTACGCTAAGCGCGTCCTGGGAACGAGCGTCCTTGGGGTTTATAAGCTGAGTAAACGCCCTCTGGGAAATCGAGCGTACCATAAGCGCCGCTCCGACTACATATACCGCCGCGAGCATTACGGCTATCAGCTTAAGGAAAACCTGCTTTTTGTTCATCCTGGCGTTCATCGAAAAAGCGTAGAACACAAGTGTAAAAATAACATAACATATAAACAAGATAATCGAAGCGTTGGAATCGCACAAAAGCAGCGATATCAAGTCAAAGGTAAGACACACAGTCAGCCACAGACGACTGATCCTTCCGCGTTTAGCCTGCATCAGAAAGTCGCGCTTCGAGATAATATGACAACAGACTATGGATACAACCGAAATAAATCCGAGCAGATTAGGATTTATATACACGCCGGTAAAACGGTTCTCGAATATAATAAACTTAATCCACATCCACTCGAACTTGACTCCGCACATCATAAGCGCGAATCCGAGCACGCCTAACACGGATGTAACATAAATAATAAACTTACAGATTTTATAAAGCTCCGCCTTGGGATTGATATCCTTTTCGGTATGTATTCCGTAAAAAACAAAAAAACAGATACTGACGTGGAAGAACATCACCAGATTATACCAGAATCCGATAGAGAGATTTATCAGCATAGTTATAATATTAACCGCCAAAAATCCCATTAACCACAGAGAGAACCTGAAGCTTTCAAAACAATGCTGATATTTAATTTTATAATATACAGTATATACGCCCCAAAGAAAAACAAATACGAGGCAAACATAAGCCGGAAGCTGGACAAACGAAACATTACAGAAAAACAGTACAATAAGATAACTCAGCCTGAACTTGGACGGGTTATGGAGTATGTTTTTCAGTCTCATCATTTGTCTCACCTCCTGAAAAGTTTAGTATTTATCAGTGGAACGCTACTTCTTTGATTGTTTTCACCATAAGATAGATATCGTTTCTGAATCCAAAGGTTTTAAGATACAAAAGGTTATAGTGCATCTTTTTGGGCAGTATAATCCCGATATAATCCTCGTCGACGCTGTTGCTTGACTCAAGCATTCTTTCCTCGTTCTTAAACTTAATGCTCGCAAGGCTGGTAATACCTGCCGGCATAAGCAAAGTAGCGTACATAGCGGGAGTATATTTATCGACATACTTGGGAACCTCAGGCCTTGTACCGACAAAGCTCATATCGCCCTTTAGTACGTTGACAATCTGAGGCAGCTCGTCAAGACGGTATTTCCTCAGAAATTTACCGATACCGGTAACACGCGGGTCATCTTTCGAGGTTACAAGAGAACCAATCTTGTCAGCGTTCACTACCATTGTACGAAACTTGTATATGAAAAAATGCCTGTTATAAGTTGTAACCCTCTCCTGTTTATACAGAATCGGTCCGCGCGAAGTAAACTTGACCGCGAAAGAGAGAATAATAATCGGTATAATCAGAATAACAAGCAGGATCAGTGACAAAACTATATCCAAGACTCTCTTAAAAAATATACTGCGTTTTTTTAATTTTAGAAGGTCGTAATACTTTTTTACGGCTTCATTTTTAAATTCCTCAGGAAGTTCATCAAAAGGAAGCAACATAAAACTCCTCCAACTAAGCGAAAACAACAATATTCCATAGTAATCCATTATAATTAGTCTAACAGATTATAGCTCAAATTATAAGATTTTTCAAGTGATTTTTAATTTTTGCCTCATATTCTGTAAAATTGCACAAGATTTTTATTTTTATACTCAGCTTTATGACGTAACGGAAAAAGAAAAACCGACGGCATAACCGTCGGCTTTTCTTAGGTAATTTTATGGAGTAATCAAAACTTTTCTCTCATGTCTTGACTATATTTTATCATAAAATAATAAAATGTCAAGGGGTTTACGGTAAATTTTATTGATTTTATATCAAATTTCGTAATAATGACCAAATAACGTAAATTTTGACTATTTTAGCGCAAAAAATACATATTAAAAAAATAAAAAATACATATCAAAAAATATAAATTATTGCTTGACGAACGATAATTTTGGGTGTAAAATTTAATTAAAGAACATATTGGAGAGCGAAATGAACAATTCGTTTTTACCCGACCTTATAACCCTGACCGACGAGAACGGTCTGGAACATAACTTCGAAATTCTCGATATAATTGAACTGGACGAAAGACGCTTCTACGCGCTTATGCCGGTGTTTGACCGTGGCGAGGATTTGCTAAACGACAGCGGCCACTACACCATACTCGAAGCGGTCGATACCGAAAACGAGGATGAGCTGTGCGAGGTGTCGGACGATGAGCTGAGGATTAAGCTTTCGAGGCTGTTCGAGGACAGATTCGACTCTATGTTCTACGAAAACTAGATTATTTCCTGCCTGATTCGCGTATGCAATTAAAATAACCCTACAACATTTAAATCGGGAGCTTTTCTCTTCTTGCGGTGTGCAGACCTCCCCTTATGGGAAGTTGGGAGTACTAAAACAAGAAGGCGGCACCCACCTGTCCTTTGGTAGGCAGGTTATTCAGCATTGCTTACGATCAGGCGGGATTTTTTTATAACTATATAACGGGAGATAAATATGAAAATTTCAGTTTTAGGCACAGGCCGCTGGGGCAGCTGTATAGCCTGGTATCTTGACAGAATCGGCAACGAAGTAGTATCGCGCGGACTCGAATCCGCTCCGGATTTTCAGGCGCTGTACAAAAACCACAAAAACGACTACCTCACCTTCCCCGAATCCATAGAGGTAACGTCGGATCTCGAATACGCCGTTAACCGCGCGCAGGTAATTATAATCTCGATCTCGTCGCAGCATCTGCGTTCATATATGAAGGAAATCAGCAAATACAATCTTGACGGCAAGATTTTCGTTCTATGTATGAAGGGCGTAGACGTCGAAACCGGCAAACGTCTGTCCGAGGTTATGGCCGAGTTTGTCGACGAGAGTAAAACTCCCGTAGCAGTATGGGTCGGACCCGGACATCCGCAGGATTATGTCAGGGGAATCCCGAACTGTATGGTAATCGACAGCAAAAACGACGAGGTTAAGCGCAAACTGGTTAAGGAATTCTCGTCCGACCTCATTCGTTTTTACATAGGCACAGACCTCATAGGCTCCGAAATCGGCGCCGCGGCAAAGAATGTCGTCGGTATCGCGGCAGGATTTTTGGACGGACTAAATATGACCTCGCTCAAAGGCGCGCTGATGTCGAGAGGCACACGGGAAATCGGAAGACTTATAAAGGCCTGCGGCGGCAACGAAATGAGCGCTTACGGACTTTGTCACCTTGGAGATTACGAGGCTACGCTGTTTTCAAAATGGAGCCACAACCGTAAATACGGCGAGGATTTAGCTTTGGGCAAAAAATTCGAAAAGCTTGCCGAGGGCGTTATGACCTCAAAGGCGCTAAAAATCCTGGGAGACAGATATAATGTAGACCTGCCGATAGTAACAGGTGTTTACAACGTTCTGTTTGAGGATAAAGAAATAAAAGACGAGCTCGGAAAGCTCTTTATGCGAGGCGTAAAGGAAGAATTCTGAGTTACCGAAAACAAAATCAAATAATTTTAAAGGCGGATAAGTCCAAAGAACTTATCCGCCTTAATTGCGTATTGCTGATTGCGAATTGATTAATACATACCGCCCATATCCGGCTGAGGCATCGCTGCGGGAGTTTCCTCCTTGATGTCAGCTACAAGGGATTCGGTTGTGAGTACCATAGAAGCTACCGAAGAAGCGTTCTGGATAGCTGAACGTGTTACCTTTGCCGGGTCTACGATTCCGGCCTCAACCATATCGGTGTATTCCTCGGTAAGAGCGTTAAAGCCGTAACCCACCTTGTCGGACTTCTTAACGTTTTCTACGATTACAGAACCCTCAAGTCCGGCGTTAAGCGCGATCTGGCGAAGCGGTGCCTCCAAAGCGCCGAGTACAATCTGGGCGCCTGTCTTTTCATCGCCGTCAAGTGTATCGGTATAAGCCGCTACAGCCGGGATTGTGTTCATAAGAGCGATTCCGCCGCCTGCTACGATACCTTCCTCTACGGCAGCCTTGGTAGCCGCGAGCGCGTCCTCGATACGGAGCTTCTTCTCCTTCATCTCGATCTCGGTAGCAGCGCCGACCTTGATTACAGCTACGCCGCCGGCGAGCTTGGCGAGTCTTTCCTGGAGCTTTTCGCGGTCGAAATCGGATGTTGTGGTCTCGATCTGGGAGCGAATCTGGCCTACGCGAGCCTTGATAGCCTCCTGGTCGCCGGCGCCGTCAACAATAATAGTATTCTCCTTGTCTACCTTAACCTGACGTGCTGTGCCGAGCTGGTCAAGAGTTACATCCTTGAGCTCAAGACCGAGTTCGGATGTAATTACCGTACCGCCTGTAAGAGTAGCGATATCCTGGAGCATCTCCTTGCGTCTGTCGCCAAAGCCCGGAGCCTTTACCGCAACGCTCTGGAGAGTACCGCGCAGCTTGTTGAGTACGAGGTTTGTAAGAGCGTCGCCCTCTACGTCTCTGCCGCTCTGGGCTACAGGCTCAAGAATCGGGAGCAGCTCCTGGATTGAGCTGATTTTTTTATCTGTGATAAGGATGAGGGGCTCGTCGAGCTCCGCAACCATTTTCTCGGTATCTGTTACCATATATGGAGCAATGTAGCCGCGGTCGAACATCATACCCTCGACAACCTCGCTGTAGGTCTCGGCGGTTTTGCTCTCCTCAACGGTGATAACGCCGTCTGTGCTGACCTTTTCCATAGCCTCGGCGATAAGGTTGCCGATGAACTCGTCAGCCGAGCTTACTGTAGCGACTCTGGCGATATCATTTGTACCGCTTACCTGCTGGCTGTTCTCGTGCAGAGCCTTTACCGCGACGTCCACCGCGCCCTGGATTCCCTTTTTAAGGATCATCGGATTAGCGCCGGCTGTAACATTCTTCATACCGTCTGTGATAAGAGCCTGAGCAAGCAGTGTTGCGGTTGTAGTACCGTCGCCGGCTACGTCGTTAGTCTTGATAGAAACTTCCTTTACAAGCTGAGCGCCCATGTTCTCGAACGGGTCGTCGAGCTCGATTTCCTTGGCGATTGTAACGCCGTCGTTAGTGATGAGCGGAGCGCCGAACTTTTTGTCGAGAACGACGTTTCTGCCCTTGGGTCCCAATGTGATTTTTACTGTGTCGGCGAGCTGGTCGATGCCCTTTTTAAGAGCCTTGCGAGCGTCCTCGCCGTATGCGATTTGTTTAGCCATAATAACTTACCTCTTTCTCCGGCGTATCGCCGGTGCCATAGCCGCCTTTAGATACGTTTAATCGGTTAAAAACGTCATCAACGGCGGGTTTAAAATTGGTTTATTCTTATAATAAAACTTATTCAACCGTAGCGAGAATATCCGACTGGCGTACGATTGTGAACTCATCGCCGTCGATTTTGACCTCGGTACCGGCATACTTGGAGGCGATTACCTTGTCGCCCACCTTTACATACATCTCTACCTTTTCGCCGTCAACCACTCCGCCGGGGCCTACGGCTACAACTGTAGCGAACTGGGGCTTTTCCTGTGCGGATGATGTGAGGATAAGTCCTCCGACGGTCTTTTCCTCTGCTTCTTCGACCTTAAGTACAACGCGGTCGAGTAATGGATTAATCTTCATATATATTCCTCCTTAATAATTTACAATGATTTAGCACTCTTGTTCCTTGAGTGCTAAATATATTATAGACCTATTTTTTTGAAAAATCAAGTACTTTTTGACTTTTTTTGACTTTTGTTCATAAAAAATTTTAAATCCTAATCTCCGCGCTTAAGAAAGGCGCGCCTACGGTACGCTCAGCTAATCGAAAACGCCGTCCTTTCGGACGGCGCTGATTATAAACTACGCTTTAAGCTAAGCTTACATTTTAGAGATATCGCTCTCTGTGATAAGCTTTACTCCACGTTCGCTCAGCAGCCTTTCGGCTGACTCGTTGTCATCCACACGGAGCACAACATAGGCGTAGTGCTTGGACTCGGAGATAAAGGCGTACATATAGTCAATGTTTATATTGTTGTCAGAGAGAACCTTTACCGCCTCGTCAAGTCCGCCGGGACGATCCTGTACAGCTATGCCGACAACCTCGGTCACTGACATAAAGAGCCCTTTTTCCTCCAGCTTAGCCTTAGCCGTGTCGATATCGTCAACAATCATACGGATGATACCGAACTCCTGGGTATCCGCCATACTCATAGCGCGGATATCCACGCCTGTCGAGGCGATGGCGTCGGTTACGCTTACGAGCGAGCCTACCTTATTCTCTACAAATACGGATAATTGCTTTATAGCCATTTTTTGCCTCCTTATATATTGATTCCCAGTCTCTTACGCTTGTCGATTACGCGGACAGCCTTACCCTCGCTGCGCTGGATCGACTTGGGAGCTACGAGGTGTACCTTCGGGCTGATGCCGAGCATAGTCTTGATAGCGGACTGGAGATGTTTTTCTTTCTTGGTCATATCCTTGACCTTATCGGAGAAGTCGCTCTCCTTCATCTCCACATATACGTCGAGTGTATCTGAGTTGTTAACACGGTCTACGACAATCTGGTAGTTGGGAGCGTAGTTCTCGTTCAGGAGCACCGCCTCAATCTGGCTTGGGAATACGTTAACACCCTTAATAATCATCATATCATCGGAGCGTCCCATCGGCTTTGTCATACGGATAAAGGTACGTCCGCAGGAGCATTTTTCACGCGAGAGCACGCAAATATCACGTGTTCTGTAACGCAGGAGCGGAAAAGCTTCTTTGTCGAGAGAGGTGAACACAAGCTCACCCTTTGAACCCTCGGGCAGTACCTCACCGGTGTCGGGATCGATAACCTCTACTACAAAGTGATCCTCGTTGATGTGCATACCCTTCTGTTCCTCACATTCAAAGGCAACACCCGGACCGCTTATCTCGGTAAGGCCGTAGATGTCGTAAGCCTTGATTCCGAGGTTTTTCTCAATATCGCGGCGCATCTCCTCTGTCCACGCCTCGGCTCCGAAGATACCTGCCTTGAGGTGATTATCCTCTGGCTTGTAGCCTTTTTCCTTGAGCACTTCGGCGATATACGCGGCATAAGACGGAGTACAGCAGATGATAGTGGACTTTAAATCCATCATAAACTGAATCTGTCTGTCGGTGTTACCGCTGGACATCGGGAGAGTCAGACATCCAAGCTTATGCGAGCCGCCGTTGAGTCCGAAGCCGCCGGTAAACAGGCCGTAACCGTACGCTACGTGGCACACGTCCTCATCGGTAGCGCCGGCGGCAACCAATGCTCTTGCGCAGCAATCGTCCCAGAGGTCTACGTCGTGCTGTGTATAGAAAGCCACTACCCTCTTGCCGGTTGTGCCGGAGGTAGAATGAATCCTGACGCAGTTCTTCATATCTGTGGCGAGCAGACCTGTGGGATAGGCCTCTCTGAGGTCATCCTTACAAAGGAGCGGAAGCTTGTGCAAATCATCAAGCCCTTTAATATCCTCAGGCTTTACGCCCTTTTTGTCCATAAGGTTGCGATAATACTCTACGTTATCGTAAACATATTTAACCTGTTTTACGAGTTTTTCTTCCTGCAAAGTCTTTATCTGCTCAACAGGCATTGTCTCCATTTCCTTTTGGAAATACTTGTTCATCGGAATCAACTCCTTGTATAATTATAGCCCAGCTCGAACGCCTTTTTATTAATATCGACAAACTGAGGCTTAACGCACTTTTCGATAGCCGCGATCCACTTGTCGTAAGCTATATCAAAATACTTGGCGAGCACGCCCATCAGCACGATGTTAACAGCCTTGGACGAGCCTGCCTCGTTGGCGAATTTAAGCGCGTCGAGATAGTCTACGTGCACGCCCTTTTCTTCCATTCTCTCGATAACGTCCTCCGGGTATTTTGCCGCGCCGATGATGACGGGCATCGGGTCAATCTGCTGGGTGTTTACAACAATTGTACCGCCCTTTTTAAGCTTGTCGAGGTAACGCGCCGCTTCTATCTTTTCGAAAGATACAATACAGTCGGCCTCGCCGTCCTCGATAATCGGCGAATACACCTTGTCGCCAAAACGCACATATGTCACAACGGAACCTCCGCGCTGGCTCATTCCGTGTACCTCGCTGACTTTTACGTCATATCCTTCGTCGACGAGCAGTCTGCCGAGGAGCTTACTGGCAAGCAGGGATCCCTGGCCGCCTACGCCGACAATCATAATATTCTTTGTTTTCATCAGTCTTCTCCTCCCTCGAACGCGTCAAACGGACAAAGCTGTGTACATACTCCGCAGCCTACACAGAGGGTCGGATCTACTACAGCGTGATTATCCTTAAAGCTGATTGACGGACATCCGAACTTCATACAGCGCTTGCACGCCTTGCACTTGTCGGGATTGACGCTAAGCGGCTTTTTGGGCTTAACGTATTTAAGGAGCACGCAAGGTCTGCGCGAGATGATAACGGAGGGTTCGTCCTTTTCGATTTCTTCCTTTACGACGCGGTCGCATTCCTCAAGATTGTACGGATCCACTACTCTTACGGAGTTTATACCGATTGAGGCGCAGAGCTTTTCGAGGCTGACCTTGCCGGCGGGATCGCCCTTGATGTTGTAGCCTGTGGATGGATTCTGCTGATGACCTGTCATACCTGTGATTGAGTTGTCGAGGATGATTACGGTGGAGTTCGACATATTATAAGCGACGTTTACGAGTCCTGTTATGCCTGAATGCATAAAGGTTGAGTCGCCGATTACGCATACTGTCTTTTTCTCGGTCTCTTTACCGCCTGCCACATTAAAGCCGTGGAGTCCGGATACCGAAGCTCCCATACAGAGTGTCATATCAAGCGCGTTAAGCGGAGGAGCGGAGCCGAGTGTGTAGCATCCGATGTCGCCGAGTACGGTGAGCTTGTTCTTTGCGAGCACATAGAACAATCCTCTGTGCGGACAGCCTGAGCACATCATCGGAGGTCTTACGGGGATTTCGGTGTCGATGCTGACGTTTTCCTTATCCTCCAGACCAAATGCCTTAGCGATAGTTTTCTGAGAGAACTCGCCGGTGACAGAGAACAGATTCTTGCCCTCAACATCCACGCCGATGTTTTTGCAGAAAGACTCGATAACCGGGTCGAGTTCCTCTACAACATAAACCTTGCTTACGGAGGAAGCAAAATCCTTTATAAGCTTTTCGGGCAGAGGATTGACGATACCGAGCTTAAGCACGGAAACGCTATCACCGAAAACTTCCTTTATATACTGATAAGATGTCGAGGAGGTGATTACGCCGAAGTCACGGCTGCCGTCGCCCTTTTCAACCCTGTTAAGAGGTGAGGTCTCGGACATCTCGGCGATTTTCCTGCATCTTTCCTCTACAAAGGGATGGCGTCTTATAGCGTTGGCCGGAGACATAATGTATTTTTGAGGAAGCTTTTCGTAGGGCTTCTCAACGTCACACGCCTTGTCGCGGGTTTCTACGATACTCTGGGAGTGAGCGACTCTTGTGCACATTTTGAGGAGCACGGGAGTGTCGAATTCCTCGGAAATCTCGAACGCCGCTCTAGCGAAGTCATAAGCCTCCTGAGAATCGGACGGCTCAAGCATCGGAATCTTGGACGCTACGGCATAGTGACGCGAATCCTGTTCGTTCTGGGACGAATGCATTCCCGGATCGTCAGCCACACAGATAACCATACCGCCGTTGACGCCTGTATATGACATAGTAAACAGCGGGTCAGCCGCTACGTTAAGACCTACGTGCTTCATACAGCAGGCGGAGCGCTTGCCCCTCAGCGAAGCTCCGAAGGCCGACTCGGTAGCCACCTTCTCGTTAGGCGCCCATTCGCAGTAAGCGTCGTCGAATTTTGCGAAGCACTCGGTAATCTCGGTACTCGGAGTTCCCGGATAGCTGGAGATAACCGCGCATCCGCCGTCATACAGACCGCGGGCTACAGCCTCGTTGCCAATCATTAGTTGTTTCAATTTAATCACCCTTATATAAATCTTTAAAGTTTACACATTAGCTATTATTTTATCACTTTATTATGGTAAGGTCAATTATTTTTAATAAAATGTCACTTTTTGCGAAATAATGGCAGAAAATCGCTGTCATTTTACCACGACATTGTCATCTCCGAGCTGATGACGAAGCTCCTTTATCATCACGTCGTTGAGGCTCACCCACATTTTCCGAGGAGCGAGAATCTGCTTTTTACTGTCGCTGAGGTAAAACACAACCTGCGCAGGACCTTCGAATATATCAAGCACTCTTTGTGCTTTCTTATACAAATCGCTGTCGAGGCTGTCGATTCTGAGGTACAGCTTCGGCGGTCTTTTGGACTTCGGGGCATTTATAACGGGAACATTGTCCTTGTCCACCCTTTTGATCTCGTTACATATCACCTTGGGTTCCTCGTCCTCTCTGAGGTTTACCCTGCCGAAAATTTCTACCACATTACCCTGCGCCAGCAGTCCTCCCGCCTCGGCAAAAACATTCGGAAATACAATCGCCTCAATCGAGCCGTACCTGTCCTCAACCGTAACAAACGCCATCATTTTGTTAGTTTTTGTGACTTGGTTTTTCAGCTTGTTCACTATACATACAAGCCTGACGGCTGAGTTATCCTTGTATTTTTCGGTCTCGCGGTCGAGTATATCGCCTATCCTGTCGGCTTTGACCGCGTTTATATAGTCCTCAAACTCGTCTATCGGATGACCGCTGAGGTACATTCCGCACACCTCGTTCTCCATAAACAGAAGCTCTTCCTTGGAAAACTCAGGCATCACGGGATATTCGGGCTCGTCGGAATTTGTATTATCTCCGCCCATATCGAAAATTGAGAGCTGACCGCGGATGTTCTTACGGTTTTCAAACTCGATATCGTCCAGCACAGTGCGGCACATTGTAAGCATCTGGCGGCGGTTAAGTCCGAGATTGTCGAGCGCTCCGCATTTTATGAGGCTTTCAAGCGCTCTGGAATTGAGCGAGGTGCCGTAGACACGCTTGCAAAAGTCATAGAAGCTCGTATATTCGCCCAACTTGCGGTTGTCGATGATAGCGTCTATAAGCTGATAGCCGAGGTTTTTTATCGCCTTCAGGCCGTAACGGATATTCTTTCCGTCAACGGTAAAGCCGTAGTAGCTGGAGTTTACGCTTGGAGGCAGGATCTGAATTCCAAACGAATGGCACTCGCCGATATAGACAGCGAGCTTGTTTTGTCTGTCCAGCACGCTCGACATCAGCGCCGCCATATACTGTCTCGGATAGCGGCACTTGAGATAGGCTGTACGATAGCTTATCATAGCGTAGGCGGTGGCGTGGCTCTTGTTAAACGCGTAGGACGCGAAGCTTTCCATCTCGTTATAAATCGAGACGGCGGTCGCCCTGTCGATACCGCGCCGCAGGCATCCCTCGACAACTACATTGCCGTTTTCGTCGGTGAGACCTTCGATAAAAATCTGTCTCTCCTTTTCCATCACATCGTGCTTTTTCTTGCTCATCGCGCGGCGAACGATATCGGCTCTGCCGAGAGAATACCCCGCCAGGGTGCGGAGTATCTGCATAACCTGCTCCTGATACACGATACAGCCGTATGTTACCCTCAGTATACTTACGAGCATATGATGCTTGTAGCGGATATGGTCGGGATGATGGCGGCAGTCGATATAGGTCGGGATACTGTCCATCGGACCCGGACGGTAGAGTGATATTACGGCGATGAGATCCTCCAGCGATTCCGGGCGAAGCTGGGTCAGCACGTTGCGCATTCCCTGGGATTCAAACTGAAAAACTCCCTCGGTAGCGCCTGAGGACATCATCCTGTAGACAGCCGGGTCGCTTACGTCGATTTTTTCTATGTCAAAATCAGGCTCAAACTCCCTGATCATCCTGACGGTATCGTCAATCACGCTGAGGTTTCTAAGTCCGAGAAAATCCATCTTTAAGAGTCCGAGCTCCTCAAGCGTAGTCATAGTGTACTCGGTGAGGATATTGCCCTCGCTGACGGTCAGCGGAACATAGTCGGATACGGGCTTTTCGCATATAACAACTCCGGCGGCGTGCATAGAAATATTCTTCGGCATACCTTCGATTTGAGAGGCGATGTCGAGTATATTCCTGGCGTCGGGGTCGGTATCATATTTTTGCTTTAACTCAGGAGAAAGCCCGAAGGCTTTTTCGAGAGTTATATTCAGCGTTTCGGGAATCAGCTTGGCAATTTTGTCTACGGCATTGTGCGGAATATCAAGCACCCTGCCGACGTTACGAACCGCCGAACGAGCCGCCATTGTACCAAATGTAACGATTTGGGCGACGTGATCTCGGCCGTATTTTTTCTTTACATACTCGATAACCTCGCCCCTGCGCTCGGTACAAAAGTCAATATCAAAATCAGGCATACTGACGCGCTCGGGATTAAGAAACCGTTCAAACAGCAAATCGTATTTTATAGGATCTACATCGGTAATACCCGTACAATAAGCGCACAGTGAGCCTGCTCCCGAACCTCTTCCGGGGCCGACGGGGATATCGTGCTCCCTGGCGTAGCGCACATAGTCGGCTACTATCAGAAAATAATCGACAAATCCCATCGAGCGTATTGTAGTAAGCTCGTACTCGAGCCTGCGGACAATATCAAGCGACGGATCGTCGCCGTAGTGCTTTAGCAGTCCCTTGCGGCATTCGTCCTCCAAATATTTATAATGATCGACGCCTTCGGGCAAAGGAAAATTCGGAAGCTTCCTATTGCCGAACTCAAACTCAACGTTACACTTGTCGGCGATAACCTGAGTATTGTCAAAGGCCTCGGGATTATCGGGAAAAAGAGCGCGCATCTCATCCTCGGATTTAAGGTAGAATTCCTCGGAACCGAACTCCATACGATCCGGATCGTTGATAGTTTTGTTAGTCTGGATACAAAGGAGAATGCTGTGCAGCTTTGAATCCTCTTTATTTATATAATGCGCGTCGTTGGTCGCGACCAGAGGAATGTCCGTTTCTTTCGCAAGCTTAATAAGCATAGGATTAAGCTTTAGCTGTTCTTCGAGACCGTGGTTTTGAATTTCAATATAAAAATTATCCCTGCCGAAAAGCGACTGATAATACAACGCCTTTTTCCTTGCGGCGTCATAGTCGCCGTCAAGGAGCTTTTGCGGGATTTCTCCGGCTATACAGGCGGAAAGACAGATAAGTCCCTCGCAATGCTTTTCAAGCAGCTCGTCATCAATACGGGGTTTGTTGTAGAAGCCCTCGGTGAATCCGGCCGAAACCAGCTTTATAAGGTTATGATAGCCCTTAAGGTTCTCGCACAGGAGAATCATATGATAATACCGCCTGTCGAGCTCAAAGGTCTTGTCGAACCTCGACCTCGGCGCCACATACACCTCGCAGCCGATAATCGGCTTTACACCCTCGTTCTTACACGCGCGGTAAAAATCCACAGCGCCGTACATAACGCCGTGGTCGGTGAGCGCGAGCGAATCCTGCCCAAGCGACTTTGCGGCCTTGGCAAGCTTCTTTATCCTGCAGGCTCCGTCGAGCAAGCTGTACTCGCTATGCACATGTAAATGAGTGAATGACATTTATTATTCCCCGCTTATTATTGCTTTTACCTCGCCGTCTGACAAGGTGATTATGATTTCATCTCCGGGTTTTAGTTCTTTTACAGAATTAACAATCCTGTTATCCTTTTTCGTATAGGAAAAACCGCGGCTCAGAACCGATTTAGGATTGAGCGCTTCGACCTTTGCCGACAGCTTCTCGACTCTCTCGGACTGAGAACTGAGCTTCGACGCCGAAAACGATCTAAGCTTTTCGGCGTACAGCTCGTAGGTCTTTATAAGCCTCTCACGCTTTTTAGCCGGCGAATACCGGTTAAGCGCGGATTCGTAGCTTTTAAATCGGGATTTCAGCTTTAAATACTTTGAATCCATAAGTGTGGACAGATACTGGCACTGGGAGTCTAAATACGACCTCAGTTCCTCAACATCCGGCACGGCAAGCTCCGCCGCTGCCGACGGCGTAGGCGCTCTGAGGTCAGATACAAAGTCGCAGATCGTAAAGTCCGTCTCGTGACCTACCGCCGAAATCACCGGAATATTGGACGCGTAAATCGCGTATGCCAGATTCTCGTCGTTAAAAGCCCACAAATCCTCTATAGAACCTCCGCCTCTGCCGATGATTATAACGTCGGCGCAGTCGTACTCGTTAAAAAGATTTACAGCGTTTATAAGCTGACCGGGCGCCATATTGCCCTGTACCAGCACCGGACACAGCACGATTTCCGCCGAGGGGTATCTTCGTGTGATGATATTGCGTATATCCTGCACAGCTGCTCCCGTGGGAGATGTGATTACACCAACGGTTTTGGGGAATTTTGGAATGGGCTTTTTATGCTCCGCGGCAAAAATCCCCTTTTGCTCCAGCTTTTTCTTTAGCTGTTCATACTGCATTGTAAGCGCGCCGATACCGTCGGGCTGCATATCCTCGATGTAAATCTGATATCCGCCCGTAGGCTCGTAGAGCGACACCCTGCCCCTGGCGATAACCTTCATTCCTTCCTCCGGCCTGAACCGCAGGTTACGCGCGTTGCCGGCGAACATAACAGCCCTTACAACGGCTCTCTCGTCCTTCAGGCTGAAATAGATGTGACCGCTCCTGTAGTGGTCGGTAAGGTTGCTGATCTCGCCTGTTACAAAAACGTTCATAAGACGCGCATCGTTGTCGAGCATCGACTTTACGTAATAATTAAGTTGTGATACCGAGATTATCCTCGGTTTTACAAACTCAGGTGTCTCCATTTTTTATCTTTCTCGATGTAAGATACGCTACTCCCGCGGCGTTGTCGGAGGAAAACTCCGGCTCGGCAAAGGCGGCGCCGTATCTTTCTGTAATAGTTTTTCGGATAATTGAATTCGACATAACTCCGCCTGCGAAAACAAGCGGCAGCTTTCCGTATTTTTCGAGCAGTCTGTCTGTCATTTCGCACAGGGTTTGCTCGATGTACTTTATACAAAAGCAGGATATTTTTTCTTTAGAAGAATTATTATCATACATATTACGGCAGAGATTCTCCAGTCCGCTCAGGCAGCAGTCAGCGCCTTTAAGCGTAGGCTTTACCTTTATTTCTCCGTCGAATTTAAGCGCGAGTTTTTCGAGCTCAGGACCGCACGGAAAGTCCAGTCCGAGCATAAGCCCTACCCTGTCGACCGCCTGTCCGGCGTTAAGGTCAAGCGTATCGGCTGCGAGCTCAAGTCTGAATCCTCCGTTATCGGGAGTCGCGAGCACCGCCTCGGTAGTTCCTCCGCTGACGTGAAAGGCTAAAAACTCACGCCCGAAAAGCTCCGGCTTTTTCGCGCTGTAAAGAGCCGCGGCAATATGTCCCTCCTGATGAGAAAACTCAAGAAGCGGTACCTTAAGCGTATCGGCAATAATCCGGGCAGCGTTATATCCAACCGAAAAGCACGGCATATACGAGCCCTCGACCGGTCTCGGACGGCTAGACACACCGACAGCTTCTATCATTCGCGTATCGGTATCCGCGACCAAGTCCGAATAAAGCCGCCACAGCCTTTGCGTATGATGAAACACAGCGTCGCTCTGGCGAAGTCCCAAACTTCCGCTTTTTACGGGCAACAGCTTTTTTCGTTGAATTATACTGTCGCCGTCCATCAGGGCGACTGAGGTTGTATAGTTGCTTGTGTCGATTCCAAGAAAGCTCATTCTCTCGACACTGCTCCCAGAACTCCGTTTATAAACCTGCTGTCGTCGTAACAGTATTTCTTGGCGAGCTCGACTGCCTCGTTAATCGCCACGCTGTCGGGAACACTGTCCTCGTACTTCATCTCGTATACAGCGAGACGCATTACGGCGAGGCTGGTTTTTGAGATTCTGTTAAGGCTCCAGCCCTTTTTCAGGTGGGCGGAAATCTCGCCGTCTATCTCATCCTTATGCTCCTCGACGCCGTTTACAAGGCACACGGCATAGTCATCAAATTCAAGCTCCCTGCTCTCGCAGGCGTTCTCGATTATTTCTTCTATCGGCTCAGGGTGAAACAGCTTTTCGAAAATAAGAAAAAAGCCCTGTTCCCTCGCCTTAAAACGTGAAATCTTGTTTTCCATAATATCCCTGCTTTGCGTTAAAAATAATTAAATTTATTATATCACATATGTTTTAAAAAGTAAATAAAGGAGTTGCCGCAAATTACGGCAACTCCGGGTATGAAGCTATACGGTAAACCGGCGTATTTGGAATAATCCCGCCGCCGAAAGCTTAATGATAATATTTGGCGATTTTCCTCAGCCTGTGCTTTGCGCTTTGGATATGCCTTGTGATTGTAGACGGAGCTACTCCGAGCTCTTCGGCAATCTTCTTCATACTTTTGCCGTTGTAGTAATGCTCGTATATACAATGCCGCTGCTTGTTTGTCAGCTCCTCCTTGATAGCCTTTCTCATAATAGCGTACATTATCTTTCTGTCCTGACTGTTATCACCTGCATCGTCATACTCGTAAGAATAAAGCAATTTGTCGAGATCCTCGCTTAACGGCAGGATTCTATGCAGCATTATCGCCAGCTCCTCCGGCTCGTTCCCTTAGCATTTTTCCGGTATTCAGTATATCGTAATATATGTTTCGGTACGAAAATATGATCGTGTTGATTTTCTCAAGATTTCTGTTGCTGCTGTTCTTAGCGATAGCTTCGTATTTTCTGATTGTTTTCTTTAAGTTTTCCGCGTCGCGAAAGTATTCGTCTGACCATTCTTTGTAGTTCATAATTAGTCCTTTCATTCGTTACTCGGAGGTATCGGGGCTCATATCTCCTGATAATATTATAGCAGAACTTTTGTTCTATTTCAATAGAATATCGAATATTTGTTCGAATTTATATCAGAGTCCCATTGTCAGTACTCAGGTGTCCTGAGAGCCAAAGCTGCCTTTGGAAATCTTTCTGTGATCGGAAAGGTTCATCAACGGCAGGTCGAGCGATTGGATAAATTTTTAATGCAACTGTTTAACGAGCCGTAAGAGCCTGTGCTGCCTTTGGACAGGTTGGTATTATCAGAAAAGTTCATCAACGGCAGGTCGAACGATTGGATTTGTATTAATCACAGCGGTAAGTACGAGCCGTGAGAGCCTGTGCTGCCTTTGGACAGATTGATATAATTAAAAAAGTTCATCAACGGCAGGTCGGAAATTTATACTAATCCGCGCGAAGCGCATATAAATCCGGTCGGGCACTAAACATTTCTCACATATGACGCTGACTGCACGACATTCACTGACCACTGATCACTGGCAACTAATCACTAAACAAAAAACAGACAACACTTCCAAAGAAGCATTGTCTGTAATAAATCTAATTACGAATTCCTAATTGAATTAGTCCTCCAGCTTTGGAGGCTCGTTTAAGAATGTCTTTTTCTTCATCGACAGGCCGTCAAACTTTAGCCTCATAGAGATCCTTCCGTTAAATACCTTACGGCACTTGGGACAGCGGAACTTGGCTACAAAGTTTTTGTTCTTCACCTTAAAATGCGTGAGCTGTTCCGCTCTGATATGGCATTCGTCGCATATAAAGTAAAGCTGACTTTTGTCGACCAGAGGGTTGTTGATGTCGGTGATGTGCTTGTTCTTAAATGTTATTTTTCTGTAAAATTCGTCGTCCGCGTCGCATACGTACTCGTAGAATTTCTCCTCGTCATATGTCTTTTTCAGACATTCGAGGCTGAGCAGAGCGTCGGTATATGCCCTGTGAAGTTCCTCCTCGTCGCTCTTTATACCAAGCATCTCGGCGCAGTTTATCAGTCCGAGCTGTGCCGCGGGATTGTGAACATCAAGCTGATACTCGCAGTATTCCTGCAGGTTACAGTATTTTTTCAGGAAGGGTATCTCGCTGTCGCCGGTAAAATAGCTGAAATTATCCATCAGCGTCAGGATGTCCGACGTACCCCACGTCAGGATCACGCAGTTTTCCGAGAACTTCATAAACTCATACGCGGCGTTCATAAATCCCACGCCTTCCTCAAAAAGCTCTTCGTTAGAAATATGAGTCAAAGACGCGATATGGCTCGACAGCTTCTTACCTATTTCGGGCTTTACAAGCATCGAGAAGGTATCCTTGACATCCATATTTTCGTCAACCTTGACGGCGCCGAACTCGATAATCTCGTTCACGTAGTGATGAACCTTCTTGCTGTAGGAGCCGTTCCATTCCAAATCTAAAATTACAATATCCATTATTATTTCTTTCTGAACTGCTGTTTCATTCGTTGTTCCTTAGACAGAATCATTTTTCTCATTCGAATGTTATTAGGCGTAACCTCGACGAGCTCGTCGTCAGCGATAAACTCCAGACACTGCTCAAGCGACAATGTAGTCGGCGGAGTGAGCTTCAGCGCGTCGTCGGAGCCTGAGGCACGCGTATTGGTAATATGCTTTTTCTTGCAGACATTCACGACTATATCGTCGCTCTTGGGCGAAGCGCCGACAATCATTCCCTCATAAACCGGCACGCCGGGGCCTATAAACAGTCGTCCCCTGTCCTGAACCTGGAAGAGTCCGTACGCTACGCTGTCGCCTGTCTCAAAGGCTACGAGCGAGCCCTGGTGACGGGTGATAATCTCACCCTTGAACGGCTCGTAGCTGTCGAAAACGTGGTTCATAATGCCGTTGCCGTTTGTATCGGTGAGGAACTCCGGACGATAGCCCATAAGTCCCCTGGACGGAATCTTGAACTCGATATGTGTGACTCCGCTCTCTCTTGTTCCCATATTTATCAGCTCAGCCTTGCGGCTTCCCAGTTTCTCCATAACGGCTCCGACGTAGTTGTCGGGAACCTCTATCATAAGATATTCGATAGGCTCGCACATTACTCCGTCGATTATCTTGGTGATAACCTGCGGACGGCTTACCTGGAACTCGTAGTTTTCTCTCCTCATAGTCTCGATAAGGATAGAAAGGTGGAGCTCACCCCTGCCGGATACCTTAAAGGTATCGGCGCTGTCGGTCTCCTCAACCCTGAGCGCTATGTTGGTCTCTATCTCCTTAAACAGTCTGTCGCGGATGTTACGCGAGGTGACGTACTTGCCGTCCTGACCCGCGAAAGGCGAGTTGTTTACTATAAAGTTCATAGTAACGGTCGGCTCGTCGATCTTTACAAAAGGCAGCGGATCTACATTCTCGACGTCGCATATAGTCTCGCCGATGTTGATGTCGCCGATACCGCTTACACATACTATGTCGCCGACTGTAGCGATGTCGCTCTCTACCCTTTTAAGTCCCTCAAACTGATAGAGCTTTGCTACCTTTACGTTGGTTGTAGTTCCGTCGCTGTGGCACAGTACAGCCTGCTGACCGTTTTTGACGGTACCGCGCTCTACCCTGCCGACGCCTATTCGTCCGATAAACTTATCGTAGTCGATATTGGAAAGCAAAAGCTGCAATCCGCCGTCGGGATCGCCCTCGGGAGCCGGAATCTCGTTCAGAATAGCGTCAAACAAGGGCTGCATATTGCCCTCTCGCACATCGGGATCGACCGAGGCGTAGCCGTCTCTGGCCGAGGCGTAAACCACAGGGAACTCAAGCTGATCCTCGTCGGCTCCCAGCTCGATAAACAAATCGAGAACCTCGTCGACAACCTCCTCCGGACGGGCTCCGGGACGGTCGATTTTGTTGAGCACAACCAGCGGCTTTTTACCGAGGCCGAGCGCCTTTTTTAATACAAATCTGGTCTGGGGCATACAGCCCTCAAAGGCGTCAACCAGCAGCACTACGCCGTCCACCATCATAAGTATACGCTCAACCTCGCCGCCGAAATCGGCATGTCCGGGAGTGTCTACTATATTGATCTTTGTGCCGTTGTACATTACGGCTGTATTCTTGGAGAGAATGGTAATACCCCTCTCTCTTTCGAGATCGTTGGAGTCCATTACCCTCTCGTTAACTTCTTCGTTTTCGCGGAAAATACCGCTCTGCTTCAAAAGCTCGTCAACCAGCGTAGTCTTGCCGTGGTCAACGTGGGCGATAATCGCGATATTCCTGAGGTTTTCTCTCGTACTCATCCAATCAAGTCCTTTTCTCCATAAAATTACACATTCTAAAGAATTATAACACCAAAAGCTTAATTTTTCAACTTGTTATTTGCAATAGGATAGCCAAAATGACGTAAAAATTTTGTACAATTATTATACTTTGTGTTTACGCGGCAGATAGTATACAATATTTTGTGTTTCTACTCTTTACTTTCGCTCTGATTTGTGATACAATATCAAGCGTATATGTATATACTATAACTATGTAAAAAACAGGAGGTTATTTTATGGGTTTAACTATTGCTCAGAAAATCATCAAAAACCATATCGTGGAAGGCGAAATGGTTGTAGGCTCCGACATCGGACTGAAAATCGACCAGACTCTTACTCAGGACGCTACGGGAACAATGGCATATCTCGAATTTGAGGCTATCGGAGTTCCCAGGGTCAAGACCGAGAAGAGCGTAGCTTACATAGACCACAACACACTGCAAACAGGATTTGAGAACGCGGACGACCACCGCTTTATCCAATCTGTATGTAAAAAACACGGAATATACTTCTCAAGACCCGGTAACGGAATCTGTCACCAGGTTCACCTTGAGCGCTTCGGCAAGCCGGGCAAAACTCTTATCGGCTCCGACAGCCATACTCCCACAGGCGGCGGTATCGGTATGCTCGCCATCGGCGCCGGCGGACTGGACGTAGCTGTTGCAATGGGCGGAGGAGCTTACTATATCACAATGCCCCAAATGGTTAAGGTAAACCTTACCGGCGCTTTGAAGCCGTGGGTATCCGCCAAGGACATCATCCTCAAAGTACTTGAGGTTATGAGCGTAAAGGGCGGCGTAGGCAAGATAGTAGAGTACGGCGGAGACGGTATCAAAACCCTCTCTGTACCCGAAAGAGCTACCATCACCAATATGG
Source organism: uncultured Ruminococcus sp. (assembly GCA_902787145.1). GTDB lineage: Bacteria > Bacillota > Clostridia > Oscillospirales > Acutalibacteraceae > Ruminococcoides. The sequence continues at coordinate 29,429 of CADAEZ010000005.1, forward strand.
GAGCCGAGCTGGGCGCCACTACCTCAATCTTCCCCTCTGACGAAATCACAAGAGAATTCTTAAAGGCGCAGGGTCGCGAGGAGGACTTCACCGAGCTGAGCTCCGACGCCGACGCCGAGTACGACGAAATTATAGACATCAACCTCTCTGAGCTTGAGCCTCTGGCTGCCTGTCCTCATTCACCCGACAACATCAAACCTATCAAGGAGCTTGCCGGACAGAAGATCAATCAGGTATGTATCGGCTCCTGCACAAACTCGTCCTACAGAGATATGATGCGTGTAGCGTCTATCCTCCGCGGCAAGACCGTAGCCGACGGCGTAAGCCTTTCGATCGCTCCGGGCTCAAAGCAGGTGCTTAATATGCTTGCTCTCAACGGCGCGCTCGGCGATATGATCGCTGCAGGCGCGAGGATACTTGAATCAGCCTGCGGTCCGTGTATCGGTATGGGTCAGTCGCCAAACTCAGGCGGTATCTCACTTCGAACCTTTAACCGTAACTTTGAGGGACGCTCCGGCACAAAGGATGGCCAAATCTACCTGGTATCTCCCGAAACCGCCGCGGCATCCGCTCTTACGGGCGTATTCACCGACCCGACTACTCTCGGCGATGAAGAAGCTATCGAAATGCCCGAAAAATTCCTTATCAACGACAATATGGTTATCGCACCGGCTCCCGTCGAGGAAATGGACAGCATCGAAATCCAGAGAGGTCCGAACATCAAGCCATATCCCGAGACCTCACCTCTCGCCGATAAGATTGAGGCAAGCTGCTCGCTAAAGGTCGGCGACAACATCACCACAGACCATATTATGCCCGCGGGAGCAAAGATTCTTCCGCTGCGCTCCAATATCCCGAAAATCTCACAGCACTGCTTCACCGTATGCGACCAGCACTTCCCCGAAAGAGCCAAGATGCTCGGCGAAAGCATTGTTGTAGGCGGCGAAAACTACGGCCAGGGCTCGTCGCGTGAGCACGCCGCTCTCGCTCCGCTTTATCTCGGAGTAAAGGCTGTACTCGTAAAGAGCTTCGCCCGTATCCACAGAGCCAACCTTATCAACGCCGGTATCCTTCCGCTCACCTTCGTAAATCCCGACGATTATGACAAAATCAACCTCGGCGACCTTATCGCTCTTCCCTATCTTAAGGAAGAGATCCTCAAAGGCTCGAACATCACAGTTGTTAACAAAACTCTTGACGAAAAATTCGAGGCCGTATGTGAGCTCACCGACAGAACAAGAGACATCATTATCGCGGGCGGACTGCTAGACTACACAAAGGAGAACAGCTGATGGCGGATAAGATTTTAATGAAAACACCTCTCGTCGAGATGGACGGTGACGAGATGACCAGAATCATATGGCAGCAGGTAAAGGACATCCTCATTCTGCCCTATGTTGATTTAAAGACCGAATACTACGACCTCGGACTGGAGAACCGGGAGAGAACCAAAGACAAGATCACTCTCGAAAGCGCCGAGGCGGCAAAAAAATACGGCGTAGCGGTTAAGTGCGCCACAATCACACCCAACGCCGCAAGAATGCCGGAATACAACCTCACACAAATGTGGAAAAGTCCAAACGGCACAATCAGAGCCGCGCTTGACGGCACAGTATTCCGCGCGCCGATACTCGTTAAGGGCGTTACCCCCTACATTCCCACCTGGACAAAACCAATCACAATCGCGCGTCACGCTTACGGCGATGTATATAAGAACACCGAAATGATAGTCGAAAAAGGCTCAAAGGCCGAGCTCACTGTAACCAAGCCCGACGGCACGACCGAGACCTCGCTGATTCACGAGTTTGAGTGCGACGGTATCATCCAGGGACTTCACAACCTCGACGACAGTATCGCGTCCTTCGCCAGAGCGTGCTTCAACTTTGGACTCGACACCAAGCAGGACGTATGGTTCTCCACAAAGGATACAATCAGCAAGAAGTACGACCACCGCTTCAAGGATATTTTTGCGGAGATTTACGAAAACGAGTATAAGGATAAGTTTGAAAAAGCCGGAATCGAGTACTTCTACACCCTCATCGACGACGCTGTAGCGCGTGTAATCCGCTCCAACGGCGGCTACATATGGGCGTGCAAGAACTATGACGGCGACGTTATGAGCGATATGGTAGCCACTGCCTATGGCTCGCTCGCTATGATGACTTCCGTGCTCGTATCACCGGACGGCATCTATGAGTATGAGGCCGCTCACGGCACCGTACAGCGCCATTACTACAAGCACCTTAAAGGCGAGGAAACCTCGACTAACTCTGTAGCCACACTCTTCGCGTGGACAGGAGCCCTCAGAAAGCGCGGTGAGCTCGACGAGCTGCCCGAGCTTATGAACTTTGCGGACAAGCTGGAAAAAGCTATTATATCCACAATCGAAAGCGGAATTATGACAGGCGACCTCTACCTTATCTCGACTCTGGAAAACAAAAAGAAGGTCAACACCACAGAATTCCTGGAGGCAGTTAACGAGAGCCTCAAAACCTTGTTATAAATTCATTATAAACGCGTATATCATCGCGTTACGGAAGGTAATATAATGAACAAAAATATATCAAAATCAGTAATCAAGCGGCTTCCGCGGTATTATAGATTTTTGTGTGAGCTGGAGGAACAGGGCTGCGACAGGGTAAGCTCCGGCAAGCTGTCCGAGATTATGCGTACTACCGCGAGCCAGGTAAGGCAGGATTTGAACCACTTCGGAGGCTTCGGGCACCAGGGCTACGGCTATTCGGTGCCCAGGCTGAAGGACGAGATCATCAACATCCTCGGCCTCAACAACACTCACGACGCGGTGCTTATCGGAGCCGGACATATCGGTACAGGTATCGCGGCACATATGAAGTTCGAGAATATGGGATTCAGGATTGCGGGGATTTTCGATTCAAACGACAAAATCATCGGCGACACAATCAACAGCATCCCTATCTCCGACATAAAGACAATCAACGACTTTACTGTCGGCAGGGACATCAAGGCCGCCTTCCTGTGTATCCCCAAGGATGCCGCTCCCGAAGTTGTAAAAAACCTTTATAACCTGGGAATCCGCTCCTTCTGGAACTTTACGCACTATGACATCCACGCTGACTATCCCGACGCTATCGTCGAGAACGTCCACCTCAGCGATATGCTGATGACGCTTTGCTACAGTATGAACGAACAAGAGGATTGAGAAAATGAGCAAAAGTATGAGTAAATACCTCAGCAGAAAGATTAAGTTTATCTCGGTTTTCGCTATGTTCTCGATTGTCTTTGTAAACGCGTACAACTACAGCGAGCCGCTTACTCCGACGTCACATATTAAATACGGATTCAACTTTTTCCCGATGTTCGAGTACTTTTTCAGCAACGGATTGTTCAGCTTTGCGGTACCGATGTTCTTTATATTTTCGGGATTCCTGTTTTTCCTGAAATATCAGAACACAAGATTCTGCTATCTTAGCAAGTTAAAAAAGCGCGGCTATACCCTGCTGATACCGTATGTGCTGTGGTCGGTTATATCCGGAGCTGCGATACTGATACTCAATCAGTTTGATAACTTTAAAAATCTGCCGTTTTTTAAGGAAAACGCGGTGGATATTTCAAGATGCTATATCTATCTTATAAAGCCGCCGGCATTTCAGCTATGGTTTTTCAGGCAGCTTATGCTGCTCGCGGTACTTTCTCCGCTGATTTATATTCTGATAAAGTACACTAAAGCGTTTATACTGATTCCGTTCGGTATACTCTGGGCGTTTAACCTGAGCTATATAATCGACACGTCGGGGTTGTTTTTCTTTTCAATCGGCGCGGCGTTCGCGATATTCGGCAAGGCAAGGAATGTTACAAGGCGTGACAACAAAGGAATATCAGCTCTGTTGTGCGCGGCGTGGCTGTTACTAAGCGCCTCGCTGATGCTGCTCGCGGCGTCAAAAAGTTCGCTAAAGCCGCTTATGATGGCCATATACAAGCTCAACGAGGTAGTCGGAATCGCGGCTTTGTGGTTTGTGTTCGATCACATTGTAAAGCTCATCAACCACAAAAAGGGAATGCTGCTCGCGTCGGCTCACCTGTTCTTCGTATACGCGCTGCACGAGCCTCTGCTGGACATCAGCAACCAGCTCGCGCTGATTCCCGACAACAGCCATTCGAGCCATTTTGTGCTGTACATCTGCCTGCCAATCTCGGTAATCGCGATGTGCGTTATACTGAGTATGATGATAAGAAAGCTGTTCAGACCGCTGCACTCAGTACTCACAGGCGGCAGGAATAATTAGGGTTTAAGTTTTAAGTGGCAAGTAAAAAAGCACACCTGAAAACTCAGATGTGCTCCGCAATAACCTTGACAAAATCATAGGTTGTTGCTATAATAAGAATACAAGGAGAGCCGATTAACGGCTAGCCGCAAATTAGTTAACTAAAAATAGTCGCCCGTGTTTTGCAGACTGGGGCGATTATTTTTTTATGATTACAATTGTATAAAACACCAAAAGCGCTAATACAACTATGTATTCCATAAAAAACGCTACTCCCCTTTCTGTCTGTAGATTAGTAAGTAGACAGACAACAGGGTTATCCTGCTTGCAGAGCAGCTAACCGCCTCAACTACCTTGAGTCTTATTATATCTGTATTATATCACACGATAATTAGCATTTCAATATGCTTCATAAGCAAAACCACCCGCTATAAACGGGTGGTTTTTGATTAAGTTATTTGATTTTGATTTTGGTTTTTACAATCTTGCTTGCTTTTTTGTAAGCTGAGTTACCACTAACTGCAACCAATACAGACAACTTATATGTGCCTTTTTTTGAACCCTTTTTGATTCTAATCTTGCCGTTCTTTTTTAGCGTTAGAACATTTTTCTTATCTTTTTTTACGACTTCATAAGATACTTTGCCCTTAGCATTCTTGACGATTATCGCCTTAACTGTCATAGCTTTTTTCTTCAGCTTATAAGCCTTGACTGTCTTAGTTTTAGCAGAAATCTTTGCAGTATTCTTTTTTAGAGCGGGCTTTTGCGCAGGTTTAACAGCAAGAATTCCAGTTATGAGTTTTGAGGTAACTATCAAAGAATCTGTATCCTCCACAGAAGTTGTTGAAGTATCGGGAAGAGTTGAGGTTTTGGTAGAGTCTATTGTCTCAACTGTAGAAAAAGATGATTCTGTTACATTATTCTCATCATATGCGCTACCGTCAAATGCTATTATTCTGTCTTTTAGAACTTCAAATTGTTCAGCAGAAAGAACTACTTGCGACTTCCAATTATCGCCATAATAGTTTTGAATTTGTACTCCTTTAGGATAAACACCTTCCGGAATTGTTACAGTATACAATGGCACTCCATCATAAACCATAGGAGAAGCAATCAAATTATAAGAATAATATTCTCCGCTTGTATCCTCAATTACTAATTTAAATGTTCCACCCTCTGCAATTTGCTCTTTGCTTGGGAGATATTTAATAGTCTGTGATAACGAAGATACTGTTGTATTTTCTGCAATGGTTGTCTCCTCAGTATTGCTTGTTGTATTTTCAAAAGCTTCTGTAGTCTCGTTGTTCTCAGACTGTGTTGTATACTCTTGTGCTTCTGTAGTCTCGCTATACTCAGGTTGTGTTGTATCCTCTGGGGCTTCTGTAGTCTCGCTATACTCAGGTCGTGTTGTATCCTCCGGGGCTTCTGTAGTCTCGCTATACTCAGGTTGTGTTGTATCCTCTTGGGTTTCTGTAGTCTCGCTTGTTGTATCCTGCTGAGTTGTCGGGGAAATTGTCGTTTCCTGAGCAGTTGAAGGCTCTGTCGATGATTCTGTCGGAGGATTAGTTGATTCCGGATTCTCACTCCAATGAGCATAAAGTGTAGTTGTTCCGGTAAATGTAGATGAACTGGATATTTTTGTCCCGCCGGTTTTATCTGTATACCAACCGTCGAATGTATATCCATCTCTGGTCGGAGTCGCGAGTGTCCCATACGTATTGTTAAGAGTAACTAATTTTGCACCTGCTTCGTAATCGTGCTGATTATTATAGAAGGACACATATCCGGTCCCAAAATCAGGATAAGCATATGCAGCTTTTTCACCAACATTATGTAGATCAAAGCTTGAATTAGCATGTTTTGAAATAACAAAACCACCTGCGGGAATATCTAAACCGGTTGTATTGTTATATAGTCTGGAACCAACTTTTTTTCCATTTATATCAAATGAATATTCATCCCCATATTGGTTGGTTGTAGTTTTAGCTCCGAAGATTCTTGTATATACTATAACCTGAGAATCAAGTCTTGACGTATTAAGACCGTCTACTTTATGGTTGGTTACATTATCATTATATAACTTTCCTCCGTTCACGTCATATGTAATTCTGTATTTAACAGGATTAAATTTCCATTTTTGAGCATTTGACCAATTTAATAGGAACGCATGAATATTTGTACCGTTAGATGTACTTCCATCATATACATCCATCGCCAATCCGCTAAGCCGGTTAATAATATAATAATATCCATTACCGGCAGGTTTTATAATCCATTTCTGATTATTACTGTTAGTAAAATTGTTTTGTTGAACATTAGCGCCACTTATATTCCTATAAACTGATTCTATAGCTTTATTGCTCTTTTTAAAAATCAGAGAAAAAATACCATCTCCCAGGTGTTTAACCTTAACATTAGTATTTGTTGTATTTAATCCCATATTGTTCCAAAGTTGTACATTAACTCCGTTTTCAGTTTTACCACCATAAATATTAATACCTGAGTATGAATTCAGTGCTGTAGAAATAGTATATTCGCCGTCTTTCAAACTATTGGTAACAGAAGCCTCAGTTGGTTTACCACTTGCTAGGAATTTCCACTTTTGGGCTTTTGATTGATTTTGTGTATAAATTTGAATATTTGTTCCGCCCGAAGCGGTTCCCCCATAGACATCTAGCGCTAGACCGGTATTGATTTTGGGAACAATATAAAAATAGCAATCGCCGCTTGGTACAATTATCCACTTTTGTGCATCACTTTCGTTTGAGTCATATTGCCAAACATTAGTTCCGCTTGTTTTATCAGCATTACAAACATCCAGATTCTTACCGCTATTCCTGAATGTCAATGTATAATATCCTGACCCGGTGTGTTTTACAGTTACAAGCGAAGTTAGATTAGCGGTATCCATATTGTTCCAAAGCTGTACATTTGCTTTTGCCGCTGTGGAATTCTTCGCAATGTTTAAACCATAGCTTTCATTTAATGCCGAAACAATATGATAATCACCGTCGCTTACACATTGGGTGGGGGTAATTGTTGGTGTGGGTGGGACAGGATCGCTATTAATTATATAAATATATCCTTGGAAAACATTTCCTCCATAAGTATATGCACTACCGCTGTTATAATGCACATAATGGAATTGTTGGTCTGTTGAACCATAGTACTGGGAAACAGTAATTCCAATTCCGTTACTATCAATTTCTTCTACAACAGCAACATGATTTGACCAACAAGCAATAGCTCCAAGTTTTGGTGTACTACCATATGAATAAGCACCCTTACTTATGTTTTCTGAATACCATTGTCCTGATCCATGAACACTGAGATTTGGTTTTGAGCCAAGTATTTCATATGCCCTTCCATATGCATACCATGTACATTGACCAACATACCCACCACTCCAAAATGGATTATTTGATGAATACCAATACGCACTTCCACTCGGCGGAGCAGAAGTTCTCTTTGTAAATCCAGCTGCATTAATTGATATTGAATTAAAAAACATAGTACTAAAAACCATCATTATAGCTAATACAACATTCAACATCTTCTTCGCCTTTTTCATTTTCTTTTCCTCCTTATGAAAATGTAAATCTGTTTATACTTTTATTGTATCACAATTCTCACAAAAATACTCACCAAAGATACAACTCACAATTTGTACAAACTGCACAGGGAATTAAAGTTTTAGTTCTAAGTGGCAAGTTATAAGCTAAAAGAACCACCCGCTATAAACGGGTGGTTTTTGGTTATTTAATCTTAATCTTAACCTTTACAGTCTTGGAGCTGCCGGTGTATTTAGCATTGCCCGAAGCGGTGACTCTTACTTTCATCTTCAGGACTTTGCCCTTCTTATACTTGCCCTTTCTGACTGTTATAACGCCCTTCTTACTTATAGTAAGCTTCTTGGATCCTGAGAGCTTTTTAAATGTAACAATACCTTTTGCGCCTGTTACTTTTATCGCTTTTTTAACAGTTACCTTGCCCTTTTTGAGCTTATCAGCCTTGACTGTCTTTGTCTTAGCAGCTACCTTAATTGTATTCGCCTTCGGCTTAACTACAGGCTTTACGGTCTGTTTAGCTGTGGTTTTGCTTTCAGTGGTCGCTGCGGCAGCCTGTGAGTTTGTAGGCGCGGATGTTGTTGACTCTGTCTGAGTGGGCTCGGCTGTTGTTGATTCTGTTTCTGTTGTTTCAGCTGTAGCAGTCTGAGTATCTGTAGGTTCAACCGTTGTTGTCTCGGTTTCTGTGGGATCAGCTGTTGCGGTCTCGGTCTCTGTGGGCTCAACTGTTGCGGTCTCAGTCTCTGTGGGCTCAACTGTTGCGGTCTCGGTCTCTGTGGGCTCAACTGTTACAGTCTCGGTCTCTGTAGGCTCAGCTGTTGCGGTCTCTGTCTCTGTGGGCTCAACTGTTGTCTCAGTTGTTTCGGATTCTGTTGTATCCTCCTGCGCGAAATGAATATCTGCCTTAGATAAGCTATCGTTAAAATAGTTACCGCTATAAATTTTATTCCAATCACTCCGGCTGCCCGCGTAGTAAACATCTTTAAGGGAATCGCAGGAACGGAAGGCGTTGCCGCTGATAGTTATAACGCTTTTCGGGATCGTTATACTCACCAGGCTTACGCAATTAGCAAATGACTCCCCGCCTATTTTTTGAACACGATCGGGTAAAACTATGCTTTTAAGACCACTGCAAAAAGCAAACGCTTCATCAGAAATATATTCAAGACTGTCGGGAAGCTTAACGCTCGTGAGGTTTTTGTTGCTGTCAAAAGCGCCGTAAGCAATGTCAAGCGTGTTGTCTTTAACGACAAATTCACCCGAATGAGATTTATCTGTATCGATCAGGTGATTTCCGTTATAGATAACTCCGTCCTCCCAATTATCCGTATTTTTAATATACGCGGTGTTTTTAAATGCCCTATCTTGAATCTCAACCGCTGTGTCGGGGAGGTTTATCTTCTCCAGGTTTACACAGTCCTCAAAGGCATATACACCTATAAAGTTAACGCTGTCCGGAATTGTAACACTCTTAAGGTTTTCGCAGTATGTAAACGCGTCACCCCCAATTCTGTCAACTCCTTCGGGGATAACTAGGTCTGTCACAAGCTCACCGTTATGATAGAATCCTCGGGAATACTTAAAAACATCATCTCCGGTGTAGTCAATATTACACCAGACGCCGATGTCCGAAATCTCGACTTTATCAAGCTTTTCGCAACCATAGAAAGCGCCGGGCCATATATTTTTTAAGCCCTTGCCAAAGCTTACACTCGCAAGATTTTCGCAATATACAAACGCGCTCGCGCCAATAACCTCAACACTGTCGGGGATAATTACGCCTGTGATATTTTTATTAATACCAAACGCGTGATCGGCGATTACTCTTGTACCTTCCTTGACGTTGTACACCTTTGAATATTTATCGCCGCCCTTTATCAGATAAGAATCGATATAGAGCATATCATCCTCCCAGTTATCGGGGTTGTTAGCGTATCCTGTGTTATCAAAACAAGAATTGTACAGTCTGTCTAAGTTTTTTGGAATTGTGATGTTATCGAGAGAGACGCAATCCGCAAAGGCCGCCTCTCCGATTTCCTTAACGCTGTCGGGAACAACTATACTCTTTAGCTTTTCACATGAGTCAAAAGCGCCGCGTGAAATAGTATTAACGCTTTCGGGTATGTTTACGTTTTCAAGATAAGTATTGCCGCAAAACGCAAATTCCTTCAGCTTGGTGACGGTATCCGGGATGTCATAGGTTTTATCAGACTTTTTCGCAGGATAAGACATAAGTAAAGACTTATCTTTGTCAAAAAGTACTCCGTCAACTGAGGATAAATGCGGGTTTTCCGGGTCAACCTCGAAACTCTCAAGGTTATCACAGGAAGAAAAAGCGTCAAAAAATTCAACACTCTTGCCGAGCTTTACAGTTTTAAGATTTGGGCAGTTATAAAAAGGTGTTACAGCGTATTCATTGGTGCAAACCGAGATATCTTCGACAGTATCGGGGATTGTAACACTAACGATTGTTTCGCACTCTTCAAAAACTACATCTTCGATTCCGACTACCGTTTTTCCGTCTATATAGCTCGGAATCTCAACATTCGCGCTGTCGCCGTTATAAGCGGAAATTATTACGGTATCCGCGTAGAATCCGGAATAATAAGAAAATTCTTCTCCTGAGGTTGCTCCGGCGGTAATCGGCGCAACGGCGATCACCCCTATCAGCAAAAGTATAGACAAAACTAAGCTGACTGACTTTTTCACTTTGTTCATATTTTTTTCCATAGCCTTTCTGCCCACAAATATACAACTGGGATATTTACAACCTTACCGTGGGCGGATAAGGCGTAAAAAACCGGCGAAAAATTTTTCTTCCATATACTATAACCTCGCAAAGAGCAGTTTTGTGACACTTTTTTGAAAAAAATTTAAAAAAATAAGAAAACCGTGCAATCAAGCACGATTTTCTTACTATATAAAATATAATATTAAACCTCAGGGCCTGCGGATACGAGAGCCTTGCCAGCTTCGTTAGTCTCGTACTTCTTGAAGTTCTTGACGAATCTCTCGGCAAGATCCTTGGCCTTTGCGTCCCACTCTGTAGGATCAGCGTATGTGTCTCTCGGGTCGAGGATTCCGGTGTCAACGCCCGGAAGCTCTGTAGGTACCTCAAAGTTGAAGAACGGAATCTTCTTTGTCGGAGCGTTCTTGATGTCGCCGCCGAGGATAGCGTCGATGATTCCGCGTGTATCCTTGATTGTGATACGCTTGCCTGTGCCGTTCCAGCCTGTGTTTACGAGATATGCCTTGGCGCCGGACTTCTCCATTCTCTTAACGAGCTCCTCGGCGTACTTTGTCGGATGAAGCTCAAGGAACGCCTGACCGAAGCAAGCCGAGAATGTCGGTGTAGGCTCGGTGATACCACGCTCTGTACCGGCGAGCTTAGCTGTAAAGCCGGAGAGGAAGTAATACTGAGTCTGCTCCGGAGTGAGGATGGATACCGGAGGAAGTACTCCGAAAGCGTCGGCCGAAAGGAAGATTACGTTCTCGGCAGCCGGACCGGACGAAATCTTGTTTACGTTCTTAACGATCTTCTCGATATGTTCGATCGGGTATGATACACGGGTGTTCTCGGTAACGCTCTTGTCGTCAAAATCAATCTTGCCGTCAGCGTCAACCGTTACGTTCTCAAGCAGAGCGTCGCGTCTGATAGCGTTGTAGATGTCGGGCTCGCTGTCCTTATCAAGACCGATAACCTTGGCGTAGCAGCCGCCCTCAAAGTTGAACACGCCGTTGTCGTCCCAGCCGTGCTCGTCATCACCGATGAGCAGACGCTTGGGATCGGTAGACAGTGTAGTCTTGCCTGTACCGGAAAGTCCGAAGAAGATAGCAGTGTTCTTGCCGTCCATATCTGTGTTGGCGGAGCAGTGCATAGAAGCAATACCCTGAAGCGGCAGGAAGTAGTTCATCATCGAGAACATACCCTTCTTCATCTCGCCGCCGTACCAGGTGTTGAGGATAACCTGCTCGCGTGAGCTTACGTTAAAGAGAACAGCGGTCTCGGAGTTGAGGCCGAGCTCCTTGTAGTTTTCCACCTTAGCCTTGGACGCGGTATATACTGTAAAGTCAGGAGTAAAGTTCTCCTGCTCCTCGGCAGTCGGCTTGATGAACATATTCTTAACAAAATGAGCCTGCCATGCAACCTCCATAATGAAGCGAACAGCCATACGTGTGTCCTTGTTGGCTCCGCAGAACGCGTCTACAACATAGAGCTTCTTGCCGGAAAGTTCGTCCAACGCAAGCTTTTTGCAAGCGTCCCAAGCCTGCTGTGAAGCGGGATGGTTGTCGTTGGGATAGTCGGGAGTTGTCCACCATACAGTATCCTTTGACTTGTCGTCCATTACGATAAACTTATCTTTAGGAGAACGTCCTGTATAGACGCCTGTCATTACATTAACAGCGTCGAGCTCTGTGAGCTGACCCTTGTCAAAACCCTCAAGCGACGGATCAGTCTCGTCCTTATAGAGAGCCTCGTAGGAAGGATTGTAGATAATCTCTTTGACATCCTTAATGCCTAATTTACTTAAATCAATACTTGCCATAAAAACTACCTCCACATAGTCAATATTTTAACAACTATATCATACCACATTCATAGGTAGAATGTCAATAATTTACAAGCTTTGCGCCTGTTAACATTATCAACAGCTTTTCAACAAAAATATGTTGAAAGTCTGTGGAAACGCTGCGGAAAGCACAAGCGTCTTTTTCTTCTTTCTTATTCTCGTTTAGTTTCTTTTTATCTTTTTCTTTTTCTTTCTCTTTCTTATTGTTGTTTTTGGTTGTTTTAGGTTGTTTTTGGTTGTTTTTTTACGCAATTTTTTGTAACCATTTTAGCGCTTTACATTTTTTTAAATATATTATATGATATACACAACAAAACTTTTTGGAGGAAATATGGAAGAATACAACGTAAAATGCTCAAAATGCGGCTACATATTTTTTGACGACAGCGACAGCGGCGAATGCACCTGTCCCCTGTGTCAGGGTACTACCGGGCGAAAGGCTGCCGAAGAAGCGTATAAGGCGGTTGAGGAAAATTACTACAAAAAGAAAAAACGCTCCAACAAGCGAATCGCCGTTGATATGATTATACTCGGATTTTCGTTTGCGGCGTTTGTGCTTTTGATGTATTTTTTAGTCTCGCTGATAATCGCACTGGGCAGGTAATATACATTATGAATATATTGTACCTTTTCAAATAATAAGATATGTGTTAGAATAATCGTATCTTAAGAAAGGATATTATTTAATATGGCTTCAAATTTAGACAAAAAAATCAAGGAAATCGAGAATACACAGCTAAAGCCGGGCGAGCTGTTTATGTACGGTCACTGCGACAACGAGGGCGAGATCAACGCCGGTATATGCTGTGAGGAGGCTGACCTTGAGGCAATCGAGAGCACGCTGCAGTACATCACAATGCAGACAGCAAGGGTACTCTATGATTCTAACCCCGAGCTCAGCAAGGAGGACATCACCGAAATCCTGTTTACAGACCTTTTCGGAAGCCTCAACCTCTTTATCCAGGAGCTTGACCACGGCAAGGACGAGGATGACGTAAGAAGCGAAGCAGCCGATTTGCTTACAGACTGCTTTGAGGAATTCGATTTTTACGGAGATTTTGAGTAAGAATACAAATCTTTTTTGCTCTATAGGAGTAAGTAAAAGAGTAAAAAACCGCCTTAGGGCGGTTTTTTTATTGAGAATTATAGAAAGGGTTGGCTTTCGCCAACCCTTTTACCATTATCCTTCGTAAATCGGAGACGCGGTCGGGTTTTTCTCGGGATCTACATCGTAGAATATGAGATTTACGCCGTCCTTGCCGTCGTCGATCAATACCCAGAGCTTGTTCTGGATAAAGCCCTTGCAGTCAGCCGACTGACCCTGGGTGTCGTTGTTGATGATTACGTTGTAGGAATCATCAGATGTCTCAGCGTCGAACGAATAGGTGTACCAGCCGTTGCTGTCCTTTGCGGAGAGAGTATCTCCCGGCCACGCGTCGGTATAGGTGGAGCCGGAATCAGCGCCGTTCGCGTTGCCCCAGATATAGATGTTTGGAGTCCAGGTCTTGTCCTTGCTGTGCTTAACCTTTACGTCAACATATGTTGAGCCTTCCTTGTAGTAGAAGTTTACTGTGCGGTTGCCGTAAGGAACAACAACTGTATCGCCGTCAAAGTCCTTGGAGTCGACAGCGTATCCGAGAGCCTTGGCTGCTACGGGGAGGTACTCCTCGCCTACTCTGCCTTCGTATACAACGGAATCCGCGATCTTTTCTCCGAGCACCTTGTCGATAAAGTTAACTGTAACTGTGCCTGTACCTACGCTCATATCGGCGAGATACTTTCTGAGCATTGTAACGTCTGTGATAGAAACATAGCCGTCAAGGTTAACGTCGGCGAGCTTCTCCTGTTCGGGAGTCATCTTGACTTTCTTAACAAGAGCGCGCTGGATGAATGTACAATCCTTGATGTTAACTTTGTTGTCGCCGTTGATATCTCTCTTTACAGACACGGGAACAAAGTATTTGAATCTGAGGGTTACGTTCTGATCCTCCTCGGTGAATACGCCGTCGAGGTCGCCGTCGTAATCCTTAAGCTCGTACTCGGCGCCGAGTGAATCGGGCATCTGTACGGAATAATTGGATCCGATCTTGCCTGTGATCGTGTAGTTGTCGATAACTGTACCGGTTACGGAGTTTACCGCCTTAACGTTTACAGCGCCCATATCGGACTTGACGTTAACATCCTCGAAGCTCTTCTTGTCTACGAGTACCATCATGGAATGAGGAGGTATCACGAAGTCATTGTCGTTCTTCTCGGCAAGCTTCTTAACACCGGCCTGGGTGTTGTCGGCAATAACAATCCAATCCTTGTTGCTTTCCTCAAGAGTAAAGCTCTGAGTCTCTTCCTTGTTATTGGCGAGAACCACGAGCTTCTGCCACTCGCCCTCAGCCTGATTTGTCCATACAGCGGCGTAGCCGTTGGAAGATGTTACAGCGCCGTTGGCGTTGACTGTTCCGTTGATCGGATAGCTCTTGTATGTATAGCCCTCTCTCTTGTCCGCTCCGAGCGGTGAGAAGTTCTTTCTTATACGGTTCATTCCGGCGTAGTAGGATACAACGTCGGCGTTTGTCTTAGCAAGCTCCCAGTCAATCATATTAAGATTCGGCGAGCTCTTGTAGCTGTTATGGTCGTTGTCCTTGGAACGGCACATTTCCTCTCCGGCGAGAGTAAAGGTAACGCCCTGTGACATATTGAGCATACCGCCGGCGAGCTTTGTCTCGGCTACGAGCAGAGGAGCGCGCTTGCGGAACGAGTCGTTCATACCATAGGAAGCAGCGAGTCTGTCCCAAAGAGTCTGGTTGTCGTGGCAGGAATCGTATGTAACTACCTGTGACTGAACCTTTGCGTTATAGTTAGTCGGCTTGCCCTGGGCGCAGGCGTCGATAGTCTTGAAGCTTCCGGCCTCCTGGAGCCAGCCCTTGGCTGTCTTCTGGAATACAGAGCCCTTGAATCCGTCGCGGATTTCGTCGCTGAAGAATCCGATACGTGTGTCGAGGCTTCCTGTAGCCTGCTGTTTAGCCTGACGGAAAGCAGTACCCTTGTATGTCTTGGCGGGATAGTTGCTTGTGCCGCCTGTCCAGCCTTCGCCCCACATAGAGATTCTGGGATCTACCTCGTCGAGAGCGGCGCGCACTTCGTTCATAGCCTCGCAATCATGCAGAGCCATAAGGTCGAAACGGAAGCCGTCAACGTGGTACTCGTTTACCCAGTAGAGGCAGGACTCGATCATAAACTTCCTGAACATTCTTCTTTCGGAAGCTGTCTCGTTGCCGCAGCCTGAGCCGTCGGAGTAGGTGCCGTCCTTGTTCATTCTGTAGTAATAGTTAGGCACACAAGCCTCGAAGCAGGAGTCGGTCGAGAATGTGTGATTATATACAACGTCCATTACAACAGAGATACCGGCGTTATGGAGAGCCTGGATCATCTGCTTACATTCTTTGATTCTTACATTTCCGTCGTAGGGGTTCGAGGAATATGAGCCCTCGGGAACATTGTAGTTTACAGGGTCATATCCCCAGTTGAACTGAGAGTCGTTGCCGGCCTCGTCAACCGAGCCGTAGTCGTAGAATGGGTTTATCTGGACTGTGGTAACGCCGAGGTTCTTAAGATAGTCGATACATGTCGAAATCTTGCCCTCGTTGTTAAGAGTTGTGCCGTTCTCGGTAAACGCGAGGTACTTACCTCTGTTAGCGTCGGTAACTCCTGAGTTTTGGGCATAGGAGAAGTCCTTTACATGAACCTCCCAAACATAGGAATCCGTTACTCTGTCGAGAAGAACGTGAGCGTCCTTGTCCCAGTTCTCGGGATCGGTGTCCTTAAAGTCGATAATCTGGGTACGCTTGCCGTTTACGCCGGTAGCGTAGGAGTAAACGTCCTGTGTTTCTTTCTGAGTAAACTTCTTACCTGTAACATTTTTCGCGGATACGGAATAAGTATAGAACTTATTCTTGAGATCGCCGTCAAGCTTTAATGACCATACGCCTGTCTTGTCGTCGAATGTCATATTGGTTGTGCTGATTTTTTCGGCGCCTTCCTCGTTGTCACTTCCTGTAGTGTAAAGATTGAGCTTTACGTCCGAAGCGGTCGGAGCCCATACCTTGAATGTGGTGCCTTCCTTTGTATAGGTAGCACCGAGGTCTTCTCCGTCGTAGATATACTTGTCGTCGAGTTCCTGTGAAGCCGCAGAATAATCTGTATCTGCTCCGGCGGACTTAACGGAAGTATCGGCAGCGCTTGCCATTACTACGGAAGAAGCTATCAACATAACAGAAAGTAATGCTGACAAAAGTTTCTTTGCCATATTTAATTCCTCCTTTTCCTTTTCAGGAATAATTTACTATTTTGACGGAAATTTCTACGAAATCTCCATTTTGGCCATAAGTTCTTTTTTTCTCTTTTTATAGACATAGATTATGAACGCCACTACCGCTGCGGCGAAAATAATCGCTACGAACACATAGATAAGCCCCTCCAGCGGAGATACCGGATCGTAGATATACAATACGTTCTGCTCGGAGATACTGTATTTTCCGCTTTTGTTCTCAGTCACCACGGAGAAGTTGTAATTTTCAAATTCAATCTCGCTGGTCGAGTATTCCGCGCCGGCGTCGCCGGTAAGGGTGTCGGTACCGAGAATCTTGCCCTCGGAGGACATATATATGATGTTAACTCTACAGGTAATATCCTCGATTGTCTTTTTGTTATAACGGTAGACTACCTTTTTATCCTTATTTCTAAAGGTACCGCAGCCGTTCTTCGGCAGCTTATCCATATTGAGGGTGTAGCCCTCTATTGTGGGGATCTCGAGGGTTTTGTAGGGCTGGCCGCTGCGATTGGTCATAACAGTGGAGTCGCCTATAATCTTATCGCTGACGTCGTCAACGCACTCAAAGGTAACGCTCGAATAGCTTCCGTCGTATTTTTCGCACTCAAAGTCACAGAATTTTGTATCCTCGGTAAAGCTTCCGTCGGTACCGGATTTCTTTACGATATTATAATCCATCTGCACCTCGGTAACGGGAGAAACGCTGTAGCTCTCGCCCTTTTTACCTGTCAGGACATAGCTCTTGAAGATCTCTCCCCTGTCCTTGTAGCTGACTACAACTCTGCAAGTATCCGTATTTTTGTTTACGGAATCGAACTTTTCCTTTTCAACAAGTACGCAGGCGGATTTTTTGTCGAGCTTAACCTTGTCGCGGACATTCTCAAGATTCTTCATACCGGCAAATTCGGAGTTACACAGTCTTGCCCAGGTTCCGGGAACGCTGACCGCAGCCTCGCTGTCGGCTGAGTTGAAAATCACCGCGATTTTGCCGTAAGTTTCGTCATTAAGCGTATAGCCGAGCACTCCGTCGGGCACGTCGGAAATAAAAGTGATACTCTGAGCCGTAGCCGAAGTAGGATCACGGAAAGCCTTTATATTGTCGCGGATTTGGATAAAACCGCGGTAATAGTCGCTGACATCGCCGAAGGTATAGAGAGAATTCCAGTCGAGCGCGTTGCGTTTAAGTCCGGATTTATAGCTGTTCTCGTCGCCTTCCTTAGTGCGGCAGAACTCCTCGCCCGCGAGTATAAAGGGGATTCCCTGGGATGTGTATGTAATCGCGCCGGCGAGCTTGTTCATAGCGACAAGGTCGTTGTGACGCGCGTGGAAGTCGGTGTCCTTATCCTTTTCAGTCAGCACAAGCTTATCCCACAGGGTAAGGTTGTCGTGGCAGGAGGCGTAGGTAACGGTCTGGGTAGGAGCCTTAGCCCAACCCATAGTGGAGTTGCACTGGCCGGTGATACCGGTTTTAAGGTCGGATTTTGAGCCGCCTGTCTGTATAAATCCCTTGGAGGTCGGGGTATTGTTGCCTTTTATCGCGTCTCTGTAGGTATCGTCAAATGCCGCGATACGGCTGTCCAGCATATTTACGTTATCCTGAGTGGCGAGCGCCGCGCCGTAGCCGACGCTTGTATTCAGGTTCCACGCCTCGCCGTACATAAGTAGCTTTTCTCCGCTTATAAGCCTGTCGAGAGAATAGCGCACGGTGTTCATAGTATTAACATCGTGTAGTCCCATAAGGTCAAAGCGGAAGCCGTCGATATGGTATTCCTGCGCCCAGTAGGTTACGGAATCGACGATATACTTGGAGAACATCTTGTGCTCGGAGGCGGTATCGTTGCCGCATCCGGAACCGTTGGAGTATGAGCCGTCCTGATTGATACGGTAATAATAGTTCGGCACGGTAAGGTTAAAGGCTGAGTCCTTCCACTTCTGGGTATGATTATAGACAACGTCCATAATAACGCCTATACCGGCCTCGTGGAGTGACTGGATCATCTCCTTGCACTCTTTTATCCTGACCTGTCCGTGGTAGGGATCGGAGCTGTAGGAGCCCTCGGGACAGTTATAGTTTACGGGGTCATATCCCCAGTTGTATACGTTATCCTTGCCGCTTTTATCGGTCTCGTCGATTGAGCCGAAATCGTAGAAAGGATTGATATGGACATAGTTTACGCCAAGCTTTCTGAGGTAATCCACACAGGTGGACGGAGCTCCGCTGACGCTGTTGACGGTGGTGCCGAGCTCGGTAAAGGCGAGGTATTTGCCTCTGTTTTCCCTGGTGACGCCGGATGACGGCGACGAAGAGAAATCGGCAATCTGAACCTCCCAGATTTTGGCGTCGGTCTGGTTATCGACAGTGACGTGGTGGTCGTTGTCCCAACCCTGGGGATTGGTGGATTCCAGATCGACAACCATACTGCGCGTGCCGTTGACGGAACATGCCTTTGCGTAAATGTCGTATGTCTCGAAAAACTCACCCTTGCGTTCAAAAACATAGGTGTAGTATTTGTTCTTTAAATCGCCCTTGACCTTGGCGTGCCATACACCGGTGGGCTTGTTGAATTCGAGGTTAACCTCTTTGAAGTATGTTTTAGCGGTTCCGGATTTATAGAATCTTACCTTTACGTTCTCGCTGGTAGGAGCCCATACACGGAACACTGTAGCCTGTTTTGTATATATTGCGCCGAGCTGACCGGAATATGTCCTTTTATCGAGCTTGGCGGCATAGGCGTGATAGTCAAAAGCCGCGTTAGCCTGCGACAGCGGCGCGGCAAGAAGAACAATTAGAATTGCCAAAAGTAATAAGAAGGAGCGCTTCATTCGATATTGTCCCCCATTATCATAGTTCAAATAATATTTTATCAAAAAAACTTGTGTGTATATTTCTGATTCAGAATTATAATATGTAGAAAAATAGACCTGTTTTTAGTGCATTTTAACGGATAATCTTCACGGGGTCATAATCACGGCATAGAATATAGCGTAAATTACAATTGGAGGTAAACTATGGAAACAGTGACATATACGGTAAGAAAAGGCAATACACTCTTTGGAATAGCGAACTTCTTCGGCACTACTGTCGAGAAAATCCTCAAATACAACAATATACAGGATCCCAATATGATATATGTGGGACAGGTACTGACGATTCCAGTTGACACCGAGGACGACTTTATTTATATCACAAGACCGGGAGACACACTGTGGTCAATAGCCCAGAGGTTCGGCACAACCGTAGACGAGCTCGCCAAAAAGAACGGAATGTGCAATCCCAATATGCTCTATCCGGGAACCAGACTGTATATTTAACGCGAAGCTTTAAACAATTGAAAATTGATAATTGAAAATTGAAAATGAATGACGGGCAGATAGGTTCATCATATAAAAATGAACTTATCTGCCCGGAATAATTTATATGCAAGCTCCGCTTGCGGAGCATATTAATATGGTCGGGAAACAAAGCTTTCTCACAGAAGGCGCTGTCTTCCCGACCACAATTATCAATTATCCATTATCAATTAATCAAGGTAGTCCTTTAGTTTTTTGCTGCGTGAGGGGTGGCGGAGCTTGCGCAGAGCCTTTGCCTCGATCTGGCGGATACGCTCACGGGTTACCTTGAACTCTGTGCCGACCTCCTCAAGCGTACGGCTCTTGCCGTCCTCAAGTCCAAAGCGCAGCCTGAGCACCTTGGCCTCCCTTGGGGTAAGGGTTCTGAGTACCTCGTCGAGCTGCTCCTTGAGCAACGCGTGGGACGCCTCGTCGGCAGGAGCGGGAGTATCGCTGTCGGGGATGAAGTCGCCGAGGTGGCTGTCCTCCTCCTCGCCTATCGGTGTTTCAAGGGATACCGGCTCCTGGGCAACCCTGACAATCTCCCTTACCTTTTCCACGGAAATATCGAGCTTCTCGGCTATTTCCTCGGACGAAGGCTCGTGGCCTTTTTCATGGAGGATCTGGGTGCTAACCTTCTTTACCTTGTTGATAGTTTCTACCATATGTACAGGGATACGGATAGTTCTTGCCTGGTCGGCGATAGCCCTGGTGATAGCCTGACGAATCCACCATGTGGCGTATGTAGAGAACTTAAAGCCCTTGGTGTAGTCGAATTTTTCGACAGCCTTTATAAGACCGAGGTTACCCTCCTGGATAAGGTCGAGGAACTGCATACCTCTGCCGAGATAACGCTTGGCGATACTTACAACGAGTCTGAGGTTAGCCTCGGACAGACGCTTTTTTGCCTGGATATCGCCCTCGGAAATCTTGATGGCCAGCTCAACCTCCTCCTCGGGAGAGAGCAGCGGAACACGTCCGATCTCCTTAAGATAAACCTTTACGGGGTCGTCGATCGAGGCTGTATCGCCCGAATCGGTGCCGTCCTTTTTTTCCTCAACAACGGTTATGTCGTCAAAGTTGATGTTCTCGATATCCTCGTTGATTTCGATACCCTGCTGTTCCAGAGCGTCGTACAGCTTTTCGAGCTCCTCCGGCTTAAATTCCATTTCGCCGAGGGCTTCCATAATATCGTCATTGGTAAGGCTGCCCTTTTGTTTACCGAGTTCGGTTAGTTCCTTTAAGATTGCTTTTTTGTCCTGCTGTCCCATATTTCCTGTCCTTTCGTCATTTATGACTGTCCCTCAGCCTTTGCAGAGCCTCGGATATATCCTCGTTTGTCGCCTTGGACATATCCGCGGTCTTTAGCTTTAGGAACTCGTCGTTTATTACATCTATGTTTTCTCTTAGGGTATCGTCATTAGCCATCCGAGCGGTTTCGGAATTGGCTAAGCCGTATATCCTGGAGACTTCTTCCTGGGTAAAATCCGCCGACACCTCTGTAAGAGGATCGCAGTTATCTTTTATTCTTTTAGAGAAATATATAAAGAGCTTGCGGTAGAATTCCGTCTGGAACTTGCTCTCGTCGAGCTGTGACTCGATAAACGATAGCCTGTCCGGATTCTTTATAAGATAAGCGAGCAGGCTTTCCTCGACAACCGTAACCCTGGGCTTTTTGTAGCGTTCGGGATTGAGCTTGTCGTTCCTGCCGCTGAGGTTCTTCTGCATTTCCCTAAAGACGGACTTGCGCTGATTGTAGTTTCTGCGCCTGAGGTATTTATCCATCTGCTGTTTAACCGCGTCGGGAGTAACCTCGCACTCCTTGCTGAGCTTTGATATGTATACGTCACGTTCGATTTCGTTGTCGAGAGCGGCGAGGATTTTTACCGCTTCCGTAAGGAAAGCGACCTTGTCCTCGGGCAAATCAAGGTTGTATTTTTTGCGAAGCTTTTGCAGCCGATACTCCATATCGTTGCCGCTTCTCTCTATAACATTCAGAAAGGCGTCGTGCCCCTCGCTGCCCTTGTTCCTGAGGAATTCGTCGGGATCCTTGCCCTGAGGGATCGAGATAACCTTTATCAACAACCCGGCACGCCGCAAAAGCTCAATCGCTCTGGAAGTGGCCTTCTGACCGGCTTCGTCGGAATCGTAACAGATTATAACCTCGTCGGCGTATCGCTTCATCAACAGCGCCTGCTCGGCTGTCAGCGCCGTGCCGAGTGTGGCGACAGCGTTTTGGAATCCGGCTTGGTTGACCGCGATCACATCCATATATCCCTCGCAGAGAATAAGGCTTTTCTCGCCGGAGTTCTTGGCGTTGTTAAGCGAAAAAAGGTTAGCGCTCTTCTTGAACACCGGAGTGTCGGAGGTGTTAAGATACTTGGGCTTTTGGTCGGTCATTATCCTGCCGCCGAAGGCTATCACGTTGCCCCTGAGGTCGATTATCGGAAACATAACCCTGTCCCTGAAACGGTCATATATATTTCCGTTTTTGTTCTGCACCGCAAGATTCGCGGCGATGAGCTCGCTGCTCTTGAATCCAAGCGAACGCAGATGGTCGCACAGGGAGTTGAAGCTCTCGTCGGCGTAGCCAAGACCGAAATGCCTTATTGTACGGTCGCTTAAGGCTCTGGAATGAAAATAATCGAGCCCGGCTCTGCCGGCGGAAGAACACAGCGTCTTGTAGAAATACCTGGCCGCCTCGCGGTTAGCCTCGTAGATACGCTTTTTAAGGGCGGACATACTGTCGTCATAGCCGTCCTCAGGCATATTAAGACCGCACCTTTGCGCCAAAAATTTTACGGCGTCGATATAGTCGAGGTTCTCTATCTTCATAATAAAGGTGATTACGTCGCCGCCGACTCCGCATCCAAAACAGTAAAACGAACCGTTTTCGGTATAAATATTGAAGGACGGAGTTTTTTCGCCGTGAAAAGGACAAAGCCCGACCATATTCCTGCCGCGTTTACGCAGGTTTACATAGGACGACGCGACATCGGTAATATCGTTGCGTTCTTTTATCTCGATAATAAAGCCCTCGGGCAAAGCCATACCGCGTCCTCCGTTCCGTCTTAGTTTAAAGCGTGCTGTATATATATACGATAAAAAATGATATATTCCTAAAATATTTTAATTTTCGAAGAATTTTTCTCCGGAAATTTCGGTTTTTATCTCGCCTGAGGTCACGTCGGCAAAAATTTTGTCCAGCGCGGCTACCTTTTCGCTCGGAATATGGAAGTTGATTTTCACATCATCCGCGTAGTTGACGCTGTCAACCGTACCGCCGTTGTCGATAATTACGGTGTTGAGCTTGCCGTAGCGGTTATATGAGCAACGGATAAAGCACTCGGAGCAAAGCTCCATCGTAACGGGTCCGGCGGATTCGAGGGCAAGCTTGCAGCCCTGTGAATAAGCGCGCACAAGTCCGCCAGTGCCAAGCAGTATTCCTCCGAAGTAACGGGTAACCACAACCACAACATCAACTATCCCGCTTTTGGTTATAACGTCGAGAATCGGCATACCCGCGGTACCGGACGGCTCGCCGTCGTCGCTGTAGCGTCGGATTTGGGAATCGCGCAGGCTGTAGGCATAGCAGTTGTGACGAGCGTCCCAATGCTTTTTCTTGATCATATTGATAAAGTCGACGGCCTCCTGCTCGGTTGCTACAGGCTTGCAGTATCCGATAAACCGTGAGTGCTTTTCGACAAATTCGTCGTGATTTTCAGTTTTTACGGTTTTGTATGAAGTATCCATAGGCATTACCTTTGATGAAAACTTAAGGCTGTCGTAATACGACAGCCTTAAAAATCTTATTTCATATTGAAACGCTTCTTGAATCTGTCAACACGTCCGCCTGTGTCAACCAACTTCTGCTTTCCTGTGAAGAAAGGATGGCACTTTGAACAAACCTCGACGCGGATGTCCTTCTTTGTGGATCCTGTCTCGATTACGTTACCGCAAGCGCATGTAACAGTAGTCTGCTGGTAATTTGGATGGATTCCGTTTTTCATATTATTCACCTCATTCGTGGTATAATCAACATAACATTTGAATTATACAACAGATTTACGTAAAATGCAAGTGTTTTTTATAATTTTTTTAAATTATCCTCTCGAATTCATATATTCGCTGTATTCGTCGAGGCACATATTAAGTGAACGCATTATGGGAGCGTTGTCCTCGCCAACATAGCGAAAAGCGCAGTAGTTGGCTTTCATAGAGGTTTCGGCGGTTTTGTCCGGCGGATATCGCAGCACAAAGCCGTAGTCTATCGAATTGTTTATAAGCCACTCATATGCCTGTGAGTACGCAAACTTTACACCCTCGGTAGACATAAAGCTTATGATAAGCCCTGTCTGGCACTCGCTTCTGCCTGCCTGCGGAACGGTTGTAACAGTCTTGGCCTCAGCCTTGACCTCGGTGAGGTCGTACTTTGTAACATAGGCCTTAAACTTTTTCTTGTACAGAACATCCTGCTCGTCGTACGAGACATAGGCATAGTCGATAACAAGGCTTACGCCGTCCTTTTTGGCGGCCGCGAGCATTTTTTCGAGACTGTCGAAGGCCAGCTTGTTGACAAACACCTTGCCGTCAACGTCAACAAGCTCGGGAACATAGTCCTTGTCGAGCGGATTGGACTTGTTGACAACCCTGAGCAGCTCCTTGCTGTCGCCGGATGCGGAGTTATTGTACTCCGAGGACTGGGTAAGCCCGGTGTCGGTATGGAACATAGCCGAGCCGACAACGAGAGTCACAATAACCACAGCTGCAAGCAATGCCGCTACAACGATCCTCGCTATTCTCAGTCCCGAGGTGGACTCGCTGAATGAATCGGTCGGCAGATGCTTTACGGGGTCTGTGTATCGCTTTGCGCGAAAGCCAAATCCGCGTTTTCTGCCGAAGGAACGTCTGCTGCGTTTTTTATAAGAACCGAAACCCTTGTTATAGGTATTTTTCAGCACTTTTATTTAATCTCCTTAGTCTCGATTTCCTTCTCAGCCATTTCGATAAAGCTGTCGAGAGACATTGAGCCGAGGTCTCCGTCCTTTCTGTGACGAACCGATACAGCGTTGTTCTCGATATCCTTATCGCCTACTACAAACATATAAGGAACCTTCTGGAGCTGAGCCTCACGGATTTTATAACCGATTTTCTCGCTTCTGTCGTCGATTTCCACGCGCATACCCTTAGCCTCAAGCTTTCTCTTGATATCGTACGCGTAGTCAAAGTGACGGTCGGCAATCGGAAGAATCTTAACCTGTGTAGGCGCGAGCCACATCGGGAACGCTCCGGCGTATTTTTCGATAAGCAGGGCGAGAGTCCTCTCGTAACATCCGATAGAAGTACGGTGGATGATGTACGGATTCTTCTTTTTGCCGTCCTTATCGACGTATTCCATATCAAACTGCTTGGCAAGCATCTGGTCTACCTGAATTGTAATCAGTGTATCCTCCTTGCCGTATACGTTCTTTATCTGGATATCGAGCTTGGGACCGTAGAACGCCGCCTCGCCGACGCCTATTTCGTAAGGGATTTCGAGGTGATCGAGGATCTTCTTCATTGTGGACTGAGCCTCGTCCCACTGCTCCTCTGTACCGATGTATTTTTCTCTGTCGCTTGGATCCCACTGGGAGAAGCGATAGCTTACGTCCTCGTAGAGACCGACTGTCTTAAGCATAAAGATAGCAAGCTCCAGGCAGCCCTTGAACTCGTCCTCAAGCTGTTCGGGAGTACACATAAGGTGTCCCTCGGAGATTGTAAACTGACGTACGCGAATAAGGCCGTGCATCTCGCCCGAAGCCTCGTTACGGAACAGAGTTGATGTCTCGTTGTATCTGAGCGGAAGGTCACGGTAGGAACGCTGACGGTTGAGATATGCCTGGTACTGGAACGGACAGGTCATAGGACGAAGGGCGTATACCTCGTCATCCTTTTCCTCGTCGCCGAGCACAAACATACCGTCCTTGTAATGTCCCCAGTGACCGCTGATTTTATAGAGGTCGGACTTAGCCATAAACGGAGTTTTTGTGAGCAGCCATCCCCTCTTCTGCTCCTCGTCCTCAACAAAACGCTGTAAGAGCTGGATCACCCTAGCGCCCTTTGGAAGCATAATCGGGAGTCCCTGGCCGATATAATCGACAGTTGTAAAGAGCTCAAGCTCTCTGCCGAGTTTATTGTGGTCGCGCTTTACGGCTTCTTCCATCATCTTGAGGTGTTCCTCCAGCATAGAAGCCTTCGGGAACGCTACACCGTATACACGGCAGAGCTGGGCGTTCTTGGCGTCGCCTCTCCAGTAAGCGCCTGTGCAGTTTGTAAGGGCTATTGCCTTGATCGCGCTTACATCCATAAGGTGAGGCCCCGCGCAAAGGTCAGTGAAGTCATCCTGCTTGTAGAAGCTGATTTTTTCTCCCTTATCACTGTGCTCCTTGCACAGCTCAACCTTATAAGGCTCGTTCATATCCTCCAGAAGCTTTACGGCCTCGTCGGGATCGAGCTCGAATTTTTCTATAGCGATTTTAGATTTTACGATTTTCTTCATCTCGGCAGTGATTTTGTCGAGATCCTCACGTGTAAAGGGTTTCTCGACGTCAAAATCATAGTAAAAGCCGTTGTCCACAGCGGGACCTATAGCGCACTTGGCGTCGGGATAGAGTCTCTTTACCGCCTGAGCGAGTACGTGTGAGGCAGAATGCCAGAAGGCCTTCTTTCCGTTAACATCATCAAATGTCAGAAGCTCAACCTTGCAGTCAGCATTAAGCTCGGTTCTAAGGTCGCGCACTTCGCCGTCAACCTTGGCGGCGCATACGGATTTATAAAGTCCCATTCCGATAGACTTTGCGATTTCGGCCGGAGTAATGCCGCTTTCGTATTGGTTTACAACTCCGCCTTTTAGTTCTACATTAATCATATTAAAAATCCCCTTTCATAATAAAACGCCCCAATATTCCGCAAAAGAATATTGGGGCGACTGAATTTACAATCGCGGTTCCACCCAACTTTGGTAAAAACCCTCATTAAGCCTTTAACGGAGCAATCCGCCGAACCATTTCCTGTCCGGTACTCAGAGGTGGTAACATACTCATCCGGCACGCGCTCACACCGGCCGCGCGCTCTCTTGAGCCTTACAAAGCATATCATGTCCTCGTCATCGTATAGTTATATTAACACTTAGAATATAAAAAGTCAATAAGCAATTTGCAATAAAATTATTTACTGATTAATATCGGAGATAAGGTCGTCTATTTTCTTCATCTGTTCTTCGGAGTAGTCGTCCGATTCCTGAAGCTCACGGTTGATCTTGTTGGATTCGAGCACGCCTTCCTCAAAGTTCTCGACCTTGTCCTTCTCGACAAGAATAGCGTCGTCACCGTTGTCGTCGGGAGCTACCACAAGGTCGTCCGCCTCGTGAGTATTGCCGTAGCTGTCGATATAGTCATATTCTTCTGTATATGAACTGTCCGTCTCGGTAACGAACTCCTCGGCGTCCTCGGTCGCGAACGTGTAGTCGTAGTCATAGTCGCCTGTCTGTTCCTCCGGAGCCACAACAGTGTTGTCCTGATAGGCGCCGTATACCCTCTGCTCCTCGTCGAAATCGTCGAGGTCGAATTTTACGACCTGCTCATCCTTTGTAAACGCTTTCTTGGTAATCTCGATATTGAAAAATACAACATAGAGAGCGAGTGACAAAAAGGCGAATCCGATTACGTTTTCAGAATAGTCGATGCCGGAGGTGATGATGTTGACGATGTTGACAAAGCCGTAGATAAAGCCGATAGTCGCGAACGGAAGTCCGTACAAAAACATTGCCTTTACCGGATTTTTTCCGCTTATGGTAGCAACTACCATAGAGAGCTTGAATGTATAAATCATTAGAAAAGCAAAGCAGAACAGCGGTATCGGATTAATGGAAATTACCGACACGGTACGGTTGTTCAGAAACTCGTTAATGAGCATAAGTCCGCTCCACACAGGCATTGCCAAGAACAGCGCGCCCATTCGCGGAAGGAAGTTTTTACCCTGAACATGAGCCAGAGCGATTACCACAAAGCATATCGCGGTAAGCATTCCGAAGAATACCATCCCGAAGGTAAACAGGTTAAACGAGCCGTTCTGAAGCGCGAGAATGGTGGTCAGCGCGGATTTGGACGCTATCATTCCCGCGGCGAGCACCGCGAACACCGCGCTCGGAATATTGCGCGACATAAGATACATCGGCGAGGTCATTTTGTCCATTGCCGTAAACACAATGTTAACAGCGAACATCAAAAGCACTGCCGCGACAGCGATATATGCCGGAATACAATCATCCGGTGAAAATACAATTCCGAGTTTCTGCATTACCATAACGGCAACAGCCGCAACAGATAAAGGAATAAACGGAATCCAACACAGTTTTACTTTCATATAATTTCCTTTCTGTATTGTTCTAACAATCTTTTTTAAACATATAATATTTTAAGACAAAGACAAGCTTATGTCAAGGAATAAAGAGTGAAATTATGAAAAATAAGATATTAGGTTTTTTATTTATATTGCTGATACTGGCTGTTATACCGCTTGTAAACCTGAACAAAGCGAGTATTTCCAAAGCTTTACCGGTTTTTTCCGATAATAACGCCAACAAAAACAGCCTTATCGCTCAAAAGGCAGACGCCACTATCGCCGATAACTACTGTGACGAAGCGGTCAAGGCGGTGATTATAATTCTGAACACGAATTATAAATGCGATAAAAACAGCTTTAGTACAAGCGATAAGAAAAGTTATAATTCCAAAACAGAAAAATATGTACGTGAACTGGCAGGTAAGCATATAGTATACAAGGGAAAAATCTCACCTGTACCCTATTTCAGATACTCCAAGGGATACACTGCCACGTCGGCGAAATACCCCTACATAAAAAACTCAGCCTGTCCGTGGGATTGCGGCAAAAACAGCGATAACATCGAGGGAGTAAGCCTCAACTCGCTCAACGAATTGTGCAAAAACGGACTGAACGCCGAGCAGGCTCTCAAACATTTTCTGTCGGATATTGAAATCAAAACCACCCGTTAGACGGGTGGCTTTTGCTTTTATCAGAAGTTCCTGTATCTCTTGACGTTTCTTCTTCTGCGGCGGCTGCGGCGGCGGATTATCGTACTGATTATGATGTAAATAATAAGCAGAATGATAATAGCCGATATAACAATAATGAACCACCGGGAAACGACAATGCTCTGAATCACGCTGAGGACATACAGGATACCGCTGCGCTCGATTGTCTCGGAGGATACAAGGTTAACTCTGCCGAGCTCCTGTTTGCCATCGGCCTTAGGTCCCTTATAATACACAACGGCCTTGCCGATTACGTCGCCCTCTTTTATCGGAGCGTCAACGCTATCGGGGATCTGAGTATCAATTACGATATCGGTTTCGTTATAATCGTTCGGCACAATGGCGTTGATGTTCTTTTCCGGCACGAGCTGAACACTCTTTTTGCCCCACGCGAGGTTGATTTTCTGCTCGCAAATCGGGGTCTCGGAGGAAGCCACCTGGTTGAGCTCAAGCTTTGTAAGAGCCCAGCGGAACATCTCCTTGGCGTCAATCATAGTGCCGTATACGTCGTTGTTGGGGTCGAATTTATTCTTCATAAACACGCCGAGATACGAGTATCCGTCGGCCGCGCCCATAGTAACGAGGCAGTGACCGGCTTCGTCGGTGGTACCGGTCTTGATACCCTGAGCGTAGGGATAGTAATAATTACCTCCGCGGTTGCTGTCTATGAGGTAGTTTGTAGTTATAAGAGGAATACTCTCGCCCTTTACGTAATATGTAGTGGTATTTGTAATTGTGGAAAACTCAGGCAAAGTCAGCGCGTACTGAGTTATCTTCGCCATATCGGCGGCTGTAGTGTAGTGTCTCTTGTCGTGGAGACCGTCGGGATTGGCAAAGTGAGTGTTCTTGCATCCGAGCTCCTTAGCCTTTTTGTTCATCATATCGACAAATTTGTTGATGTTACCCTCGCCGACAAAATCAGCCAGCACCATAGCGGCGTCATTACCCGACGGAACCATCATAGAGTACAAAAGGTCGATAACAGTCATATAATCGCCTACGTGCGACTGAACATTGGCAACCGAGCTGCCTGTGCCCAAAAGCTTGTCGAGAACATTCTGCTTAATCTTTACCTTGGTTTTCTTAAAATTGCTGATATTCTCGGCAACGACAATATATGTCATAATCTTGGTAGTAGAGGCCGGATATACCTTTTTGTCCGAATTCTTGTCAAAAACCACCTGTCCGGTATCCATATTTATAAGCAGGACGGCTCTTGAATTGAGCTTTACCTTGTTCTTATAATTTACGGCAGAAGCCGGAACAAGCGCCGATGATATGATAGTGACAAGCACAATCATCATCGAAAGAAATATTGCAAGCTTCTTTTTCATAATATACCTCCATTTATATAAATGTACATTATTAGAAGTATTATAGCACATAAATTCAAATTAGACAATAGTTATTTTTTATTGCCGACGGACATCAGAAAAGCGTGCATAAAACGGCACGCCTTTCGCTACTCATCGCTCGTTCTGCGAAGCAGAAACTGAGCGGAGAATATAAATTATTTTTTACTCTATAGGAGTAAGTATAATTGCACGACTATTTCAAGAATTGATTTAGAATTAATTTGCAAGTTTTGAGTAATTACCTATAGAGTAAGAAAAGCGTGCCACGTTTGGCACGCCTTTCCGATATATAATTATTTTTCTCTCTTAACGTATGATGTATGGAGAAGCTCGTGAGCCTTATGTGAACCCGGCTCGCCGAGGAAGTCGTCATAGATAGCCTTGATTTCGGGGTTATCGTGTGACTTTCTGTACTTGAGCGCCTTGTCGTCGCTGTAGAGAGCAGCGGCGCGCTTTGCCTTAAGATCGACAAAGTTGCGTACGTGACCCGGCTGGATCGGCTGACCGCCGCCGTTTACACATCCGCCCGGACAGCACATAACCTCGATAAACTGATACGGGCTCTTGCCTGCGCGGATTTCGTCGAGCAGCTTAGCCGCGTTTTTAAGGCCTGATGTTACGGCAACCTTAACGTCCATACCGGCTACGTTGTAGGTAGCTTCCTTGATGTCGTCGGTACCGCGAACCTCGGTGTACTCTACATCAGCAAGATCCTCGCCTGTGAGTACATCGGCAACTGTACGAAGCGCAGCCTCCATAACGCCGCCTGTAGCGCCGAAGATCGTACCGGCGCCTGAGCCGATAGCCATCAGCGGATCGAACTCGTCGTCCTCAAGCTCTGTGAACACTGGATTCCGGCAGTCTTTATCATCTTGGCGAGCTCACGGGTCGTGATAGAGATGTCGTTATCCTGCATACCGTCGTGGCCCTGGTCGTCACGTTTGATCTCGAACTTCTTGGCTACGCATGGCATTACGGATACAACCACGATATCCTTCGGGTTGATACCGGCCTTCTCGGCGTAGTAAGACTTAATCATTGAACCCTGCATCTGCTGTGGTGACTTACAGGTTGAAAGATGCGGGATAAGGTCGGGATAATAATGCTCGCAGAACTTAATCCATCCCGGTGAACAGGAAGTGATCATCGGCAGTGTGCCGCCTTCCTTTACACGGTGGATAAACTCTGTGCCCTCTTCCATAATTGTAAGGTCGGCGCCGAAGTTGGTGTCGAATACCTTATCAAATCCGAGGAGCTTGAGAGCCTTAACCATCTTGCCTGTTACAAGTGAGCCAATCGGCATACCGAAGCATTCGCCGAGGGTCGCGCGGATTGACGGAGCGGTGTGAACAACAACGTGCTTTGTAGGATCGGCAATAGCCTCAAATACCTTGGCGGTGTCGTCACGCTCTACGAGAGCGCCTGTCGGACATACTACTGTACACTGACCGCAGCTTACGCACGGTACATTGTTGAGCTCCTGTTCAAAGGCACAGGTGATTTCTGTATCAAAGCCTCTGTTGTTGGCGCCGATTACGGATACGTACTGGTTTTTACAAGCAGCTACGCAGCGGCGGCAGAGGATACATTTGTCGTTGTTACGAACAAGGTGGAGAGTGCTTACGTCGGGCTCTGACTTTGTCGTCTCGCCCTCGAACTTGCTCTCGTCAACGCCGTACTCAAGGCAAAGCTTCTGCAGCTCGCAGTTGTCGTTTCTCGGACATGAGAGGCATTTTTTGTCGTGATTGGAAAGAAGAAGCTCGAGATTCATCTTTCTGTACTTGCGGATTTCCGGAGTATTTGTAAAAATCTCGGTGCCGTCTCTGTCGATAGGATATACGCAGGCAGCTACTAAGCTTCTCGCGCCCTTAACCTCGCACAGACACATACGGCAAGCGCCGATTTCGTTGATTTCTTTCAGGTAGCACAGTGTAGGAATCTTAATTCCGTTCTGATGGCAGGCTTCAAGAATAGTAGTATTTTTTTCAACAGTATAGTCTTTACCGTTGATTTTAATGTTTAACATTTCCACAGTAAATATCTCCTTTCTTTAGCCCTTAGAAATAGCGCCGAACTTACATGTATCCATACAAGCGCCGCACTTAACGCACTTGGAGGAATCGATCTCATAAGCAGGCTTTTTCTTGCCGGGAGCGGTATAATCAGTAACGGTGATAGTGCTGACAGGACACTTTCTCGCGCACATTCCGCAGCCGATACATTTATCTTTGTCAATCTTGAACTCAAGCAGGTTCTTACATACGCCGGCAGGACACTTTTTGTCCACAACATGGGCGATGTACTCGTCCTTAAAGTAGCGGAGAGTCGAGAGAACCGGGTTTGGAGCAGTCTGGCCGAGACCGCACAGAGAGTTCGCTTTGATGAAGTAGCACAGCTCCTCCATCTCGTCGAGCATTTCAATGGTTCCCTTGCCGTCTGTAATCTTTTCGAGCATTTCAAGCAGTCTCTTTGTACCTACGCGGCACGGAGTACACTTACCGCAGCTCTCGTCAACGGTGAACTCAAGGAAGAACTTGGCAACGTCAACCATACAGTTGTCCTCGTCCATTACGATAAGTCCGCCGGAACCCATCATCGAGCCGATAGCAAGGAGGTTGTCGTAGTCGATTTCAACGTCGAGGTGACTTGCGGGGATACATCCGCCGGAGGGACCGCCTGTCTGAGCGGCCTTGAACTTCTTGCCGTTCGGGATACCGCCGCCGATTTCGTATATAATCTCACGCAGAGTTGTTCCCATAGGAACCTCTACGAGACCTGTATGCTCAATCTTACCGCCGAGAGCGAATACCTTGGTACCCTTGCTCTTTTCTGTACCCATAGAAGCGAACCACTCAGGTCCATTAAGGATAATCTGGGCGATGTTTGCGTATGTCTCAACATTGTTGAGGATAGTAGGCTTCTGATAAAGTCCCTTAACCGCCGGGAACGGTGGACGCGGACGGGGCTCGCCGCGCTTGCCCTCGATAGAGGTCATAAGCGATGTTTCCTCACCGCATACGAAAGCTCCTGCTCCGAGTCTGAGACCGATATCAAAATCAAAGCCTGTGCCAAAGATATCCTTGCCCAAAAGACCGTACTCGTGAGCCTGGTCGATAGCGATTTTAAGACGCTTAACGGCGATAGGATACTCAGCTCTTACATAGATATAACCCTGTGAAGCACCGATAGCGTAACCGGCGATAGCCATAGCCTCAAGCACAGCGTGGGGGTCGCCCTCAAGTACGGAACGATCCATAAACGCGCCTGGGTCACCTTCGTCGGCGTTACAGCAAACGTACTTCTGGTCAGCGTCATTAGCAGCCGCGAACTTCCACTTAAGTCCTGTCGGGAATCCGGCTCCGCCTCTGCCTCTGAGTCCTGAGTCGAGGATAGTCTGGATAACCTCGTCGGGCTTCATCTCGGTAAGAACCTTACCAAGGGCGGCGTAACCGTCCATAGCGATATAGTCGTCAATCTTCTCCGGGTCGATAACACCGCAGTTTCTGAGGGCTACACGCTTCTGCTTCTCGTAGAAAGCAGTTTTGTTGAGTGACTTGATTGTGTCTTCCTCAACTGTCTCCTGGTAAAGAAGTCTTGTAACGATACGACCCTTGAGGAGGTGTTCCTCAACGATTTCGGGGATGTCGTCAACCTTAACCATTGAGTAGAAGCTTCCCTCAGGGTAGATTACCATAATCGGGCCGAGCGCGCAAAGGCCGAAGCATCCGGTTGTGATAACGTTAACTTCTTTTTCGAGACCTTTTTTCTTAATCTCTTCGTTGAGCTTATCAACGATTTTTAAGCTGTCTGAGGAGGTACATCCGGTACCGCCGCAAACGAGCACATTAGAACGATACATTAATTGTCCTCCTTATTATGTATTAGCGCCGATAGTGTATTCGGTTACAACGTTTCTGTTAACAAGATGGTCGTTTACAACCTTGACAGCCTTTTCGGGAGTCATCTTGACATAAGTAACCTTTTCCTCGCCGGGGATTTCGATTTCTACAACAGGCTCGTACTGGCAGATGCCGATACATCCTGTCTGGGTAACAACGATATCCTCAGTAAGTCCGCGCTTAGCGATTTCTTCTGTAAAAGCATTGAGCACAGGTCTGGCGCCGGCGGCGATTCCGCAGGTAGCCATACCGACAAGAACTCTGGCGGCGTTGGGATTCTCTTTTCTGAGGTTGATTCCGGCTCTGGCCTTGTCTCTGATTGCCTGTAATTCAGCTAAAGATTTCATAATTAATTTGCACCTCCGTATATAATTTGTGATTGTTCCGTAAGATAGCCGTGTATCCACTCTATGACATCGGGATTGTCGAGGCTCACCTCGCCGAGCACCTCGCGAAGTTCTCTTGTGTCGAGAGTAAAGGAGGCTGTATCGGTAGTGTGGGTAAAGACAAAGTCGATATCCGGGTTACATCGGATCAAGATTTCCACGGTTGAGTTTATATCCCCCAGAGGGGTCATATCAACGTGGCTTTTAACGTATGAGGCTTTGGTAGTAGTGCCTTCTCCGACAGCGGAAACTATCGAGAAAGAACCTCCGGTCTGTTCGGCCGACAGCTTGAACAGCGGAACTCCGAGGCCTACCTTGCGCGTGGTACGCGTGGTAAAGAACGGGTCGCACACCTGCGAAACCTGCTCCTCGGTCATACCCTTGCCGTCATCGCTTATTGTAATAGAAAGCAAGTCTTTCTCATCACTTTCGAGCACTGTTATCGACACCAGCCCCGCCTCGGCTCTTACCGAGTTCTGGGCAACGTCCATAACATTCAGCGACAGCTCACGCATCAGTT
This sequence comes from uncultured Ruminococcus sp., assembly GCA_902787145.1. GTDB lineage: Bacteria > Bacillota > Clostridia > Oscillospirales > Acutalibacteraceae > Ruminococcoides. The sequence goes on from CADAEZ010000005.1 coordinate 64,716, forward strand.
ATACTTGTCGATAATACCCTGAACGTCATCAACCGTAAGACGACCGTATACGTCGTCGTTAACAGTGAGAACAGGAGCAAGACCGCATGCTCCGATGCAGCGGCAGGCTGTGAGTGAGAACTTACCGTCCGGTGTACACTCCTCGGCGCCGATTCCGAGAATTTCGGAAAGCTTGTTAAGGATGTCGCCGGAGCCCTTTACGTAGCAGGCTGTACCAAGACATACGGAGATGTGATACTTACCCTTCGGCGAAAGCGCGAACTGAGAGTAGAAGGTTGACACGCCGTAAACTTCCTCAAGCGGAACGTTAAGGCCGTCAGCCACCATCTTCTGAACCTCCATCGGAAGATAGCCATAGATCTCCTGCGCCTCCTGTAATACAGGCATCACAGCGCCCGGATCGTCGGAATGCGCGGCGATAGCTTCTTTGAGCTTAGCTTCCTGCTCAGGAGTTCCCGAAAAAGGAATACTGCTGATTTTCTTTTTCATTTTTTTCCTCCTTGAATTAAATTATGTACTCAATCGAAATCGTCGAGCGAATTGAATATACTTGTACATTTATAATCATTTTAACATAAAGGTGAAAGGTTGTCTATAGACTTTCGAGTATTTTTAAAGGTTTTTTGTTACATTTTTAACATATTTATCAATTTTTTTCGCCTTTATGCAGTTAGTTATAACTAACAAGAGCGCCTCCTGACAAAGAAGCGCTCATTTATCAAAATAGTCTATTATTTTTTTTGCAGTCAGCTCGTCGAGTTCTATGGACGCCGACGGCTCCCTCATATTTTCGAGGTAGTGCGCGTCCGAGCTTGTGACGAGCTTCATATCGTTTAGTATGGGGTGCAGGTTTTTGAGCTCATCCGCGCGGCTGATATCCGCAAGCTCCGCGGTTGTAAAGCCGCAGTAAGGGTCAATCTCGCCGAGCACCGAGAGTATCGAGTAGCTGTCGCGGTCGATATGAGCCGGATAGCATACGCCTCCGAAGTCTTTTACAAGAGAGCGGGCGTTCATAATGCTGATATTGGTCGCCGGTATCAGCAGGTGCTCGACCTCCCCCGTCTCCTCATCATTCTCGTTCATTATGACCTGGCGGCCGTAAATCTCGGTACGGTTGCGGATTTTTACGCGGTTATTATCGACGTAGTCATTCCATTCCATAGCCTTTTCGAGCGTCGGGAACAGGCATACCGCGTGGATATCCTCGCTGGTGGTAAGCTCCATACCTGGGATAACGGTCAGCCCTATGCTCTCCCCGACCTTTATAGCCGCCGCGCAGTTGAGTGTGGAGTTATGGTCGGTAAGGGCAATCACGTCGTAGCCCAGGAGCTTGGCCATATTGACGATATTATTAGGCGTCATATCCATATCTCCGCAGGGCGAAAGACAGGAATGAATATGCAAATCATAAAAGCAGTTCATTTATCTTTACAGCGAGCGAGTAGCTGTTCTCCTCTGTCTGGTAGATAGTGACGCCGTGCATCTCAGCCTTAGCCTTTGCCTCGGCGTCCAGAGCCGCGTTCTCGACGAGGACTATACAGCTCACGTCGGCGAGAGTGGCAACCGCGATAGAATTAATATTACCCATAACGGTAAGCCAGACCGAATCCTCCGGAGCTCTGCCCATAACCCAGCTGAGCAGATCGCCGATATAGCAGTCGGTAACATCGCGCTCAAGGTCGCCCTCAACAAGCAGGGTAAGGTTAAGTTTTTCGGCTAGTGTTTGTACGTTCATAGTGTCTCCTTAAAGAGTAATCAGTGGTTAGCGGCAAGTGGTCAGTGAATGTCGGACAGACAGAATATATAAACAATACGCATTTGTGCCCGACAGAATTAATATGCAAGCTACGCTTGCGGAGCATACCAATAAGGTCGGGAAACAGAGCTTTCTCAGAGCAGACGCTGTCTGCGCGACCGACACTGATCACTGGGCTTATATCGTATTCCTCAGCTGGTCGTACACGCTCTGGATTTTTTCTTTAAGCTTAAAGATACAGTCGGTTTCCTTGGCTCTGCCCTTGACGATATCCTCTGCCATAGCCCGGCAGGTCGGGGCTCCGCAGGAACCGCAGTCGAGATGCGGCAGCTCGTTGTATATATCCTCCATACTCGACATCATCTCGAACGCCTTGTTGATATCCTTATCGAGCCTGAAAATATCGGCGTCGAATTCAAGCGCTTTCTCCCACTTCATCCTGTCCATATCTCCGTCTTTGATATGATTCATCGAAACGGGCAGGTATTTTCTGAGATTCTGTATACGAGCCTGAGCCACATAGGCGTTTTCGACCGTAAGGACTCCGCCCACGCATCCGCCCGAACAGGCGTTAAGCTCTACAAAGTCAACGTCGCGAATATGCTCGTCCTCAAGCTCCTCAAGAACTCTTATTACGTTTTCGATACCGTCTGCGGCAAGGTACTTGTCGCCCAGCATAGCGGCGGCTTCTCCGCCGGAGTTAGCCCAGCCGATACCGATAATACCCGACTGAGACAACGGCTCGACCTCGGTGAGGTGATCCATAGCCTGGGTAAGGTCGGGATAAATCTGGGAAATAGCGATTGCCCCGTCACAGGCAGATTCTTTTATGCTGTTGGGAGAATGAACCTCCGTAACCTTGGCTGCGCAGGGAGTGATAAAGAACACGCCGATTTCTTCGCTTTTGAGTCCGGTATCCTCCATAGCCTCTTTCCTGGCAATACGCGCGGCTACCTCGATCGGAGCGAGCAGAGGCATTACGTTGTCGCACAGCTCGGGAAAACGAATCTTTATCAGCCTGACTATAGCAGGACACGCTGAGCTTATTATCGGTTTTTTGAGTTTGTTCTCTTTTATAAGGGCGCGAGTAGCCTCGGACACCAGCTCGGCGGCGCGGCTGACCTCAAAAATTCGGTCAAACCCAACCTTCTTCAGTCCTGTCAACACAATGTCGATATTGTCGAGCCTGTTGAACTGACCGAACAGCGCCGGAGCCGGAATCGCTATTTTAAGTTTATATTTAAAAATATCTGACAGCGGTGAGCTGGACGCCTTTTTGGCGTGGTGAGGACAGATGCGGATACATTCTCCGCAATCAATACAGCGCTCGGACAGTATATTGGCCTTGCCGTCGTGAACGCGAATAGCCTCAGTGGGACAGCGCTTGAGGCAGTTAGTACAACCGCAGCACTTGTCGATATCCATCTCAACCGAATGGAAATATGTTTTCATCTAATACATCCTAAAATTTATTTTACATTCACTGTAAGATAGAGATTTGTGCCGACGCCGAGAGTAGTCTCGATTCTCATCTCGTCGGTATATTTTTTGATATTCGGCAGTCCCATTCCCGCGCCGAAACCGAGTGTACGCACGTTGTCGGGAGCGGTCGAGAAGCCCTCCTGCATAGCCTTTTCGACGTCGGGGATTCCGGGGCCTTTATCGGACAGCAGCACTTCGACCTTGTCGGGATAGATGTCTACATCACAGAATCCGCCTTCGGCGTGGATAACCATATTAATCTCCGCCTCATACATAGCGATAGCGACTCTGCGGATAGCGTCGGAGTTGTATCCGAGCGATTTAAGACGCTTTTTTACCGAACCGCTGGCCTCGCCGGCGCGTGTAAAGTCCTCGCCGGAAACATCATAGTGAAGATGAATTGCGTTACTCATACGGCAGTTCCTCCCGAAAGCCCGTTAGAGTACAGCTTTCCGCAGGCGGTAAACATTCTGAATCTTGTCTTGATAAGGGTAATTCCCCTCTGCTTGGCAAGATTCACGATAGACTCATCAGGATCCTTTCCTCTTACAAATACAATACAGGCCATATCCATCATCTCGGCCGTACGTACAACCTGAGGATTAACAAGTCCGGTAAGAAGCACGGACTGATCCTTTACAAAGGCGAGCACATCGCTCATCATATCCGAACCGCAGGCGGTCTTGATAACGTGGTCAAGATCTCCCTCACAGATAATCTCGCCCTCAAGAATCTCAATAATATCCCTAACTACCATATTTTTCATCCTTTCTTTTACAGCTGAATGTATAATTGAAATAATTATATCACAGTTTGTTTTATTTGACAACAATTAGTTGACATAATTTTACAAAAGTTATAAAATAATAATTGAAATAATATAGATTACTCACAGTCTATAAAGGAGGTAATACTGTGAAAACTCTAAAAAAATCAATCAGCATAATACTCTCCGTAATGCTTCTGATCTCGGTTATTATGACCGTGGGCGTTACGGCGGGAGCGGCTTCATCAGGTAATGTAATTTATTTTGAGAAGCCGGACGACTGGTCGGACAGTATCTATATCTATTACTGGGAGGGCAGCCCAAAGCCGTCCTCTATGGACGCTCACGAGTCAGCCTATAAGCTCACAAAGGTAGAGGGTAATATCTACTCCTATACCTGTAAAGCGAGCTTTAACGAATTCCTATTTGACGACGGCGTTGGCGGACATCAGACAGTAAACCTTAAACTGCCCGGTGACAGCTATATCTGCAAGGTGCTTGATTCAGGCTCCAAAAATGAATGGGGCAACTTCTGCAATAACGCAGAATGGGAAAAGTATTCGGAAACGCAAAGTGTTCAAGAGGCTTCTGTATCCGCAAACCCCGGCAGCTGTGAATTCACCGAACCGTTATCGGTAAAGCTACAGCTTGCCAAAATCACTAGCGGAACCTACAGCATTAACGACGGCGAGCCTGTAAGTTATAAGCAGGGAGATATAATCACAATCGGCGAAGACGCCGAGGTCGGCGATGTTATCACCCTGAAGCTCACAGGAAACGACGAAAACAACATCATTACACAAACATACAAATATACAAAGGTAAAAACTCCGCCCGCGGCTTCGGCTGTATATTACGACAACTCCACAAATCAGTATGAAAACGTATATATTTACGCCTACGGCACTAAAGAAAACGCAAAGTGGCCGGGCGAAAAAATGCAGCTGACCGACGAGGGACTGTACTACTACGCCTTCGATAAGAGCTTCTCCAAGGAAAACATCATCATCAACAACGGCGAGGAGGGCGACTCAAAGCAGCAATATCCCAAAGCCGGCGGGCTGCCGATAAAGACAGGCGAATGCAAGATGCTCGCCCCCGGCAACCAGTGGATAGACTACGGCACACCCGATTCTCAGCCGGCTCCTATCGCCTACGCCGCGGACAAGACTTCTTTCCAATCAGAAACCCTGAGCGTAAAAATCGGCCTAAAAAACGCCGTAAAGGGTACATATCAGATCGACGGCGGCACTGTGTTCGAGTACACAGAGGACACTGACGTTACGATCGGTCAGGGCGCTATCGGCAACAAGGACATCACGCTCTCACTCACCGCTACCGACAAAAACAACATTACTGTTAAGAAAAACTATACCTATAAAAAGGTATTCAAGCCGTCAAAATCCACATTCCATTCTGAGTCGGACGGACACGAAACGGAATCGATTCAGGGATACTACAACACCAACCCGAACTTCGGACTCGGCAAAAGCAAAACTATCACTGTCGACGGCGACCCGTCCGAATGGGATAAGTCGATGATTATCGCCCAGGGCGTCGCTAACGACGATCCCAGAGTTTATATGCCGTCCGCTATGCACGAGCAACCGTGGGACGACTACGCTCTGTATGCCGCGTGGGACGACGAGAACCTCTACTTTATGTGGGAAATGGCAAACACAACATACGTTGTATCGCCCGAGGATAACTTTGCCGCATCCAACGAGGCTCGCCCGTGGCGAAACTCAATCCCGATTTTCATAGCTCTCAGCATTGACCCGACGATACACGCTGACGGTACCGCATGGGGTACTGACTCAATAACGGGCAAGGAGTTTACAAATCCTTACGTATGGGGCTGTGAGGGCGGCAAAGCTACTGCTGGCGGTGTTAACTTCAAAACAAATATCGACACTCTGATAGCCTTTGATACCAACAACTCAAACGGCGGAGCGTCAATCTTCAAAGCGGATAAATACAACGAGGCAAATGGCAACTATATGTTTGACTACGACACCGCTATCCCGATCGGCGTGACTTCGTTCGAAAAGCAGGACAACCGCAACGGATTTAAGATCGCTCACGACAACGGCACACTGAGCGAAAATATGTTCGGAGTAGGCGGAGCTAAAGGCTCGCATACAATCGGCGACAGCTTTTCCGACGACTCGAACTGGGTTGACTTTTTCGACCTGGGCTACAAGAAAAACCACGGATTCATCTACGAGACCGCGATTCCGCTCAAAAACCTCGGCATCGACAAAAACTATATCGAGACCAAGGGTATTGGCGCTATGCAGATACTGACATACGGAACATCGGGAATGGACTGTCTCCCCTATGACCCGACTATGCAGGACAACGCCGATGTTGAATACGGACCCGACCCGTCTACATCACACGAGAAAGAGGATGTCGACGTAATAAGCGTACCACTCGCCCGAATCGGCGCTATCCTCGAGGACTCACAGGTTTTCGAGGCTCCTCCGGAAGTCAACTTCGGCTCAGACAAGTCCGGAACTCAGGCTGTAGGAAGCGAAATCACCCTAAAGGCCGAAGCCTATAACGGAACTCCCGGTTACACCTACAACTTTATTATCGACGACGTTTCGGTGCAAAACAGCGAGAGCAGCACATATACATTTTCACCCTCCGAAAAGCGCACATACAGTCTCAAAATGATAGTCACAGATAAAGAAGGTAAGACCGCGAGCAAGAGCACTTTTATCACAATCGGAGACGAACCGGCCGAGGTAATTGACGAGACTACAGCTCCGCCCGATACGACCGCGGACACCGGTATTCCCGAAGAGACAGAGGACATCACCCTCGACCCTGTCGATACAACAGAGCCGTCAGAAACACAAACTCAGACATATACCGAGCCTACAGATACAGAAGCTACCTCATACGACCCGGTTGAGGAAACATCCTCCGACACACCACAAACCAACGCTACGAACAAATCAAACACCAATGCCGCCGACACATCACAGACAGACGCTACGGACTCTGCTCAACCGACCGATACATCCAAAACTACGGAATCACCTACACAGACAGGTGAGAATACACAAAGCGATTCCACTATCCCTACGCTTATGACAGAAACAATTAGCTCCGATACAACCTCACCCGCGACCTACACCGTAAAGCCGTCGGCCGGCGATCCGATAACTCCGGCAAAACAGGTTCCGATAAAACTCAGCCTTAACAGAACTTCAGTTACTCTAAAGGCAGGAAATACATTTGCTCTAAAAGTAATCGGCGCAAGCGCAAAGCCAAATTACACAACATCAGGCAAGGTTGTAAAGGTAGACTCAAACGGAAAGATAACCGCTCTCAAAAAGGGAACTGCCGAAATAACCGTAACTGCCGGAAACAGCAAAATGAAGTGCAAGATTACTGTAAAAAATAATCCGAATATTAAGATTTCCGGAAAAGCTTTAAAAAAGAACAAAGTCTACAAGATAAAGGCAGGCAGAATTCTCAAAGCTAAAATAACCGGAAAGGTAAAAAAGATTAAGAACACATACAAATCAACCGATAAGAAAACAGCAAAAATCATCAGTAAAAAGACTGCCAAAATAATCAGAATTAAGGCGTACAAGAAAGGTACAGCCAAGATAAAGATTAAGGTAAACGGCGTCATGACATTTAAGATTAAAGTTAAGGTAGTTTAAACGTATTAACGGTCAGGCATATGCCTGACCGTATCAGTTTGTCGAAAAAGTAGTTTGGTTTATGTTACATTTGTAGGGGATGGCCTCCGTGCCATCCCGTTCCTATCCGATATTACTCATTAATGTAGGGGCTCTGCCTACAACGCGAAAGGAGCTATAGCAGAAA
>CADAEZ010000006.1 GCA_902787145.1 uncultured Ruminococcus sp.
CATCAGAAGTGCAAGAACTATTGATGTAATTTTCTTTGTCATTCTCATAAAAATCATTCCTTTCGTTTTATTCAATTTAAAAAAATGAAAGATAATCGGATAATACCCACAATATCTGACCGCGAGATTTTCAGATAGGAATGAAAAAAACATACTGTTGTTTTTACTATAAAATATAGAAAACAGGGTACGGTTTCCCGAATCCGATTGTGTTGGGGATTCACTTTTTTAGCTGAATTCCCAAATTACACTTTATAATTTTAGCATAAAAGTACGTAAATTTCAAGCGTATTTTGGCTGTTTTTACATATGTTGGCAACAAAAGTTTTATTATATAACACAAAACAATTATGCATTTTCACAGTTTTAACTATTTTCACATTGTAGGCTTAATTCACAGCTTTGCGGTAGTTTTTGTAACAGCGCAGGGCGCAACTGAGCAAAGAATTCAGATTATTTTTTAAAGTAGAAAAAACGACCGACTCACCGAGCCGGTCGTAATTATCAATTCAGTTTTGAATTACGCGTTATTTTACAGCTTCGTATACCGCAACCGCGCATGCGACAGTAGCGCCAACCATCGGGTTGTTGCCCATGCCCATAAGTCCCATCATCTCTACGTGAGCGGGAACCGAGGATGAACCTGCGAACTGAGCGTCGCCGTGCATACGGCCCATGGAGTCTGTCAGTCCGTAGGAAGCCGGACCTGCGCCCATATTATCGGGATGGAGGGTACGTCCTGTACCGCCGCCGGATGCAACCGAGAAGTAGCCTACGCCGTTCTCGATAGCCCATTTCTTGTATGTGCCGGCTACGAGGTGCTGGAAACGAGTCGGGTTGGTGGAGTTACCTGTGATAGAAACGCCAACGTTCTCCTTCTGCATAATAGCAACGCCCTCGCGAACGTCATCGGCGCCGTAGCAGCGTACAGCGGCTCTCTCGCCGTCAGAGTAAGGAGTTTCCTTAACAATCTTCAGCTCTCCTGTAAAATAGTCAAACTCAGTCTGGACATAAGTAAAGCCGTTGATTCTGGAGATGATATAGGCGGCGTCCTTGCCGAGACCGTTGAGGATTACACGCAGGGGCTCTTTACGCGCCTTATTGGCGTTACGGGCGATACCGATAGCGCCCTCGGCAGCCGCGAAGCTCTCGTGACCCGCAAGGAACGCGAAACACTTTGTCTCGTCTCTTAACAGCATTGCGCCGAGATTGCCGTGACCCTGGCCAACGTTTCTCTGCTCTGCAACAGAGCCGGGGATACAGAATGCCTCAAGACCGATACCGATAGCCTCTGCGGCGTCGGCGGCAGTCTTGACACCCTTCTTGATCGCAACAGCGCAACCGAGTGTATATGCCCAACCGGCGTTCTCAAACGCGATTGGCTGCACGCTCTTTACGATATCATAGGGGTTGAAGCCCTTGTCCACGCAAATCTGTTTTGCCTCTTCAAGATCTTTAATACCATACTCAGCAAGGCATTTCTCAATCTTAGGCATTCTTCTTTCCATACTTTCAAATGATACTGCCATAGTTTAAGTCCTCCCTTACCTTATTCTTCACGCGGGTCTTCTTATAAGCCTCGTCAGGCGATGTGCCGTGACGGATGTCTTCGAGCATTTTGCCGAGTTTGAGGAACTGATATCCGCATACCTCGTCGTTCTCGTCAAGAGCTGTCTTGAGGACATAGCCCTCTGCCATTTCCATATAACGAACGCCCTTCTTGTTGGTTGAGTACATTGTACCAACCTGGCTGCGAAGTCCCTTGCCGAGGTCTTCGAGGCCTGCGCCGATCGGAAGTCCGCCCTCGGAGAAGGCTGTCTGACTTCTGCCGTAAACGAGCTGGAGGAAGATGTTCTTCATAGCAACGTTGATAGCGTCGCATACGAGGTCGGTGTTGAGGCACTCAAGGAGAGTTTTGTTCGGAAGAATCTCTGCCGCCATAGCCGCGGAGTGAGTCATTCCGGAGCAGCCGATTGTCTCGACCAAGGCTTCCTCTACGATTCCGTCCTTTACGTTAAGCGTAAGCTTGCAGGCTCCCTGCTGCGGAGCGCACCAGCCGATACCGTGCGAAAGTCCGCTGATATCCTTGATGTCGTATGATTTCACCCATTTGCCCTCTTCGGGAATAGGCGCCGGGCCGTGCTTGGGACCCTTTGCTACTGTACACATATTTTCTACTTCTTTTGAATAAAGCATATTGTACTAGCTCCTTTCATATTTCTTGTGATGCCAAATCCTTTGACACTATACACAGTTTTATTATAAATCAGAAAGCGAAACTTTACAATAGTTTTTCGTTATTTTTATCAAAAAAATCAACAAATATTTCTATTCATTGGTTAAGTAGGCACTGATTAATTCCCGATTACTTCTGTTTTCGGAGCGCTAAACGACATTTTTTTGAAGTCAAAATTCACTCTTTCGTTAAGATACTGATAATCCCTCTCGTCGTATTCTTCGTCATCATCGGAAGCCATATACATTCTGTCGTAACTCGATTTTTTGTAGACGTCGCTTTCGATTCCGATAAAACCGCAGACGTCTCTGTCTCCATATAAAACAAACGGCGAGTCTCCGAGCTCTTGGGAATAACCTCCTCCGCAACCGAAGCCAAACTGATTACCCTGACGGTTATCATAGTTTTGCGCGTCCATTTCGATACAGCTGTCACGATTTAGGTTTTTATCCTTACCAATATATTCGACAAAAATCACATACTCACAGTTTTTGCTGTTTATATCTATTATTCCGTTGAACACCTTGTTGTAGTAGAGCGTATATTTAAAATATTCACTCTGCTGAGTATAACTCTCAAAATCCTTGTTTTTGTCAAGTTCTTCACGTGTAATGACCTCGTCGGGCGCCTGTACAAAGTCGTAGCCGGATAAATACCAAAAAGTGCTAAACGAGCATGCCCCGATACTGATTTGCTTATTGGTAAGTTTCATTGAGCACAGAAACGACAAAACTACAAGTATTATACACGCGAAACGCGGCATAATCAGTTTGATCCTGTGCTTTTTTTCGGGATTTTGCATACGCTTGTTTATCACATATGAATATACAAAAAAGTAAAATATCGTAAGTGCTACACTGAGAATCAGCGTCATAACCAACACGAACACAAGCGGTTCTATGTTATGCGTAATAAAATTAATTAACCCTGTCATATTTCCTCCTATAATCCAAAAAACTCCTTGAAGCGGTTAAAATAGCTTCTTGTTACATCGACCGTTGTGCCGTCCTGTAATGTGAGAATGTATTTGCTCGAAAACGTCGGGCGAATACTCTTTATCCTTTTTACAGAAACGATAACGCTGTTGCTTATCCTCAGAAACTCAGTAGGGTTAAGCAGGCTTTCAAGCCGGATAAGTCTTTCGGAAATCTTGTATTCTTCCACCATAGTATGGAGTATTACGTCATTACCGAAGGTCTCTATAAACACAATTTCACCTACTCCTACCGGAGTGAGTCCGCCGTCCTTTTTGCCCATTAAAAAATCGGCAAAGTCGTTTTCCTCAACGAGAACAAGGGTTGAGCTGTTGTCAATCTCGATCCCTTTTTGTTCAAGCTCAGCGGCAATTTTGTCATATCTCTTGCGGCTGACCATTAGTTTTATCTTCATTTTTTCCTCCTTGCAAGCTTGCAGTTTTAAGATATCACAAAGCTTTTTTAAACACAACACATTTTACACAACTTGCATTTTTCGGAGTACAACTTACTCATTTTCGGCGATTTTTTCGAGGGCTTCTATATCGTTGATTACTATTCTGCGGTACTCGGTTGTAATAACCCCATCGTTTTTAAAGCGCGTGAGGATTTTGCTGACCGTCACGCGGTTTACTCCGACCGAACCGGCTATCTCCTCGTGAGTGAGGCGGGCGGAGCCCTCGCCGTCTGTATTGGCAAGAATCAGCCTCGCTATCCGCGCGTCGGCTTTGAGAAAGGTCATTACATCTATCTGGTTGGAGAGCTGGCGGATTCGCGAAGCCTGGATTTTTAAAAGCTCCAGCGCAAGACGAGGGGTTTCCTTGATCAAGGCAATAAGCCGCTGCTCATCAATTACAACAAGCTCGCAGTTGCTGAGCGCGCCGGCGGAGCTTACCCTAGGCATTTTGTCAAAAAACGCCGCCTCGCCGAGCACCTCGCCGGGGGACGCGGTGGACAGGGTTTTCTCGATTCCGTCGGGCGAGGTCATATACACCCTGACCCTGCCCTTTTTAAGGTAGTAAAAGCTTTCGGCAGAGTCGCCCTGATGATAGATTATCTCCCCTTTTGTGTATCTTCGGACAGGGGTAAGCGTCTCAAACGCTCTCTTGATTTCGCTGTTTTTATATGATTCATTATTCAAAACGGTCACATCCCGGGTTTTTATGCTATAATTGTAGCATAGTTTACAATCTTTTTTCAAGTCATTATGAGATAATAGTGTTCAAAGTATTTTGATTTCAAGAGGTGTTATTTATGGGAATGACAATGTCACAGAAAATCCTCGCGGCTCACGCCGGACTTGATGAAGTCAAGGCCGGACAGCTGATTGAGGCTAAGCTGGACTTGGTTCTCGGCAACGATGTTACTACTCCCGTTGCTATCAATGTTTTTGAACAAAACGGCGCGACCAAGGTGTTTGACAACACCAAAATCGCGATGATTATGGATCACTTTACTCCTAACAAGGATATCAAGGCTGCTACTCTCGTAAAGCAGACCAGAGAATTTGCCGATAAGTACGACATCAAAAACTACCGCGACGTCGGCAATATGGGTATCGAGCACGCGCTTCTGCCCGAGATGGGACTTGTGGGTCCCGGATGTCTGTGTATCGGAGCTGACTCGCACACCTGCACCTACGGAGCTCTCGGAGCTTTCTCAACCGGTGTAGGCTCCACCGATATGTGCGCCGGTATGATAAGCGGCAAGGCGTGGTTCAAGGTTCCGTCGGCGATTAAGTTCAACCTCGTCGGCAAGCCGCAGGGCTATGTATCAGGCAAGGACGTAATCCTGCATATCATCGGCAAAATCGGCGTTGACGGCGCGCTTTACAAGAGTATGGAATTTACCGGTGAGGGTGTAAAATACCTCAACATCGACGACAGACTCTGTATCGCGAATATGGCGATTGAGGCAGGCGCGAAAAACGGTATCTTCCCCGTTGACGATATCACCCGCGAATACTGCGACGGAAGATATCAGGGAACGCCTGTGGAATACGAGGCCGACGAGGACGCTGTGTATGACGAGGAATATACAATCGACCTCTCACAGCTTCGCCCGACTGTAGCTTTTCCGCATCTTCCCGAAAATACCAAGACAATCGACGAAATCGGCGAGACTGAGGTTAAAATCGACCAGGTTGTAATCGGCTCGTGCACAAACGGACGTATCTCAGACCTGAGAGCCGCGGCCGACGTGCTCAAGGGCAAAAAGCTTGCCGACGGCGTACGCTGTATAGTGATTCCGGGCACACAAAACATATGGAAACAGGCTATGCACGAGGGACTATTCGACATCTTTATCGACGCCGGAGCGGTTGTATCAACTCCGACCTGCGGTCCATGCCTCGGCGGTCATATGGGTATCCTTGCCGCCGGCGAAAGAGCTGTATCAACTACCAACCGCAACTTTGTGGGACGTATGGGTCATATTGACAGCGAGGTATACCTCGCGAGTCCGGCAGTAGCCGCCGCGAGCGCGGTTACCGGCTATATTTCAAATCCCGAGAAGGTATAAACATTGTTGATTTCGGAAACAAACAGCGATTATACCGCTTCGCTGACTCATCCCCCGAAATTAAAGATTTCGACCCCTTTAAAAAGGGGTACTAAAAGGAGTATAAATTATGGATGCAAAAGGCAGAGTACATAAATTCGGCGATAACGTGGACACAGACGTAATCATCCCCGCGCGTTATCTTAACACAGCCTCGCACAAGGAGCTTGCGGCTCATTGTATGGAGGATATCGACAAGGAATTTGTCAACAAGGTTGAGGACGGCGATATTATGGTCGCTACCAAAAACTTCGGCTGCGGCTCATCGCGCGAGCACGCTCCCATCGCTATTAAGGCGAGCGGAGTAAGCTGTGTGATCGCGTCGAGCTTCGCGAGAATCTTCTACCGCAACGCTATCAACATCGGCCTGCCGATTATCGAATGTCCGGAGGCGGCGGAGGCTATCTCCGACGGCGACATCGTGTCTATCGACTTCAACACCGGCGTAATAACCGACGAAACTACAGGCAAAAGCTTTCAGGGCGAGCCCTTCCCGGAGTTTATCCAGAACATAATCGCCAAGGGCGGACTTATCAACTCAATAAAATAACACCGAACCCCCATATACAATCACCCCCGAAGGAGCGACAGCTTCATCGGGGGTATTATTTGGCAATAATTTCTTTTTTTAGTTGAAAATTTACTTATAAAGTAATATAATGTATTATGTATAAATTTGTTATTCTATCGGGAGGTAAACTATGCCGTTTATCAATGTAAAAACCTCGGTAAAAGCCAGCGAGGAAATCAAAACCTCAATCGAAAACAAGCTCACCGAATCAATCTCGCTGTTGCCGGGCAAGACATCCAACTACTTTATGTGCGCGGTGGAGGACAATATCAGCTTTATGTTCCACGGCGACAAGGAAAACACCGCCTTTGTCGAGGTAAAAATCTTCGGCAAATCCACACGTGAGGCTTACGAAACGCTGACCTCGCGTATCTGCGATATACTCGAGGAGGAGCTCGCGGTTTCGCCCGATTATTGCTACGTTAAATTTGAGGAAGTTGAAAACTGGGGATTCAACCGGTTTATGTTTTAAGCGAGGACGATTATGAAAAGCTACAGAAAAGAATTATGGTTCAACGTTCCGCGCCGCAGACAGATCGTCCGTATCACCGAGGACGTTCAGGCGGCGATTGACGAAAGCGGTATCAAAGAAGGTCTCGTGCTCGTTAACGCTATGAACATCACGGCCTCGGTATTTATCAACGATGACGAGAGCGGACTCCACTCGGACTACGAAAAATGGCTCGAAAAGCTGGCTCCCGAAAAGCCCTACAGCCAGTATGCCCACAACGGCTTCGAGGATAACGCCGACGCTCACCTCAAGCGCACGATTATGGGCAGAGAGGTTGTCTGCGCGATTACAAACGGACAGCTCGACTTCGGCACATGGGAACAGATTTTTTACTATGAACTCGACGGCAAGCGTCAAAAACACGCCTTGATCAAAATTATAGGCGAATAAGATTTGGAGATATACATATGAAGATTGCAGTAATAACCGGAGGACTCAGCACCGAGCGTGACGTGGCGATTTCGTCAGGCTCACGAATCGCCGACGCGCTAAGGAGCAAGGGTCACAACGTAGTTTTGATAGACGTTTTTATGGGCTTTGACAGCCGTATCTCGGTCGACAAGCTCTTTAACGACAACGCGGATTTGATACAGAACAAGGGCGTGGCGGAGTTTATCCCCGACCTCAGGCAGATAAAAAACTCTCGAGCCGACAAAAGCCCCTGTTTCCTCGGCAAAAATGTTATCGAAATATGCCGTGCCGCGGATATTACCTTCTTCGCGCTTCACGGCGGCGAGGGAGAGAACGGCCAGCTACAGGCGGCGTTTGATATCCTCGGCATAAAGTACACCGGATCCGGATATCTCGGCGCAGCGCTCGGAATGGACAAGGGAATCACAAAGGCGCTTTGCGAACAGCACAGGATCCTCACCCCAAAGGGCGAGGTCTACAAAAGCCGTGAGGCTGCCGAGGGTTGGGACTGCTTTCCCTGTGTAATCAAGCCATGCTCCGGCGGCAGCAGCGTAGGTATTGCCAAGGCCAACAACCGCTCGGAATACGACGAGGCGGTTATGGACGCATTCTCCTACGAGGACGAGATAGTTGTCGAGCAGTTTATCGAGGGACGCGAGTTCTCTGTCGGAGTACTGGGCGACGAGGTTCTTCCTCCGATAGAGATTATTCCGACAACCGGATTCTATGATTACAAGGCAAAATATCAGGCAGGCCTCACGATAGAGGAATGTCCTGCCAAAATCACCGAAAAAGAGGACGAAGCGCTTCGCGACGCGGCTTATGAGACCTTCAAGGTTCTCGACCTTAAGTCATATGGCAGGATTGACTTTATTCTCACCGAGGACGGCGAGGCGTACTGCCTCGAAGCCAACACCCTGCCCGGAATGACACCGACAAGCCTGCTCCCGCAGGAGGCCGCGGCAATCGGAATCGACTATCCGTCGCTTTGCGAAAAAATCGTAGAGCTGTCACTCGAAAAATACAAATAAGGTATACGCTATGAAAAGATTTACATTATCCCAAATCGCCGATGCCTGCGGCGGCACCTATATCGGCGAACACAGCCTGAAAGAAACTCCCGTCAGCTCGATCGAGCGAGACAGCAGAAATATAAAGGAAAACTCCCTCTTCCTCGCGATTAAGGGAGCAAGGGTAGACGGTCACGATTTTATCGAAAAATGCTACGAGGACGGAGCAATATGCGCTCTGTGCGAAAAGGCTCCCAAAAACCCCTCCAAGCCCTACATCCTTGTTGACGACACGCTAAAGGCAGTAAAGAAAATCGCCAAGGCGTACCGCGAGCTGTTCGAAATTCCGATTGTCGGAATATCCGGCAGCGTCGGCAAAACATCGACTAAAGAGATGATTTCCTCTGTTTTGTCACAGAAATATAAGGTGCACAAAACCCAGGGCAACCTAAACAACGAGCTCGGCGTTCCGCTCACCTTATTCGGTATGGACGATAACACCGAGGTTGCCGTCATCGAAATGGGGATTTCCGACTTCGGCGAAATGTCCAGAATCTCCGAAATGGTTCAGCCGACAATCGAGGTTATCACAATCATCGGCGAATGCCACCTCGAAAACCTCGGCGACAGAAACGGAGTGTTCAAGGCCAAGACCGAGATGTTCGACAATCTGCGCATCGGCGGCACGGTAATTCTTAACGGCGATGACGACAAGCTGAACAAGGTAAGCGCTGTAAAGGGCAACGCGCCGATTTTCTACGGCTTCCATCACGGAGCCTATCGTGCCGAAAATGTAGCAAACAACGGCGTACTCGGAGTTGACGCCGACCTGCTGTTTGACGGACAGAGGCTGAGCGTAACAATCCCGGCTATCGGCACATATATGGTCAACAACGCTCTTGCGGCCGCGGCGGTAGGACGTACGCTCGGACTTACAAGTGAGGAAATCAAACGCGGAATTGCCGCCTACAAAACCGTCGGCAGCCGAGCCAACCTTATAAATACAGGCAAAATCAGTATAATCGACGACTGCTACAACGCCAACCCCAACTCGATGAAAGCGTCGATTGATACTCTGATGAATTTTGAGGGCAGAAAAGTAGCTATTCTCGGCGATATGAAGGAGCTTGGCGAGAACGAGTCGGAGCTTCATCTCGGAGTAGGACGTCACGCACAGTGCTGTGATATGGTAATCGCTGTAGGCCCGTTGGCTGAGAAAATCGCCGAGGGCGCGGGCGGAATCCATTTTGAGACCAAGGACGAGCTTTTCGCTCAGCTTAAATCGCTTATAAAGGTCGGCGATGTCGTACTCGTAAAAGCCAGTCACAGTATGCAGTTCGAGAAAATCACCGAAAAGTTAAAGGAATTATGAAGATAAAAGGCGTAGTTCTGGATATGGACGGGCTGATGTTCGACACCGAGAACCTCACCTACAAGCTCCAGCACGAGATTTTCGAGAAAAACTTCGGCATAAACTACACTCTCGACCAATACAAAATGACAATCGGCAAGCGCACCGAGGATTTGCTCAGCTTTTTTACGTCGCTGTGCGGCGAGGATTTTGACTACGACGCTTTCAGGATAATGTGCCGAAAGGCTTACACCGACTACACGGACAAATACGGAGTACCGATAAAGGACGGATTGTTCGAGCTGCTCGATTATCTAAAGGAACACAAAATAAAAACCGCCCTTTCGACCTCAACTACGAAAAAAAGCGCCGAGAGAACGCTGCGGATTTCGGGCGCTCTGTCCTATTTTGACGCGCTTATCTGCGCCGAGGACGTAGAACACGGCAAGCCTCATCCCGAACCGTTTGAAAAAGCGGCTAAGGCTCTGAGCCTGAAACCGTCCGAGTGCGTAGCGCTCGAGGACAGTCTGAACGGAATAAAATCTGCTCACGCGGCCGGGCTTATCCCGATAATGGTGCCCGATCTGATCGAGCCGACAGAGGAAATCCGCCCGATGTGCAGGTTCATTCTCACTGATTTGGCACAAGTGATAAATATTTTTGATAAAATTTAAAATAATTTGAAACTTTTACCGCCTTTCGTGACACTACTATAGTAGAAAGCACAGAAAGGTGGTATTTTTTATGAAAAACTCAAAAATAATTGCTTTCATTCTTACATTTATTCTTATCGTTTCCGTCGTGCCCGTATCGGCGGCGACGGACTATATTACCTCCGCCGACGGCGCGTACACCTACAGACTGCTCGGCGGCAACGCGACTCTGACCCGTTATCTCGGCGAGGAAAACCCCACGCTCAACACCGACGGCTCCTACACGATCCCTTCTGAAATCGACGGTCACAGGGTCACTGCGCTGGGAAGCTATCTGTTCGCCTTCAAGGACGTTCCCGCGGAATACGTCATCATCCCCAACACCGTGACCGTTATTGAAGCCTACGCCTTTACCTACTCGGAGGAGGTTTACGACCCCGTCGCGGCGAAGAACAACCCCGAGTACGAGCCCGAGGACGAGTACAAAAGCAAGCTCAGACACATCACGATCCCCGAAAGCGTCGTAACGATCGGCGGCCATGCCTTTCACGGCGCGCCAAAGCTAGAGGAAATCGTTCTTCCCGACAGCCTTCGCGAGCTCGGCGAAAACGCATTCTGCGACTCAGGTGTAAAGAAGGTAACTATCGGCAAGGGACTTAAAACAATCGGAAAATACGCCTTTAAAGGCTGCGAAAAGCTCACCGAGGTAATTATCCCCGAAAACGTAACCGAAATCAAGAAGGGCGCGTTCTTCGGCTGCTATTCCCTTAAAAGACTCGACGTAACTCAAAATACGCGCCTCGGCTCCCACTGCTACGGAACAGACTACAACTCGAAGCCCGAAAAGGACAAGCTGCTTGTTTTCAACGTCAATAAGGCCGTAAAGTTCATACCTGTCTACGACGCGTACAAGTCGAACATCCCCTGCGCGGTAAATCTCAACGTCCAAAAAACGCTGCTGGGCGGCTACGTAACGGGAGCGGAGTTCAAGCTTCTTCTCAACAACAAAAAGCCCAAAAGCGTAAAGAGCAGCAACAAAAAGGTCGCGTCCGTGAGCGGAAGCAAAGTGAAAATCCTCGCGGCGGGCAGCGCGGTCATTACCGCAGAGGACGAGAACGGCGAGACGCGGACAATTAGAATAAAGAGCTTCAATAACCCTAGCGTCAAGAAGAAGGCGACCGTCAGGAAGGGCAAAACCGTCAAGCTCAGCCTTAAAGGAAAGGTCTACAGCATAAAAAATAAGTACACAAGCACAAAGACCGCTAAAATCACCTCAAAGGCAAGCGACAGCACAATCAAAATCAAAGGCTTGAAAAAGGGCTCGACCACTCTGAAAATCAAGGTCAACGGAGTAAAGACCCTGAAAATCAAGGTCAAGGTCAAGTGACAGTCTTTAACTAAAATCACCCGCTTCAGAATCGAAGCGGGTGATAAATTTTATTTCTTATGATATTTTGTCTTGATGTAGTAGTCCTTTTTGTTTCTTGTAATGAGCGTCCAGCCCTTTTTCTTACCCTTGGTGATGACCGAGACGATCTTTACCTTTGTACCCTTGCTGAGAGATTTCGCCTTGAACTTCTTTTTGGCGGTGGGCTTAGTGTAGAGGTTGGCCTTTTTCCTCAGCTTCTTCTTTGCGAATACAGACAGGTAGTCGCGCTTAAACTTATCATTTCTGATATAGCCCTTAATTTTGCCGTGCTTAACCCGTGACCAGCCGTTGCCGCAGTCGTAGATAAACTTGATTTTGTTTGTCTTTTTGAGTGATTCCTTAATCTTGCTCGAAGTTCCGTAGTCGTCGGCGATTGCCTTTGTATATAGTTTAGCGTCTTTGGTGAGCTTATGAGTAGGATTTTTTGTACCGGAGGTAAGGTCGGCGTTGGGGTCGATAGCGTTAATCTTAGCCTTTACGGTTTTGCGGAACTTTTTCATAGATGTTCCGAACCTCTGCAGCCAGTGGTCGATATCGCCGTGGGCTGAGCCGTAACCCTTCAGATTCGCCTCGCGGTGGCTCACTACATTTTTGTAGGAGAAATTGTATTTCAGACACAGATAGGCGCACAGGTCGGTAGCGTTGTTATAAATCTGGTTAAAGTACGAGCGGTTGTTGAGGTTATCCTCACAGCACTCAAACTGGATGTATCCCGGATTAAAGTTGTATGATCCCTTGGTACCGCTGCCAACTCCCCAGCACGCCATCTCAAATGGCAGAGCCTGGTAGAACTGCACCTTGCCGTTATTACCCTTGCCGAGGAAGCCGTGAACCGCGACTTCATGTCCGCCGGGCCTGGCAGTATTCCAGTTAACGGTATATTTATACGCGTTTGTATTATTTACACCTGTAGAATGTACCACTATACCCTTAGGCGCAATTGCGGAATGTTTTTTGTAGCAGTTGTTTTTGGTCTGGATCATCTTGCTGAACTTATAGTCTGTAACGATAATCTTTACCATATCGGTGCTTTCGATAGTTTTCTCGCCGATAGACTTGGCGTAGATATAGCAGACACCGGCCTTCTTGGCGGTAACAACACCCTCGCTGTTTACCGAGGCGATGTCCTTTTTGTCGCTGTACCAGGTGAGCTTTTTGTTTGACGCGTCACTCGGAGTAATCGTCGCATTTACGGTGTACTTCTCGCCTATCATAAGAATCTCGTTCTTGTCCTCGTGGTCGATACTGCTGACAAAGACATAGAGCTGTCTCTTGAATTTTTTAGCGTATGTATAGGCGCCGGACGGATTGTGGCAGCGTATAACCGCCTTTTCGGGGATAGTATCGGCGTCGGCATACACAGTCGTCTTGTTGCTGTCAAAGGTTATACTCTCCAGAGCAGTGCCCTTGAAGGCTCCCTGACCGATCGAGGTAATCTTTTCGCTTACGCTAAAGCTTTTTAGCGCGGAAAGACCCTCGAAAGCGTAACTCGATATATTCGTAAGCTTGTCGGCTTTAATGCTGACGGTTTTAATCTCTGCCGCGTAGCTGAACCACGGAGCCTTGCCCTGTCCAAAATTGTTCATAACCGCGCCGTCGCCTGAGATGACGAGCTCGCCGGTAGTTTTGTTAAAGCTAAAGCTGAGTCCGTTGCCTATCTCACCGGAATACACGGGAGCCGGGTCTGTAGCAGGCTCGGTAGTAGTCACAGACGCAGTCGTAGCGGTTGTGGGTTCGGTTGCCGAAGAAGCTTCGGTAGTAGGCTGAGTCGGTTCGGTCAGCGTAGCGGTCGGAGTCTCGCCGGAAACATCGGAGAAAGGAATCTCGACGTTATCCTCATAAGCGTACGCTGCCGCAGGAAAGCTCAGAAGCATAGCTGAGCATAACAAAAGTGCTATTAATTTCTTCATTTTTATCATCCTTTCAGGAAAGCGCGCTTGGTGCGTGTGTTTGATAATCAAAACTGACAGAATACAGTTTTTTTCTATAAAATATTGAAGAACTTTTTGTCATATTAAATATTATTATATCATATTATTCGTTTTGTTTCAAGTTCTTGAAAAGCACTCTAAAAATCTTTGTTTTCCGGGATTGCTTTACGAATAATGCCGCCGGAAAGCCCGGCGGCAAAATTTTGTTCATTATTTATTTTCCAATTCTTCCCTGGCTACCGCGAGCATAAGCTTTATGCGGTTTTCCTGGTTAACCTTGGGCGCGCCGGGGTCGTAGTCGATTGTTACTATATTCGCCTTTGGATTCAGCTCCTTGATTCGGCGAACGGCGCCCTTGCCGTTGATATGATTCGGCAGACAGCCGAACGGCTGTGTGCATACGATGTTTTCGTAGCCGCTCTCGGCGAGCTCGAGCATTTCGGCGGTTAGCAGCCATCCCTCGCCCATTTTTGAGCCGTAGCCGATTACGGGCTTGACGAGCTTTTTGATGTGCGAATACTTGCCGGGAGGGGTGAAACCGTATTTTTTCGTGTATTTTATTAGCATAGCCTCGAGCTTGACAAGGTAGTTAAACAGGATCGTGCAAACCTGGAACTTCGCCTTGCTGCCGCCGTAGAGCTTGATGTCCTCCAGACGGTTATCTACCTTAAAGAGCGCGAACCCCATAATGCCGGGAAGGTTGACCTCACATCCCTGGTCGGCCAGGAATTTTTCGAGGTCATTGTTGCCGAGGCGCGCGTATTTTACATAAATCTCGCCGACAACGCCTACCTTGATTTTAGGGGTTTTGTTAAGCTCTATTTTAGAAAAACTGTCACAGATTTTGTCGAGATAAACCTCGATTTCCTTGGGACGATAGCTTTCGCCCTTAGCAAAGTCGTCGGTGAGTCGCTTGGTCCATGTATCGACGAGGCGCATACTCTCGCCGGGATTAACCTCGTAGGGTTTTGTCTGGTTGCTCAAAAGCATAAGCGCGTCGCCGTATACCAGCCCGGCGACAAATCTGCGTATCAGCGGAATAGTCAGTGAGAATCCGGGATTCTTCTCCATACCCATAGACAGCGAGATTACGGGTACCTGGGGGAACCCCGCCTTCTTCAGCGCTTTTCTGAGCAGGAATATATAGTTGCTCGCGCGGCATCCGCCGCCGGTCTGTGTAATCATCAGCGCGGTTTTGTTTACGTCGTACTTGCCCGACTGCAGGGCGTGGATAAGCTGACCTATTACCAGCAGCGCCGGGTAACAGGTGTCGTTGTGGACATATTTTAGTCCTGTCTGGGCAATTTCGGGGCCGGCGGTGTCGACCAGCTCAAAGTTGTAGCCCTCGTGGATAAAAACGTTCTTGATAATGTTGAAATGTATCGGCGCCATTGACGGAGCGAGGATTTTGTAGCCCTCCTGCTTCATCTCCCTGGTAAAAAGCAGACGGCCGTTTTCGTCATATTTCAGTTCTGCCATAATTTCACCTCTTTTGGCTTACTCCCTGCCGATTGCGGAGAGCAGGCTTCTGATACGGATTTTGACAGCTCCGAGATTCGTGATCTCGTCTATCTTGATCTGGGTGTATATCTTGTTGTTTCTTTCGAGTATTTCGCGCACCTCGTCGGTCGTAATCGCGTCTACTCCGCATCCGAAGGAAACAAGCTGTACAAGCTGCATATCCTTTCGTGTGCTGACGTAGTTGGCTGCGGCGTAGAGACGTGAGTGGTATGTCCACTGGTTAAGCACCGCGGTGTGGAATCTGTCGGCGCGACAGCTTACAACATCCTCGCTTACAACGCTTACGTCAAAACCGGTGATAAGCTTGTCGATACCGTGGTTGATTTCGGGGTCAACGTGATACGGACGGCCGGAGAGCACGATGATCTCACGTCCGGCGTTCTCCGCCTCGGCAATAATCTCGTTGCCGCGCGAGCGGATTCGCTCAAAATACCCCTCGTATTCCTTATACGCGGCTCTGGCCGCCACCTTGACCTCGCCCGGAGTCAGCGACGGGAAGTAGGCTTTAAGCTTCTCGTACGCCTTTTTGGGGAAGTCCTTGGGACGGTGGATGCCGAGATAAGGCATAATAAACTTGATGTCGCGTATTCCCTTCATATTGTTCTTGATAACCTCGGGATAATAGGCTACGACCGGACAATTGTAGTGGTTATCGCCCGCGCCCTCGTCGAAGTTATAGGACAAACAGGGGTAGAAAATATTGGTAATACCCTCGTCGAGCAGATACTGGATATGGCCGTGCATAAGTTTAGCCGGGAAGCATACAGTATCGCTCGGAATCGTTTGCTGGCCTTTTTGGTAAATCTTACGGTTGGAGAACGGCGAGTGAACTACCCGGAATCCCAGCTCGGTAAAGAACCTCCACCAGAACGGATACAGCTCGTACATATTAAGTCCCATAGGAAGTCCGATTGTACCCCTCGACCCGTCGACCGGCTCGTACTCCGAGAGCACGTCGAGCTTGTAGGAAAAGATGTTCCTGTCGGAGGCCGGAGCCTTCTTCGTAATCGGACGCTCGCATCGGTTGCCGGCGATAAACTTCTTGCCTCCGGAGAAGGTGTTGATTGTCAGGCGGCAATTGTTGCTGCACAATCCGCAGTTTGTTACCTTGATTTTATGTTCAAAAGCGTCGAGATACGCCTTGTCGGCGATAGTCGACTTTTGGTTTTCTTTATTCTTGGTTTTTTCCATCGAGTATAGCGCGGCGCCGTAGGCTCCCATAAGTCCCGCTATGTTACTGCGGATAACTTCTACGCCCATCTCCTGCTCAAAGGCTCGCAGCACGGCGTTGTTGAGGAAGGTACCGCCCTGCACAACTACTCTCCTGCCGAGCTCATCGGGGCTGGCGGCGCGGATAACCTTGTACAGCGCGTTCTTTACGACCGAAAGCGAAAGTCCCGCCGAAATATCCTCGATAGTCGCGCCGTCCTTCTGCGCCTGTTTTACGGATGAGTTCATAAACACCGTACAGCGTGAGCCGAGGTCGACCGGATGCTTGGCAAAAATACCCTTGTTGGCGAAATCCTCTATTGAATAGCCCAAGGCGTTCGCGAAGGTCTGCAAAAAGCTTCCGCAGCCCGATGAACAGGCCTCGTTGAGGAAAAGGTTGTCGATAGTGCCGTTGTGTATCTTAAAGCATTTGATATCCTGGCCGCCGATGTCGATAACAAACTCAACATCGGGCATAAAGTGCTTGGCGGCGGTGAAGTGGGCGATAGTCTCTACGATTCCGTAGTCTACCGAAAAAGCGTTCTTGACTATATCCTCGCCGTAACCCGTAACCGCGGAGGATACCACGTTGAGGTCGGGGTTGAGCTCGTAAACCTCCTGCAAAAAGCTCTTTATAAGCTCAACGGGATTGCCCTTGGAAGGCATATATTTTGAGTAAAGCAGCTCGCAGTCCTCGGACAGCACAACCGCCTTTACAGTTGTCGAGCCGGAGTCCATTCCAATATAGGCTTTGCCGGTATATCCCTTTAACTCTCCGGTGTTTATATGAGCCTTTTCGTGGCGCTTTATAAACTCGTCGTATTCCTGTTCGTTCTCAAACAGCGGAGGATTAAACGCAAAGTTGCCCGAGCCGGTATACACGCTTACTTCGTCGATTATTTTGTCAAAATCTATGGTGCGGTCAGCGCAGAGAGCCGCTCCGCAGGCTACATAGTAGAGTGAGTTTTCGGGACAGATACCCTCGGTTTTGAGGGTTTTGTCAAAGCATTTTCTAAGCTCGCTCATAAAGGTGAGCGGGCCTCCGAGATAGATGACGTTACCTTCGATTTCGCGTCCCTGGGCGAGTCCCGCGACAGTCTGGTTTACAACCGCCTGGAAAATACTCTCGGCAATATCAGCCTTTCTGGCGCCCTGGTTGAGCAGAGGCTGGATATCCGTTTTGGCAAAAACTCCGCATCGGGAAGCTATAGTATAGGTTTTCTCGTACTGCTTGGCCAGGTCATCCATATCCTCAAGCGGTACATTAAGCAGCGTTGCCATCTGGTCGATAAATGCTCCCGTACCGCCGGCGCAGGTGCCGTTCATTCTGACCTCAAGTCCGCCGGAGAGGAAGAGGATCTTGGCGTCCTCGCCGCCGAGCTCGATTACAACGTCGGTGCCGGGGATAAAGGTGTTGGCCGCGACTCTGGTGGCATATACCTCCTGCACAAAGTCAATGTCGCAGCTTTCGGCAACGCCCATTCCGGCGCTTCCGCTCATAGCCACGTAAGCATCCTCTACTCCGGGCACAGCGTCCCTTACTGTCTTAAGAATTTCGCCGATTTTTTCCGTTATCTGCGAAAAATGGCGCTGGTATGTGCTATATATTAATTTGTTGCTATCGTCCAGCACAACGCATTTTATTGTCGTCGAGCCGATATCAAGTCCGAGTTTCATAGTTACACCTCGATAGACACACTTTTACTTATACTCTAACTAATTAATTATAATGCAAAAACAGGGTGTTTTAATTCTTTAACAGAACTAAAGCACCCCTTTGTATTATTTTACATTTTTACGGCGTAAATCTGTATTGGATTTGTCGGCTAAGCTCATATATTGACGCCCTCAATCATCCTGAGAGCCAGGTTTCCGTCCTGTTTTATCGCTTTTTCGAGCTCGGCGAGGTTTTCGAATCGTTTCTCCGGTCTTATAAAGCCTATGAGCCTTACCTCTACCTGTTTATCGTACAGCTCGCCGCCCTCAAAGCGCGGCATCCAGGTCTCGCAATTCGGAGCGTTGTAGTCGCCCACAGTGGGCTTTACGCCGATATTCGTAACTCCGGTATAGCTTTTTCCGTCAAAGCTGACGACAGAGGCGTATACTCCGAACTTGGGCAACGCCAGCTCGTGAGCTATGGTCAGGTTTATAGTCGGAGTGCTCATTTCGGAGCCGATATGATTGCCTCTGACGGCACGGCCGCTTATTGTATACTCATATCCAAGCAGGCGGTTAGCGAGCCTTATATCGCCCTTCTTGAGCAGGGCGCGTATCTCGGTTGACGAGGCGAGCAGTCCGCCGACCGTTACCGGCGCGCATACGGTTGCCAGTATTCCCTGCGCCTTGCAAAGCGAAATCAAATCCGAGGTATCTCCGCTGCCGTTGAGCCCGAACCTGTAGTTAAATCCGCAGAATGCTCTTTTTGCGTTAAGCTTTTCTTTAAGTATCTGAGACACGAACTGCTCAGGAGTCTTGGAGCGTATATCATTAAAGTCGATAACATACAAAAGCTCTATTCCGAGCTCCTCAAAAAGCCGAGCCTTCCGCTCAAAGGTGGAGAGCTGCATATTGCGGTCACCGGGCTTCGGCGTATGGGAAAACGTAAACACAGCCGGCACAAGTCCCTGCCTCTTGCAATCGACAGCGTCGGCAAGTACAGCCCTGTGGCCCCTGTGTACTCCGTCAAAAAAGCCGAGGGCTACAGCCGTTTCGTCGCCGCACGGGATCAATTCGCGCATAATCCGCATATAAGGCACTCTCCTTTCGTAGAATATACAGGCGGACTAAATCTTGCCCGACCGCAAAAGCGCGTCGAGCTTCAGTATCGCCGCCTGACTCTTAGCGTCCGGCAGCATATTGTTGAGAACCAGCTCGACCGCCTTGTTCATAGGTATCATTTTTATGTTCAAAAACTCGTCCTCATCCGGCATCTGGTCGCCCTGCGCTTCTACTCTGCACGCGTATAGGTGGATTATCTCGTTGGTGTAGCCGGGGCTGGGATAAAGCTGTCCGAGGGATATAAAGTTGTATCCGGTACAGCCTGTCTCCTCCAAAAGCTCGCGCTTTCCGTTTTCGAGCGGAGTGCTGCCTTTTTCGAGCTTACCGGCCGGCAGCTCGAGCACTACTTCTTTATACGGGTAGCGGAACTGCTCGACAAAAAACAGCTCGTCTTTGTCGTTCAGAGCGGCAACGCATACTCCGCCGGGATGCAGCACAATCTCGCGCATAGCGGTGTTGCCGTCCGGGAGCTCGACCTCGTCATGCAGAAAGTGTAGTACCCTGCCGCTGAATATTTCCTTACTTTTCAGTGTTTTTTCTTCAAGTTTGTTCATAGTTTATCTCCGAGGTGATTTTTATAAATACATACAACGCCGAGCCGGACTATTACCTGCAAACGGCGGCTATCAAAAACCTTTGTGAAAAATATAATTTTATTCGTTACGAGACGGTCGGACACAGCCTTTGCGGCAGAAAAATCCGCTCGCTAACAATCGGCAGCCGTCGGAATCCCGTGCTCTATGCCGCGGCGTTCCACGGTATGGAGAGAATCAACATTTTGATTCTGCTGCGCTTCGCGGAAGAAGTATGCGAGGCGTACAGGACAAAATCCCGTCCCGAGGGTACAGATGTTTTCAGACTTCTGCAAAGGCGCGGACTCACCCTTATTCCGTGCGTAAACCCCGACGGAACAGAAATATCGCTCAAAGGCTCCGCGGCCTGCAAAAAATATAAAGACCTTATCGACAGTGTCTGCGATGATACATCCCGGTGGCAGGCCAACGCCCGCGGAGTTGACCTCAATCATAACTTTAACGCCGGCTTCGCCCGGCTGAAAAAGCTCGAGCGGGAAAGCGGAATCACCTCACCGTCGCCCACGCGCTACGGCGGAGAAAAACCCTTCTCCGAGCCGGAGACTATCGCGCTGAGAAACCTGTGTCTAAAAAGAAAATTTTCAAGCGCCGTCGCCTTTCACAGCCAGGGCAGAGAGGTATACTGCACATACGACCGCACTCCCGAACGCTCTGTACTGCTCGGCGAGACCTTCGCCGGACTGTCGGGCTACAGGGTGTCCGTACCCGAAAAGCTCGCTGTCGGAGGCGGATTCAAGGACTGGCTTATCGGTTATCTGAAAACTCCGGCGATCACCGTCGAAACCGGCAAGGGCATAAACCCGCTGCCGATCAGCGATTTTTTGCCTGAATACAAAAGGATAAGAAAAGCCCTGTTCCGCTGTCTGGCGGTATAATTGGAGCTGTCGCAATTATGCGGCAGCTCACTTTTTAATCATTCAGGGATTCAACATCATTCAATATACTGTCTATAACGTCGTCCCTTATAATACCCTCGTCGTCGGTAATCTCAGACTGCTGGGTTATGTCTATATATTCCTCGGCGGGTTCTACCGGATTTTCCTCCTCGCTCTCGTCGATTACGTGGTCGTCGTCGCCGACGATCTCGTATTCCATAGCGAGCTGTTCAGCCTGCTGGAGAGGAGTTAGGTCGTCCTTTTGGATTGATCCGACAATGCTCTCCTGAAGATTCTGGAACTTTGAGGCAAGCTGGTCATCGTCGTCAAACGCTTCCTCGACATTCTCGATTGAATCATCGGCATAGCCGTCGTCACCCAATCCCTCCTGCGAGGCGAGCTCCGCCTGAACCTTTTCAATAGCCGCCTTCTGCTTCATAAGCTTTCTCTTAGCCTCTGCTCTTGCCTTTAGCTCAACGAGGTGATTCTGCGGCTTTGTGATCTTATGCTCATCGTTAAAATAGATGTTGTACCATACTATAAACACATATACAGTCCAAATCTTGCGGCTGTTATCCTCTTTTTCGCTGTAGTGAACATCGAGCCAGTCGAGCAGGATGTCGGTGTTAAAGAACTTTTGCGCGGTCTCGGATGTAAACGCTTCCTTAACCACATTGTAGTACTGCTCGTCACGAAGCCATACGCGTGTCGGCACCGGGAATCCGAGCTTTTCCTTCTCGGCGGTTTCTATCGGCAGGTGGCGCTGAGCCGCCTTGCGCATAGCGTATTTGGTGTTGTGTTTATTACATCTCAGATGTGACGGCAAAGACGAAGCAACCTTGAACACTTCTTTGTCAAGGAAAGGAACTCGAAGCTCAAGAGAATTTGCCATCGACATTCTGTCGGCCTTAAGCAGGATGTCGCCCACCATCCACAGGTTGATATCAAGAGTCTGCATACGGGTCACATCATCCTGACGGCGTGTGCGGTTATAAATCCTGCGGGTCAGCCTCAGCGGATTGGTCGCGATAGACGGATCCCTGAGGAGCTCAACCTTCTGGTCATAGTCGTACATAAAGGCGTTGCCGATGTATCGTTTTTCCAGAGGATGAGTGGCGCGGATTATATAATCTCTTCCCCTGATATCGGGCAGCTTTTTCGCAAGCTTGCACAGCAGCCTTCTCAGCGCGTACGGAACAAGCTTCTGGTATACCTTAAACACTCTCGGGTCGTTGTAGCAGGTATATCCGCCGAACAGCTCGTCGGCGCCCTCGCCCGAAAGAACAACCTTTACATACTCGCTCGCGAGCCTGGATACAAAGTAAAGCGCGATACAGCTTGGGTCGGCGAGCGGCTGATCCATATGATACTGTACAGTAGGTACAGCGTCCCAGAACTCCTCGCTCGAAATCAGGTGAGTGTGGTGTTCGACTCCGATTTGTTTGGACAGGTTCTTTGCCCACGAAATCTCGTTATACTTCTCGCCAAAGTCAAATCCCACAGTAAAGGTCTTTTGGTCGGCAAAATACGTTGAGACATAGCTCGAATCCACACCGCTGGAGAGGAAACATCCAACCTCGACGTCGGCGATTTTGTGAGCGTTTACGGAGTCCTCAAACACCTTTTCAATCTTGTCGACAGCCTCGTCCTCGGTCATCTTGTCATCAGGTCTGAACTTTGCCTCCCAATAACGGATCGTCTCGACCTCTCCCTTTTTAAACGTCAGATAATGACCCGGAAGCAGGCAATAAATACCCTCAAAGAACGTCTCCGGCGGCACTACATACTGGAAAGAAAGATAGGTGTCAAGCGCTTTTGCGTTGAATTTCTTCTCGTATTTCGGGTGCTCAAGAATCGACTTGATCTCGCTGGCGTAGATAAAATCGTTATTCTTGCCTACCACAGCGTAGTGCATCGGCTTTATGCCGAAGAAGTCCCTAGCGATAAAGATGCTCTGATCCTCGGTATTATAAATCGCGAAGCCGAACATTCCGCGAAGCTTCAGCAGAACGTCCTCCTTCCACTCCTCAAAGCCGTGAACAATAACCTCGCTGTCGGTGTCGGTATAGAACTCGTGTCCCGCCGCCTTAAGCTCCTCGCGAAGCTCCTTGTAATTGTATATCTCGCCGTTAAAGGTCAGCACAAGAGTCTTGTCCTCGTTGTAAATCGGCTGATGACCGGAATCAAGGTCAATAATACTCAGACGGCGAAATCCCATACTGATGTATTTGTCAGAATAAAAGCCGTCAGAATCCGGTCCCCTGTGGGTGATGACCTCGGTCATTTGCTTAATCGTCTTATCTCTGTCTAGCACTTCTCCGGTAAATCCGCAGATACCGCACATATTAAAAACTCCCTTCTATGGGTAATAAACCTATTTATACATAATAGATTATAGCACAAAACAACTCCCTATGCAATTATTTTATTAAAAATATAAAAATTCCTTGCAACACTTTGCGAAATATTTTACACTTAATATACAGACGATCGTTATACAAATTGTTTTTTACGGCAATCCGGCCTACGGGGGGTGAGATGATGGACGAGAAAATGTTGATAAAAAAATCTAAGCAAGGCGACAAAGACAGCTTCGGCGAGCTGTATATGCTCTACCGCGACAGGCTGTACCGTTACGCCGTATTTAAGCTCGGCGAAAAATCCGCTCCAGACGTGGTGTCAGAATGTATAGTACAGGCGTGGAGCTCGATAAAAAGCCTGCGCAGGGAAAACTCCTTTGACGCGTGGATATTCAGGATTCTGCACCGCTGCTGTTCGGCACAGATAAAAGAGGACATAAAGCAAAGAGAATCCGTAAGCATCGACGACGCCGTCATCCCATACACCGAGAACTTCAAGGCTGTAGAGCTGAGCGAGGCGCTGAGCCTGCTCGACGAAACTGACAAGGACATAGTCCTGCTGTCGGCGGTATCGGGCTTCAACAGCAAGGAAACCGGCAGGCTCCTCGGACTCCGCCCCGCTACAGTCCGCTCCAAGCTCAGCCGAAGCCTCAAAAAAATGAGAGATTTTCTGGAGGATACATATGAAAAACGATTATGATTTTATCAAAGATAAATTCGACCAAAGCGAAGTAAACGCTCCCGAAGCAATGAACAAAGACTTCGCGCTTAAATCCATAGAAAACATCGGGCAAATGCCCGCCAAAAAGATTATAAACTTCAAAAGCGTATCGGCCGCCGCGGCAATCGCCGTATTTGTAGCGGTATCGGTTTTTGTATCCTCTCTATTCATCAAGCCCGCGACCAAACTCACGGACGAAAGCTCGATAAGCGGAATAATGCGCTTTACAAGCCGCGAGGCTATGCGCTCCACGCTCGAAAAAACATTAAACAAAACCAAAGAAATCCAAAACCGGGATATTGTATACGAAGATATCCAAAGCGAAGGCTTTAATTATTCGCGTAACATAAACAGCGCTAAGACGGCGGGCGAAGGCTCCGCCGGTCACAACTCGACCTATGTTCAGGAGACAGGCGTTGACGAGGCCGACGACGTTAAAACCGACGGAAAGTATATCTTCTATCTGCACAATGAATCTGCCATAAAAATCTTTACGGCAGAGGGCAAAAACTCACGCCTTGTAAATACGCTTAAAGCTCCGTCAAATAATATGGCGCACGAATTCTACCTGTACAACATGGTACACGAATTCTACCTGTACAACAACAAGCTTATAGTCATGTCCCCGTGCCACAGCGCCAAGAACAATAAAACCTATGTCAAAACCAGCGTCTACGACGTATCGGATATCAACAACATAAGGCTTACCGACAGCCTGATACAGAGCGGAAACTACTGCTCCTCGCGTATGATAGGCGACAAGCTCTATCTGGTTACCACTCACCACGCCTCAACCGCCGATGACATTCCGCGCGTAAAGCACTCCACTGCAGCGACAAGCGACGAAGCGGACATAGACGAAATTGAGTTCGACAATATATACTGCCTTAAGGATTCCGGCTCCGCAAACTTCCTCGTAGTAAGCGAGCTCAATACCGAAAACTCCTCGGTAAAAGAAAACGCCAAGGCTATCCTCGGCTCAGGTGAGGAAATCTACTGCAGCCAAAGCAACCTCTACATCACCGCCCCAAAGTACAAGTCGGCCAAGGTCCCCTACTTCACCTTACGCATTGATGATATTGACACCGAAATCTTTAAGGTCAGTCTGAAAGACAACCTTAAGTTCACCGCCTCCGGCAAGGTAAAGGGCAGAATCGACAACCAATATTCTATGGACGAAAAGGGCGACTTCTTCCGCATAGCCACTACCTCGTACGAAGACGGCAAGGATACAAACAATCTATATGTCCTCGACAAAAAGCTCAGACAAACAGGCTCCGTAACCGATTTCGCGAAAAACGAGCACATCGAGGCGGTTCGCTATATCGGCGACACGGCCTACGTAATCACCTACGAACAGACCGATCCGCTGTTTATAATCGACCTTAAGAACCCTCACTCTCCCAAAATGCTCGGCAGCGTTAAAATCAGCGGATTCTCGACATTGCTCGTGCCTGTCGACGACAAAACCCTACTCGGAATCGGCTACCATACCGAGGACGAAAGCTACACCGATATGGAGGTTCAGGAGGGCGTAAAAATCGTGACCTTCGACATCAGTGACAAGTCAAATCCCAAGGTCAAGGACACAAAGATTTATAAAAACTGCGAATCGCCCGTACAGTACAACCCCAAGGCTCTGATCGTCAACCCCGACAGGCGTGACTACACCATTCCGCTCAACAAATACTATTATGACGATTACGATGAAACACACTACGAGAGCGGCACGCTCAACTTTAGCATAGACAACGGCAAAATCAAAATAATCGACCGCTATATCTCCCAAAAATTCCGCGACGCACAGTGCGACCGATGCATCTACTGCGGCGACACAATCTATCTTTTCTCAAATGATTACGCCCCCTCACAAAACAACGACAATCTCGACATTATGGACACGGTAAAATACAAATAGTCCTGTGCGTTTTTAAGTTCCAATTATATGCCGAAAATCCTCCAAAAAACTCGACATAACGTCTGTAAAGCATATTCACAAAATCTGTTGTCATTAAGCCCTGTATTTTTTACATCTAAGTGCATTGCAAAAAATTTTTCACTATGCTATAATGATTATGTAAAATTTTTAAGGAGGATTTATCCAATGAACAAAACAGCAAAAAAACTGATTGCTCTTTTGCTTTCAGTGCTCATGATCGCAAGTGTTTCTTCTGTAGCCGCTTACGCGGAGGGAGAGGATACCAACATCTACTTTGACGCTACTTCCTGGGAAGGCGCCACTGTTATCTACTGCCACCTTTGGGCTGTAGGCGAGGACGCTTTCTTCAACTGGCAGTCAAAGAAAGAGGCATGCAAGAAGGTTGCCGACAAAGACGGTATCTTCTCTTATGACCTCAGCAAGCTCGAAGGTCTTGATTTTGACGCAAAGGATTACTGTGTAATCTTCAGCGCGAACACAGGCTCACAGACTTACGACATCACTCTCGGCGCTTCCTGCCTCGGCGACACACTCAAGGTAGTTGACGAGATGATCGAGAATCCTATGGATTCCGAGAAGAAGGCGTTCAGCGCTACTTGGGAGAACAACTCTGCTAATTTCGGACCACACCGCGCTATCACATCTATCGGTAACATCGTAGGCACAAGCTTCTGCCCTCACGAGACAGCCGAGGAAGTTTTAGGCAACTGGCTTGTTAACTATTACAACAGCACATTTATGGATGTTGAGGCTTGCCTCGCTAACGCCTGCACAGAGTTCGGTATCACAGCTGACAAATACACAGCTATCATGGACTATGTAAACGCTAAAGCCGCAGAGGGCACAGAGGTAGAAGTAATCGACGCTATGCTCAAGAAGGCTCTTAACATCACAGATGAAGTTGCGGACACTACTGTTCCCGAGGAGACAACAGTTCCTGCCGAGGAAACAACAGTTCCTGCTGAGGAAACAACAGCTCCAGTTGAGGAAACAACAGTTCCAGCCGAGGAGACAACAGTTCCTGCTGAGGAAACAACAGCTCCTGCCGAGGAGACAACAGCTCCTGCTGAGGAGACAACTGCTCCAGTCGAGGAGACAACTGCTCCTGCCGCTACAGAGTCTACATCTTCTTCCGAGACAACAACCGCTCCTTCTTCAACAAAGGCTGACGACAAGAAAACAGTCGCTCCCGCCAAGAAGGCAGAGCTCAAGAAGAACCCTGCCAAGATTGCCGCAAAGGCAAAGGCCGTAAAGGCTAAGAAGGTGGCCAAGAAAGCGTTAACCCTCAAGCTTATCACAGTTAAGAACGCTAAGGGCAAGGTAACTTACAAGGTTGTCAAGAAGGACAAGAAAAAGGTTATCGCTCTCACTAAGAAGGGCACAATCAAAGTTAAGAAGGGCGCTAAGAAGGGCACTTACAAGATGATCGTTAAGGTTACGGTTAAGGGTAACCAGACTTACAAGTCCACAGAAAAGAACGTTAAGATTACCGTTAAGGTAAAATAATAAACGAAACCGTAAAGCCGTCGGGATTTTTTCCGGCGGCTTTTGTTTTTGACAGACAAACGCGGCGTACCGCATAATCATTTCATAAATATAAAAACATTATTTATAATTCCTTATTTAAAACATAACTTTACTTCGCTGTGATACAATATTTTTATACTATTATACTGGGGGAGTATGTATGCCTAAGGTAATCAGAATATTTGTAGAAAAACGCGACGGAATGAACGTTGTCGCTCAGGAGACCAAGTGGGATTTACGCCACAATCTCGGTATCCGCGCTATTGAGGAGCTGCGCTTCGTCAACCGCTACGATATCGAGGGAATGACCGACGACGAGTTCGACCACGCCAAAAATATCATCCTCTCGGAACCTAACCAGGACGTAATCTACGAGGAAGTTTTGCCCGTAGACAGCGGCTGGAGGGTTTTCGCTATGGAATATCTTCCGGGTCAGTATGACCAGCGCGCCGACTCGGCCGAGCAGTGCGTTCAGCTTTTGACTCAGGGCGAAAGATGCAAGATACTCACCGCGAGAGTCGTATGCATAAAGGGCGATATCACCGACGAGGAATTTGAAAAAATCCAAAACTATCTTATAAACCCCGTCGAGAGCCGTCTGGCCTCGCTCGATAAACCCGACAGCCTCGACATTCCCGTTGATGTTCCCGAAAACGTAAAGATAATCGAGGGCTTCACAAGCTGGAACGACGCAGAAATGCAGGATTTCTTCGGCTCGATGGGTTTTGCGATGACCCTCTCAGACCTAAAGTTTACCAGAGATTATTTCCGTGACACCGAGCACCGTGACCCGACTATCACCGAGTTGCGTGTTATCGACACATATTGGTCCGACCACTGCCGTCACACAACCTTCCTGACTAAGCTCAACAAGGTTGAAATCGAAAAATCCGCTCTCTCCTCTGTAATCGAGGACGCGCTGCAGGCCTACTACGACACGCGCGACGAGGTATACGGCAAGGACACCGACCGAAACGTAAGCCTTATGGATATGGCGCTTATCGGTATGAAGTCGCTTAAAAAGCGCGGACTCATCCCCGACCTCGACGAGAGCGAGGAGATCAACGCCTGCTCAATCGAAGTTCCCGTTACTATCGACGGCAAGACAGAAAAATGGCTAGTTCAGTTCAAGAACGAGACCCATAACCATCCAACCGAAATAGAACCCTTCGGCGGCGCGGCAACCTGCCTCGGCGGAGCTATCCGCGACCCGCTCTCCGGCCGCGCGTACATATACCAGGCAATGCGCGTAACCGGCTCCGGCGACCCGACAATCCCCTTTAAGGACACTATGGAGGGCAAGCTGCCCAGCCGCAAAATCACTACAGGCGCGGCCCAGGGCTACTCCTCCTACGGCAACCAGATCGGCCTCGCCACAGGCCAGGTAGTCGAGCTCTACGACCGGGGCTATGTGGCCAAGCGTATGGAAATAGGCGCGGTAATCGGAGCTTCGCCAAAGGAGAATGTAATCCGAGAGGTTCCGGCTCCCGACGACGTAATCGTTCTGCTGGGCGGACGCACAGGACGCGACGGCTGCGGCGGTGCTACAGGCTCATCCAAGGCGCACACCACAAGCTCTATCGAAACCTGCGGAGCCGAGGTACAGAAGGGTAATCCCCCTACAGAAAGAAAGATCCAGAGACTTTTCCGCAACCCCGAGGTTGCCAAGATGATAAAGCGCTGTAACGACTTTGGCGCCGGCGGCGTATGCGTCGCAATCGGCGAACTTGCCGACGGTCTCACAGTAAACCTCGACAAGGTAACCAAAAAGTACGAGGGTCTGGACGGTACCGAGCTCGCAATCTCCGAAAGCCAGGAGAGAATGGCCGTTGTCCTCGACAAGAGCGACGTCGACAGATTCATCGAGCTTTCTCAGACCGAAAACCTTGAGGCAACAGCAGTCGCGGTTGTCACCGAGAGTCCGCGTCTTACAATGAACTGGCGCGGCGACACCATCGTCGATATCTCTCGCGAATTCCTCAACACCAACGGCGTAACCCAGACATCCGAAGCCTATATCACGGCTCCCGACGCTGACAACTGCTACCGAACCTCCTGCCCCGAAGTCCTGAAAGGTCTTACGACAGCAGAGGCAATCAAGAAGAATATGGCAAGACTTGAGGTCTGCTCCCAGATCGGTCTCGGCGAACGCTTTGACGCCTCGATCGGAGCCGCCACGGTTATTATGCCTTTCGGCGGCAAGACCCAGCTCACTCCTCAGGAGGCTATGGCGGCCAAGATCCCGCTGTTAAAAGGCGAGACCGACGACGCCACGGCTATGAGCTACGGCTTTATCCCCGGAGTATCACGCTGGAGCCCCTTCCACGGCTCTGCCTACGCTGTGGTTGAATCCCTGTCAAAGCTGCTTGCGATAGGCGCCTATCCGCTAAAGGCGAGACTCACCTTCCAGGAGTATTTTGAGCGTCTTATGGACAAGCCCGAGCGCTGGGGCAAGCCTGCCGCGGCTCTGCTCGGAGCTATGCAGGCTCAGCTCAACCTTGGAATCCCGTCGATCGGCGGCAAGGACAGTATGAGCGGAACCTTCGAGACAATCGACGTTCCCCCAACTCTTGTATCCTTCGCTGTAGCAATGACAAAGGCGAGCAAGACAATCTCGGCCGAGTTCAAAAAGGCAGGCTCAAAGGTTCTCTATGTTCCCGTACCCGAGGACAAAGCGACTCTTATGCCAAAGTGGGACGAGCTCAAAAAGATGTACAACGCCGTGTACGCCCTTATGGACGAAGGCAAGGTACTGTCCGCCTCGGTAGTTAAGGAAGGCGGCGCAGCGGCAAGCGTGTGCAAGGCATGTCTTGGTAACAACTTAGGCTTTAAATTCAACAAAGAGCTTAGCTTCGAGGAGCTTTTCGCGCCTCTGTCCGGCTCGATGATTATTGAGCTTGCCGACGGAGCACAGCTCGACAGCGACGTAGTAAGCTATCTGCTCGGCGAGGTAGAAAATGAACCGAAACTTACAATCAACGGTGAGACGGTTGAAATTGCTGAAATCGTCTCTGAGTGGACTGAACCGCTCGAAAAAGTATTCCCGACAAAGGCAGAATGCCCGAAAATCACAGTTGATACAAAATTATATACAGAGAGAAGCGCGAAGGCGCCTGCGATAAAGACCGCTAAGCCGACAGTTTTCATCCCGGTATTCCCCGGTACAAACTGTGAGGTTGACACAGCGAGAGCTTTTGAAAAGGCAGGAGCGAACGCTGAGCTGCTCATAGTCAAAAACCTCAAGCCCTCCGACATCGAGGAAACCATCAACAAGATGGAAGAAATCATAAACCGCAGCCAGATTATAATGTTCCCCGGCGGATTCTCCGGCGGTGACGAACCCGACGGCTCCGGCAAGTTTATCGCCACAACCTTCCGCAATCCCAAGATTAAAGAGGCTGTACAAAACCTCCTCAATAACCGCGACGGACTTATGCTCGGTATCTGTAACGGCTTCCAGGCGCTTATTAAGCTCGGCCTTGTGCCCTATGGCGAAATCCGCGACATAAAGCCCTCCGACCCGACCCTGACATTCAACACTGTCGGCAGACATATCTCGCATATGGCTTACACACGTGTAACCTCGGTCAAGTCACCGTGGTTCTCCGGTGTAAACGCAGGCGACGTATTTGCGGTTCCCGTATCCCACGGCGAGGGCAGATTTATGGCGGACGAGGAGACCGTAAAGCGTTTGTCCGAAAACGGCCAGATTGCCACCCAATACGTTGACCTCGGCGGCAACCCCAGCGACGACATCGCCTATAACGTAAACGGCTCAATCTGCGCTATAGAAGGAATCACCAGTCCCGACGGACGAATCCTCGGCAAGATGGGACACTCCGAACGTAAGGGCAAAGACCTCTACGCGAACATCCCGTTCAACAAAGATCAGCTAATCTTCGAGAGCGGCGTTAAGTATTTTAAATAATCAGCTTGATATATCATAAAATTATGCCCGACAGTATACCGTCGGGCATTTTTTATGTTCATCGTCACTCTGCACAAAACCACGCCTCAAACTTTGTGCAACAATTTTTATATAATATGTTATAATGAATATATATTATATATGGAGGTCGTAGTATGACTAAACTTAAAAAATCAACAAGCATTTTACTCTCCGCGCTTATGCTAATCGGCATATTCGCGATTGCCCCGTTCGCCGCGAGCGCGTATGACGTACAAAAGCCGCAGAATTTCAGGGTAAAGGATATTGATCTGGAAGAAGGCGACAAATGGTCTGTCACTCTCGCGTGGAGTCCCGCGGCGGGTTCCAATCGTTATTCATATCAGCTTGTTTGGAACACAAGCCCCGAAACTGATTGGAATTCTGACAGCGGCGCCTCTCCGTCTGACTGGTGGTGCAACGACAACAATACAGGTGATTATACATATAAAATTAACAGCCTGACCTACGGAACAACCTACTATTTCTTTGTAAGGTGGGTTGCTAACGAGTACCCTAAGACATCACAAAGAGTTGATTTTGGTCACGCCGGAGACGGGTTGCCGACTACTGTTGCAAAAAGCGACTACGCGATGATAAAATTCGACTGGAAAACACAAGATGATAGCAATGCTTCCAATACAAATAAATCACCGAGCGTAAAGGTTAAGTCCAAAACGATCAAAGCCTCCGCTCTCAAAAAATCCAACCAAACAATAAAACCCCTCACAATCAAAAACGCAAAGAGCGTTAAGGTAGTGAAGGTCAAAAAGGGCACCACAGCCAAGATTTACAAGAAAATCAAGGTGGCAAAAAAGACTGGCGCGATAAAATTCAAAAAAGGCAAGTATAAGAAGGGCACATACAAAATCAAGCTCAAAATCAAACTCGATTCAAAAACCTTCAACAAGACAGTAAAGGTCAAGATAAAATAACGCTTAAACAATAACCCGACGGTATCTATACAACATAGATACCGTCGGGCATTTTACTGTTTAATTGTTTCAAACCTGTATGCTTGAAATAAAATTACTTCTTGCCTCTGTAGTTTACGTGCCAGAGTTCCTTAGCGTATTCGATGATAGCGCGGTCGGAGCTGAACTTGCCGGAGTTGGCAACATTCATCAGGCACTTTCTGCCGAAGGCTACTCTGTCGGAGTAATCCTTGTTAGCCTGGATCTTAGCCTCAACATAGCTCATCAGATCGTAAAGTACGAAGTAGTGATCCGGAGCATGCCATGAAGCGCCGTCGAGCAGAGCCTTATGGAGCTCGGCAAAGCTGCCTTCGCCCTGAGCGTTACCGTCGGATACTGTACCGTCAACGAGAGTGTCGATAACTCTCTTGATCTCAGGATTGGAGTTGTAGATTGAGCGTGAGGAATAGCTGTCCTTAATCTCCTCAACCTCTTCAACTCTCGCGCCGAAGATATACTCGTTCTCAACGCCTGCCTGCTCGGCAATTTCGATGTTAGCGCCGTCCCATGTACCGAGTGTAACCGCGCCGTTGATCATAAACTTCATATTACCTGTACCGGAAGCCTCAGTACCTGCGAGTGATGTCTGCTCGGAGATATCAGCCGCTGTAACAATCTTCTCGGCATAGCTTACGTTGTAGTTGGAGCAGTATACAACCTGGAGCTTGTCCTTGGTGTCGGGGTCGTTGTTTACAAGGTTAGCGATTTCGTTGATATACTTGATGATAGCCTTGGCTCTCGCGTAGCCCGGAGCAGCCTTCGCGCCGAAGATAAAGCATGTCGGGTTCCAGTCCTTGAGCTCGCCGTTCTTGAGCTTAAAGTAAATCATCATAATCGAGAAAGCGTTGATAAGCTGTCTCTTGTACTCGTGCAGACGCTTAACCTGTACGTCAAAGATCATATTCGGGTCAACGTCCACGCCGTCCATCTTCTTGATGTAAGCGGCAAGCTCTTTCTTCTTCTTAGCCTTAATCTTGTTGAACTCCTTAACTGTAGCGTCGTCCATAGACTTGTTGAGCTTGTCGAGCTTGGAGAGATCCTTGAGCCAGCCGTTGCCTACTCTGTCTGTGATAAAGTCAGAGAGCTCAGGGTTGCACAGTCCGAGCCATCTACGCTGTGTAATACCGTTGGTCTTGTTCTGGAATCTCTCAGGATATACCTGATACCACTCCTTAAGAACGTCGGCCTTGAGGATTTCTGTATGAATCTGCGCAACGCCGTTAACGTATGTGCTTACATATGTTGCGAGACGAGCCATATGAACTGTGTTGTTGTCGACAATTCTCATATTTGCTCTCATTTCCTCGCTTACGCCCTTGCTGCGGAGCTCCTCCTGGAGCTTGTTGGCGATAAGGCAGATGATATGATAAATCTCAGGTACAACATCCATCATCAGGTCAGCGTGCCACTTCTCGAGCGCCTCGCCAAGTACTGTATGGTTGGTGTACGAGCATGTCTTTCTCGCGATTTCGAAAGCCTCGTCAAATCCGAGACCGTCGTGCATAAGGAGTCTTACGAGCTCAGGGATAGCCGATACCGGGTGAGTATCGTTGAGCTGGAAGGCATAATCCTCGGCAAAGTGACTGTAGTCGTTGCCGTATTTAGCCTTGTAATCTCTCATAATATCCTGGAGGGAAGCGGAGCAGAAGAAGTACTGCTGCTTAAGTCTTAACACCTTACCCTCGTAGGAGTTATCGTTAGGATAGAGTACGCGCGAGATATTCTCGGCGTCGTTCTTCTCCTGAACGGCAGAATCATAGTGAGTGTTGTTGAACTCGTTAAAGTCGAAGTCATGAACCGCCTCGGCCTGCCAGAGTCTGAGAGTGTTGATATTTTTTGTACCGTAGCCGATGATAGCCATATCATACGGAACAGCCTTGACTGTCTGACCCTTAAAGTCAACAAAAACAGCCTGATCCTCGCGGCGGATGCACCACGGATCCTCGAACCTCTGCCAATCGTCGGCTGTCTCTACCTGATAGCCGTTTTCGATAAGCTGCTTAAAGAGACCGTACTTGTAGCGGATTCCGTAACCATCGAGCGGAACCTCCTGTGTAGCTGCCGAATCAAGATAGCAGGCAGCGAGTCGGCCGAGACCGCCGTTACCGAGAGCCGCGTCGTCGATCTCCTCGAACACGTTGATGTCAATACCCTTCTTCTTGAGCATAGCTTTTACGTCGTCGAGAATTCCGAGGCAGTATAGGTTGTTGTACATCATACGTCCCATAAGGAACTCTGCCGAGAAGTAATAAGCTCTTCTGCCGGAAGCGTGCTTTTTCTTACTCTTGCTCCAGTTATCCGCGATTTCTGTCTGTACAACCTTACCGAGCGCGTTATGAAGCTGTGCCGGTGTAAGATTCTCAGGCTTCTCGCAGTACAGGGCCTGTGAAGTAAGCTTGAGTTCGTCCATTAGATTACCCATAGTTATTCCTCCATTCGTCCGTATGTATCGGACATCCATAATAATTTTTTCGCAAGATCATCGGTCAGCGCGTCAGCGTCCATTCTCCAAACCCAGTTGCCGCCGAGTGTCGACGGAACGTTCATTCTGGCCTCTGTGCCGAGTCCGAGTATATCCTGCATCTGAATCACCGCGTAGTCAGCCTTGCTGGCATATGCGGTTCTGATTAATCCCCAGTTAAATTCCTCGCCGTCCTTGATACCGCAGTATTTAACCGCGCACTTGATCTCCTCAGGCTCAGCCTGAGCATACCAACCCATAATGGTATCGTTGTCGTGAGTACCGGTGTATACAACACAATTGCTGTTTTTATAATTACAGGGAAGGAAGTCGTTCTCCTCGTCGCCGTCAAAGGCAAACTCCAGAACCTTCATTCCCGGATAGCCGCTGTCCTCCAGGAGCTCGTAAACTCCGTCGGAAAGATCGCCCAGGTCCTCGGCTACGATCGGAATATCGCCGATAGCCTCTTTCATCTTATCAAAGAAGTCCATTCCGGGGCCGTCCATCCAGTCGCCGTTGATAGCGTTCTCGGCGGGGTACGGAATCGCGTAATAGTCGTTAAACGCGCGGAAATGGTCGATTCTTGTAATGTCATAGAGATTCGCCGCGGCGGCGATACGGTTGAACCACCACGCGTAGTCTGTCTGCTTCAGGTACGCCCAGTCATACAACGGGTTGCCCCAAAGCTGACCTGTCTCCGAGAAATAATCGGGAGGACATCCGGCCACGCACACAGGCGCGTTTTTCTTGTCAAGCCAGAACACGTCGGGATTAGCCCAGGTGTCGGCGCTGTCCATAGCCACATAGATAGGCATATCACCGAGAATCTGGATTCCGAGGTCGTTAACATACTCGCGGAAATCGTACCACTGTTCATAGAATTTGAACTGTACCCACTTCCAAAAATCAATATCGTCGGCAAGCTTTTTCGTGTACTTGCGTATAGCCGCGGGCTTACGCATCTTGATAGCTTCGTCGGGCCACTCTGTCCATGCCGTCATATCGAAACTCTTCTTGACCGCCATATACAGGGCGTAGTCGTCGAGCCAGTAGGAGTTATCCTCCTTAAATTCCTCGAAAACGTCCAGCTCGTAATCTTCGATGTAGGTCTCATACGCTTTTCTGAGAACTACAAAGCGGTTGTTGTAGATTTTTTCGTAATCTACCTCGATAGGATTGTCGCCCCAGTCAATCGCGTCGAGCTGCTCCTTGTCGATCAACTCCTCCTCAACCAGCGTATCAAGGTCAATCATATACGGATTGCCCGCGTAGGTAGAGAACGACTGATACGGCGAATCGCCGTAGCTTGTGGGACCGGCGGGTAAAATCTGCCAAATCTTCTGTCCTGCTTCGGATAAGAAATCCGCGAACTCGCGCGCCTCCTTACCGATAGTACCGATGCCGTAAGGCGACGGCAGAGAAGTAATCGGCATCAAAATTCCTGCCACTCTTGCCATAGTTTCAACTCCCTTCAGACGTTGAATTATTTAATTTTCTGGTGAATCACACTCGCCCACCATAAGTAATACAATTTTATCATATAATTCGCAATTTAGCAATACCTTATTTGTAAAAAATAACTAATTTTGTGCAACAAAAACAAAGTTTGTCGACGTATATTGACAATCAAACGGGGTAATTTTATTAATAATGCACAACCGTCATAAAATTTCGCCGATAACCTGAATTTTTCAGTGGATATTTTTCTATACACGCCGCAAAAATAAAAAGTATCATAAAATACGAAAACAGACAGCGCATATAACGCTGTCTGCCGCAATTGTCACCAAAATTTTATTTCCTTAAAATTTTTTAAATTATACCGCTGCGAAAGTTCTCTCAGTGTCGAATATTGATCACAGCTTATCCATTCACCTTTAAGGTCATATACGTTATAGTTTGTCGACTTAATAATAACCTTATCGCACGTTACGTCATAAAGCCAGCACTTCTCGATTTTTCCGCTGAAAAACATCTCTCCCTTAATCTCATACAAGTAATCGCCGTAGTATTCGTCGGGCAGACCGTTTACTCTTTGTAGAGTATCTGGCTTGGAATTATCGATACAGTCCTTAATTATATAACGCTCATTCAACTTGACAAACTCCATATTATCGCTTATATACCCGACCTCGCCTTCCTCCCATTCAGAAGGAGTATAGGTATGCTCTCCCAAAAACGCAACTCCCGCAATACTCAAAACCGCAAGCAGGATTATCAGAAGCAGAGATTCAAAGAACGCGGTTACTACAGCGAAAAACGTCGTAATCCCAACTGTTTTT
Organism: uncultured Ruminococcus sp.; assembly: GCA_902787145.1. Taxonomy (GTDB): domain Bacteria; phylum Bacillota; class Clostridia; order Oscillospirales; family Acutalibacteraceae; genus Ruminococcoides. Next base: position 36,823 of record CADAEZ010000006.1, read on the forward strand.
ATTGCATTTAAAACTCTATTCATATTCTTATATCCAAAATCTCCTCTTCAATAAAAGAAAACAGCTGAACGACTTTGTTATCCTTTTCCTCATATCTAAAAAGATACCACGGACAACTGAGGTTGACATTGTACCACGCAGAAATATATATGGTATCATTCTTCACAAAGGCTCGCTGAGGGTGAATGTCGTGTTCTTCATAGTTTTTTACTAACCGCATCGCCTTATAGATTCTATCGAGCGTTGCTTTTGAGCACTTAAAGCTCTTGCAATCCTTATTCCAATCGCCTGAAGCATTCTCCAGATTAATCTTTAAATCACAATTCGGCTCAAACCTCACTCGATCGGTTCCTTTCGAATTCCCAAACGCATCAACCTCATAACACGATATCAATCCGTTAGTTTCATCCTTTGTTTTTACAGTGAACTCGGTTTCGCCGGTAAAAGATATATTATTGATTAAACCATTATTTATAACAATAACCGCAAAAATACCATAAGCCAGCACAACTCCTATCATACAACCTACAATAACACAAACCGCTGTACTTGAAAGCTTCATACTCAGTCCTCACGATATTCCAAAATATCTCCGGGCTGACAGTCGAGCGCGCGGCAAATCGCGTCAAGCGTCTGGAACTTGATACCCTTTGCCCTGCCGTTTTTTAGCACAGACATATTTACAATTGTTATGCCCACCTTTTCGGATAACTCGGTCACTGTCATTTTACGCTTGGCGAGCATAACGTCAATGTTTATAACTATCATATGTATCCCTCGTTTTCTTCGCGAATCGCGCTCGCCTTACTTACGAGGTGAGCTAAAAGTCTTACCGCGCAGGCAATCATAATTACAAACGAACAGAACACGCATGCCGCGACCGCCACTCCAGGATGATTGAGATTTAAAAACCCAAAAACAAAATTACCAAGCAGGAAGAAAACCGCGTCTCCCGCAAGGCAATACGCGCACGCCTTTAATCGTTCCGCGTTCTTCTCGGTAAACGATTTATCCTCGCCTATCGCTGTCGAAATCATCCACCCTAATACGAGTATTGCGTAAAGCGGAACAGCCGTACAAAGCAAAAAAATAAGCCACGGCAGATAAAAATATGAAAACTCAGGATACTTCCCGACAAATTCAGATAGCGCCCAAGGCACCACTACCGAGTAAAAGCCAATTCCAAGCACTCCCATTAGCGCAATAATGGTTTTAAGTGATTTAGAGATATTTTTATTTGACATAACTACCTCTCCTTTCACAGTGATTATAACACCAGATTTATAAAAAGTCAATAATTTTTTATCGTTTTACGATAAACTAGATTCAAAAACGCAGACAGCGCAAATAACGCTGTCTGCCGAATGATTTATTCTTCCGTAATATCAACCTTCAGCCCCAGCACTTCGAGGCTCTCGTCGTCAACCTCGGACGGACACTGACTCATCAGCTCGCTGGCGTTCTGAACCTTGGGGAAGGCGGTTACGTCCCTGAGCGAATCCACTCCGGCGAGGAGCATTGTGATTCTGTCGAGGCCAAAGCCCATTCCGCCGTGCGGCGGAGCGCCGTATTTGTACGCTTCTACGAGGAAGCCGAACTTTGCCTCGATCTCCTCGTCAGTCATCTTAAGCGCGCGGAACATCTTCTGCTGCAGCTCGTAGTCCGTAATACGGATAGAACCGGAGCTGAGCTCCGTGCCGTTGAGGGTAAGGTCTGCCGCCTTGGCGATTACCTTGCCCTTGTCGCTGTCAAGGTATTGCAGGCAGTCCTCGCGCGGCATCGTGAACGGATGGTGCATAGCGATCCACTCGCCGCTCTCCTCGTCCCACTCGAAGAACGGGAAATCAACGATCCACACGAATTTGAACACATCCGGGATGATGTCGAGCCTCTTGGCGACAACCTGTCGAAGTGCTCCGAGCACCGGAAGCGTAACGTCGTTTTTGTCGGCTACAATCAGCACAACGTCGCCTTTTTCGGCGCCGACCGTACTGAGTATGTTCTCAAGCTCGCCTTCCTTCATAAACTTCTTGAAGGAACAGCTCGGCTCGTCCTCGACCCAGCGCACAAAGGCGAGTCCCTTCGCGCCGATTCCGCGGACGTACTCGGTGAGCTTGTCGATTTCTTTTCTTGAATATGTCTTGACGGCGTCCTTGGCCACGATACAGCGTACCGAGCCGCCGTCCGCGATTGCTCCGCTGAACACACCGAACTCGCTGTCCTTAACCAGCTCGGAGATATCCTTGATCTTCATATCATAACGCACGTCCGGCTTGTCGGAACCGTAGTTTTCCATAGCGTCCTTATAGGTCATTTTTTCGAACGGAGTCTCAAGCTCTCTACCGAGGACGTCCTTGAATATCCTCTTGAAAAGCCCCTCATTGATTTCCATAATCTCGTCGAGGTCAACAAAGGACATCTCCATATCAATCTGAGTAAACTCAGGCTGTCTGTCCGCGCGCAAATCCTCGTCGCGGAAGCAGCGAGCGAGCTGAATATATCTGTCAAAGCCCGACAGCATAAGCAGCTGCTTATAAATCTGCGGCGACTGCGGAAGGGCGTAGAACTTGCCCTGATGAATCCTTGACGGAACGAGGTAATCCCTCGCGCCTTCGGGAGTACTCTTTATCATCATCGGAGTCTCGATCTCGATAAAGCCGTTCTCATAGAAGTAGTCGCGCGCGACCTTGGCGATTTTTCCTCTCATAATGAGGTTATCCTGCAAAGGCTTTCTCCTGAGGTCGAGGTAGCGGTATTTCAGTCTTGTATCCTCGCCTGTCTTGGTCTCGTCCAGAATCTCGAACGGCGGAGTCTGCGCCTTCGAGAGAATCCTCAGCTCATTAACCTGAATCTCCACCTCACCGGTGGGGATTTTATTTGTCTTTGCCGAGCGCTCGGCCACAACACCCTTTACGCCCAACACATACTCGCTTCGGCAGGAAGCCGCCTTGTCAAAAATTTCCTTGTCAGTAGTATCGCTGAACGCGAGCTGAACGATACCCGTTCTGTCGCGCAGGTCGATAAAAATAAGCTGACCGAGGTCACGCTGACGCTGAACCCAGCCGAATACGGTGACTTCCTTTCCAACGTCCGAAATACGGAAGTCTCCGCACATATTTGTCCTCTTAAGACCTGTCATAAATTCTGCCATAATTTTACTCCATTACTCTGTTTTACCAAATTTTTCCGCAAGCTGTACCGCCGCGAATTTATCCGCAAAGCTGTCGTCCAGCGGAAGCGGTGTTTTCTCACCTGTAGTCATATTCTTCACTTCCGCCGAGTTCTGTTCAAGCTCGTTGTCGCCGATTACCATACTGAACCGCGCGCCGATTTTGTCGGCGTATTTCATCTGGGGTCTGAGCCCTCTGCCGACAACGTCAGTCTCCGCCGCGAGGCCGGAGGAACGCACGCTGTTTACAAGCTCAAACGCCTTGGCCTGAGCCGCCTCGCCGAGACCTGCTATATACAGGGCGCAGGGCTCCTCGGCGGGAATCTCGATACCCTGATTCTCCATAACCATAAGCAGGCGCTCGATACCCATAGCATAGCCGAGCGACGGCAGGTGCTGACCGCCGAGCTGCTCGATAAGTCCGTCATAGCGGCCTCCGCCGCACACGGTACCCTGACTGCCGATTGCGTCGGATACAAACTCAAACACCGTCTTGGTGTAGTAGTCGAGTCCGCGCACGATCGTGGGATTGACCTGATACTCTATACCCGCGATTTCAAGATATTTTTTGACCTGCTCAAAATGATTCTCGCATTCCTCGCACAGATAGTCGAGGATACTCGGAGCGTCCTTGGCGATTTCGGCGCAGGACGGCACCTTGCAGTCGATAAGGCGCATCGGATTTTTCTCCAGCCTGCTTTTGCAGTTGCCGCATAGTTCCTCGACGCGCTTGCCGAAGTATTCGCGGATAGCCTCGTTGTATTTAGCCCTGCACTCGGGACATCCGATTGAGTTGATCTCCAGGTGCAAGTCTTTTATCTGCAATCTTTTGAAGATTGAATTCGCCAGAGCGATAACCTCGGCGTCCGCTGCCGGCGACGAAGTGCCGTACTCCTCGATACCGAACTGGTGAAACTCCCTGAGTCTGCCGGCCTGGGGCTTTTCGTAGCGATAACAGGATGTAAAGTAGTACGCCTTAATCGGCAGACCGTCGTTAATCAGAGCGTGCTCAAGCACAGCTCTGGCGGCACCGGCAGTACCCTCGGGGCGCAGAGTTACACTCTCGCCGCCCTTTGTATCGAAGGTGTACATCTCTTTTTGCACAACGTCAGTTGTATCGCCGACGCCTCTCTGAAACAGCTCAGTGTGCTCAAACACAGGGGTGCGCATCTCGCGGAAGCCAAAGTTGCGCGCTTCCTCACGCATAATATTTTCTACAAACTGCCACCGATAGCTCTGCTTGGGCAAGACATCCTCGGTGCCTTTGATTTTTTTAGTGATTACTCCCATAATATCATTCCTTATCCGATATGAACTGACAAAACTAACGGGCAGCATACGCCGCCCGATAGCAACTTTTATTATTTTACTTTATAATGTTTCTCCAGTCAAGGTCGCCGCGCTCGAGTCCGTGGATGAGCACTTCGGCGGTAGCAATATTGGTAGCGACCGGGATATTGTGCATATCACAGAGCCTGAGGATATTCATATCATTCGGCTCGTTGGGTTTAGCGTCGAGAGGATCGCGGAAGAACAGAAGCATATCAATCTCGTTATAGGAGATACGCGCCGCAATCTGCTGGTCGCCGCCCTGTGAGCCCGCAAGGAAGCTCGTAATCTGCAAGCCGGTTGACTCAGCTACAATCTTGCCGGTTGTACCTGTGGCAAAAAGATTATTTCTGCTTAATATTCCGCAGTAAGCGATGCAGAACTGAATCATTAACTCCTTTTTTTCGTCGTGTGCGATAAGTGCGATATTCATAATTTCCTCCTGTATACTCTAAACGCTTTCTGTATTTAATCTATCCTGTAAACGCGAGCGGTACATTCTCGCCCGCAAGTCTTCTCGAAAGGCAGTCAAAAACCGTGACAGCCGGGCTCCAGTTCAACCCCGCGTAGCCGTTCTGCATAATAGCCGAAAGCCGCAGGTCAAACGGTACAAGCGCGATAAGCCTTGTTCCGGTACGGTCAATCACCTCGTCCAAATCGTTGTAGCAACCGAGCTGGTCAAACTGCGCTCTGTCAAAACGGTTTATGACAAGCCGGATGTCGTCTATGCCGATAGCAATAAGCTTCGATCGGATTTTCACCGCTCCGCGCACGCTTGTAGGTTCGGCGTTGGTGACAATCAGCGCTTTGTCGGCAGGCGCCGCCGCCGTGGCGAATCCCGACCCGATTCCGGCAGGTGAATCTATAATGACGTAATCGTAAGAGCCTTTCAGCTCGTCCACAAGCTGCCTGAACACTGACGGACTGATCTCGTTATCTGTATCGAACGGAGCAGCCATCAGGTCGAGCTCACGCATATTCTTGCTGCGATATACCGCTTCTTCGGGCTTACAGTTGCCGCTGACAGCGTCGGAGCAATCGAACAAAATCTCCTCGTCCGCGTCGAGCATAAGGTCAATCCCGCGCATTCCGCAGTCGCAGTCGATAAGCAGCACGCGCTTGTTCTGTTTTACGAGAGCGACCGAAAGTCCGACGCAAACGGTACTTTTTCCCGTTCCGCCTTTTCCGGAAGCCACAACAATTACGTCGTTCATAACACTACCTCAAATACATATTACCACAAATTCTTTGAATCCGCAACAACTACAGAGGATTTTGTTTCACAAAAATAAGCTTGATTTTCTGTTCAAAATGCCGATTTTTTATCATTTTAGGTCTTATAAATGAATAAACGGCAGATAATTGTCCGCATTTTGTCACAAACAATTATCTGCCGAAAGCTCACTTTGCTCAGATTTTTACTTTTACGATAGTCTTGCCCGCAGCGTACGGAGCGAGCTCGTATTCCTGATATACAACATACAGATAGTTATCCTTCAGGAAGGCGTCGAATTTGTTGAGGCTCTTTTTGAGCACGGTATTCTTTGCTTCGGGGAAGAAAAGATCAGGATTTTTGTCAATCTTTTTATTTGTAGCCTTTACAATTTTATTCTTCAAATCCGCCGGAGCGTATTTTGTCATCTTGGACAGCGGCAGCTTTTTGCCGGATTTATCGAAGGTGATTCCGCCGAGGTAGCTTCCGCCGTGAGCTCCGCCTGAGTATGACATACTCGAAACCTTAAAGCTGTACTTGCCCTTCTTAGCGTATACAAGCTTCGCCGAGCTTTTCAGCATATAGCTGTTAAAGAACTTTGGCGTACTCTTATACTGCTCCTTCGCCGCGACAAGCATTTTCTTGGCTTCCTTGACGGTTTTCTTAGCTGACTTTTTAAAGTAAGCGTTAATCTTCTTTACTCCCACGGAGCTACCGCCCAGCTTGGGAGTTTTAATGCTCAGCTTAAGCATATCCATTCCGTCCGACTTGTAGGTTTTGCTGATGGGGGAATAGCTTACCGACGTCTTGGCCGAAGCCGGCATTGACGCCAAAACAGATACGGCCATTACCGCCGCCATAGATAAACCCAGTATTTTTTTGATTTTCATAGCACACTCTCCTTTATTTTTCTTTAAACGCGAAGAATCTCTGTCCGATATAGTTGCAGGCCACGAAAACACAGGCTCCAACCGCCCATCCGAGATACGCCGCGAATGTGTTTACGTCCATAGAGAACATCGTAAGCGACAGCGCCTTGCAGCCCTCTGTCACTGCCGTAGCCGCTACAACCCTGATAAGCAGGCACACGACGATATTCACTGTAAATCGAACCATAGGGCCTATGCCCTTCTCTTTATTTTTAAACGTAAAGTATTTGTTCATAAAATAGCTGACAATACTGCCGACTACTGTACCGGCGACAGCCGCGGCTCCGGCTCCCCATGCAAAGTTCTTCCAGCCTATAACCTGTAAGCACAAAAGCACTACGCCCTCGCCGACAATCGTGTTAATAACGCCGACCAAAAGGAACTTCCAGAACTTGATATCAAAAAAGTTTTTAAAAAACTCGCCCATATCAAAACGCCTTTCCCTGTATTTCTTAATATTTCTCGGTTATTATAGATTATTATAACAATAAAAAGCAAAAAAGTCCATATTTTATTTAATTTTTATATTTACCTTGACGGCAATATATGTTAATATATAATTTGGTATAAAATGTTGAATTTCAGCAAAGGAGTATATCACTTATGAAAAAAGACACCACAGTCATCAATGACGGCGGCAAAAGACTTAAGTTTAACCCGTCGTTCTTTGATTTCTCACACACAGGCGTTGTGCGTGAGGGCGGTTTTTTCAAAAGAAATGTATTTGTGCTCATTTCTTTTGCCGTACCGTTCCTTCTAATGTATATCGCCTACGCGGTTATGGGATGTCAGCCCTTCGGCGACAAGCAGATTCTTGTCACCGACTTGTGGCACCAGTACTTTCCCTTCCTCGTCGATCTTCAGGACAAGCTAAAACACGGTGAGTCGCTGTTCTGGTCGTGGACCCAGGGCGCGGGTACAAACTACTTCGCCCTTGCCTCCTACTACCTTGCCAGCCCGCTGAACTTTTTAACCGTTCTTTTACCGGCGGACTTTCTCGGTATGAACGACATAGCGTGGCTGAATATGTTCCTCACCTTCTCGGTATGTCTCAAAATCGGACTTGCGGGATGCTTCTTTTCGATGTTCCTGCGCTACACTTTCAAGCGCGACGACATCACCCTCGTAATTTTCTCGACCGCTTTCGCGCTGTCAGCCTTCTTTATGGGCTACTACTGGTGTGAAATCTGGCTCGACACCGTAGCTCTTACTCCTCTGGTTGCAATGGGCTTTACGGCTCTTATGCGCGAGGGAAGATACCGCCTGTACGTAATCACGCTCGCCCTGTCCGTACTCGCGAACTACTACATCGGTCTTTTCACCTGTGTATTTATGGTTCTGTGCTTTATCGGATACAGCGTATGCCGGTGGGACGGAGTAAAAGTATTCTTCAAACGCTTTTTGCGTATCGGCATAACCTCCGTAGTCGGACTTATGCTGACGGCGTTCTTTATACTTCCGGCGTTCTTCGGACTCCAGAACACTCACGCGGCAGGCAGCACATTCCCGACAGGCTTCCAGATCAACATCGGATCCTCTAACTCCCTGTACGGACTGTTCGAGGCATACAGAGTCGCGTTCTCGCAGAGCGCCACATTCATCGAGCCCACAGTCACCGAGGGCTTCCCAAACATTTCTGTCGGCGTAATCGCAACCGTGCTTATGGTTATGTTTATGACCTCGCGCAAGATTAAGCTTAAGGAAAAAATCTTCACAGGAGTACTGCTTCTGTTCCTGTTCTCCAGCTTTATCTTCCGTCAGCTCGACTATATGTGGCACGGCTTCCACTTTACAAATATGATCCCCTACCGCTTCAGCTATCTTGTAAGCTTCATCTTTGTGCTGATGGCGTTCAGAGCGTTTATGGTAATTGACTTCTCGAACCTGTTCGACCTTATTATCACCGCTCTTGTTGTCGCGGTAATCGTAGTTGCCGGAGTGGGTTATCAGGAGCTGCTGCCGCTTATCGCTACGCCGATAATCGCGGCCGTTATACTCGCTCTTATCTTCCTATATAAAAAGAAACTTATCAGCAGGTCCTTCCTGTGTATACTGCTGGCGGCGATAACCGTCGCCCAGGGCGGAGTTACCGCGTATATGGGCGTTAAAAAGACCAGCGTAACAACTATATACGACTATCCCCGCGGCGGAGAATCCACCAAAAAAGTCGTAGATCATATGAAAGAAGCGGAAAAAGATACTCCGGAGCTCTGGAGAGCCGAGTTCACAAGCACACAAACCTTGTGCGATTCCTCGCTCAATCACTTTAACGGAATATCAATGTTCAACTCTATGACCAACGAAACCTTCACACGCTTTGCCGAGAACTTCGGACTAATGGGCTGGCTGTCCGGCAACCGCTACACCTACGCCGAGAGCTCGCCTATCACCGACCTGTTTATGAACCTCAAGTACCTTATCTCGCGCGACGGTAAAGCCAACGATAACCTTTACTGGAACGAAACCTTCAGCGACACCAACGTCACCCTGTACAAGAACAAAACCTATATCCCTATGGGCTTTATGACAAAATCCGACATCCTCGGATACCAGGGCACCGACGCCGAGGACTCGTACAATCCGTTCGACAAGCAGAATCAGCTGTTTAAACTGGCTACAGGACTTAAAGAGGATGTATACACCAAGCTCGACGTTGTATCTCAGGGTCATACCGACTACAAGACTTTCCCCGTAAACCGTCTCGACTACGGCAACTACAGCTTCTCGACAAACGACCAGACCACAGCCCCCAAGCTGAAATGGAACTACGAGGCGCCCGTAGCCGGCTACTACTACGCATACACCTTCATCACAAACGCCGACAACGTAGCCGTACTCCAGAACGACGTTGCCCGCACAGGCACATCGGCATTCTACGTAAGAAGACCGTATATTATGTCTATCGGCTACTTCAACAAGGGCGACAAAATCTCCCTTGCCTGCGACCTAAAGGCCGGAGCCAGCGGCACCGCGAAAATATATGTAAACTACCTCAACACCAAGGTGTTCGACAAAGGATACAACATCCTTAAGCAAAACTATATGCGCACAACCAAGCTCACCGGCAACTATATGGAGGGCGAAATCGACGTAACCGAGGACGGAGTATTCTACACCTCTGTTCCGTACGAAGCGGGACTCAAAGACGACGATACCCTTATCGGCAAGCTCTTCTCGAACAAAAACGAGGGTTGGACAGCCGAGGTTGACGGACAAAAAGTCGAGATAACCCCGATTGCCGAGGCGCTGACCGCCTTCCGGCTTTCAAAGGGACACCATAACATCAAGCTCCACTATATCCCGAAGGGCTTTACCCGAGGTGGAATCCTCACGGTAACCGGCCTGCTGCTGTTCATAGCGCTGACCGTTTTCCTCTATCTCAAGAAGAAAAAGCGCGGACAGTCCGGTGACCCGGAGCCCGACGACCCGTTGTTCTCTATCGAAAAGAGAGTAATGCCCGAAGGCCTCCCCGAGTGGGTACCCGAATACTACAGCGAAACACCTGAACCAATTGAAGAACAATAATGAACGGGGCTGACGCAAAATGCGTCAGCCCCGAAAAACGTACAGCAGAAAAGAACCTCCCGTGGCAGAATAAAAGCCGCAGGAGGTTTTGTTGTACAGAAAAACGCCAATATATTAAACTGAAAATATATGTAATATGTTTATGCAACACGACCATTAACAATGTTATCGAAAAAAAGAACTGCCGCTTAACTCAGCGACAGCTCTTTGATTATTATTCTGCTTTATCTTCCTGCAAGACTATCTCGATTTCGTTAGTGCTGTTGGTATTTTCGTGATAGACGGTAACCTTTATTTTATCGCCCGGCTTGTGAGTTTCGAGAATCGAGTAGCACTCGCTGAATGTCGAAATCTCCTTGCCGTCGACCTTGGTAATGATGTCTCCGGACTTTATGTCTTTGCCGTCGAGAGGACCTCCCTTGGATATGCTCTCTACCTGTATTCCTGCGACATCAGCCTCATTCTTGGTGACGGCCTTGCCCATTATACCGATTTTTACTCTGCCCTTTACGTAGCCGTTCTTCATAATACTGTCGACTATTTTTTTTGCGGTATTACCCGGAATCGCGAACGCCATTCCCTCGTATTCCTCAAGAACGATTTTGGCGGTCGCAATACCGACAACCTGTCCGTACATATTCACCATCGGGCCGCCGCTGTTACCGGGATTGATTGCCGCGTCGGTCTGGATAACCTTGGCGTTGTTCGAGGAAAGCACCTCGCGGTTAAGCGCGGATACGATTCCCTTTGTTACGGAATTCTGGAAACTCAGTCCCAGCGGGTTGCCTACTACTATAATATCCTCCGTAACCTTAAGCTCGTCGCTGTTGCCGAACTCAGCCGGAGTCAGGTTATTGGCTTCCGCCTTCAGCACGGCGATATCGTTGCGGCTGTCATAGCCTACAACCCCTGCCTTGTACTCTTTCTTATCCGCTGTGATTATCTTTAGCTTAAAAGATGTTCTGCTGTGGTTTACAATATGGGAGTTAGTAACGATGTAGCCGTCCTTGCTGATTACGATTCCCGATCCCATACTTGTATAACTCTTGGCGTTACCCTCCTGACCGTCCTCGTAGCCGATTACGCCGACTACTGATTTCTCGACCTTGGAGAAGGCGTACTCAGCGCCGTACTCGCCGTTCTTAACCTTTTTAGGCTTATTGTCGGTTCTCAGTCCCTTATACGAGGGATCGGTAGCCTTTTGGGCGTCGGATTCGGGATAATCCTTGCCGTTATCGGTGGTCTCTTCGGTTATATTCTCGGTCGGGAAGGTAAACGACCCGTTGCTCGACGGAGCAGTCGAATCCTCTACGAAACCGCCGTTCTGATTATTCTGGTTTATGTATACAAAAAATCCGATAAACGAGCCCGCAAGTATAACAATAAGAATCGCTATGAGCGCCTTAAGTCCCGCGCTCATAGGCTGCTTCTGCGGCTTTACCGGCTGATACCCGGGGTTGAAACCATAACCGGGCTGAGGCTGGGCGTATCGCGGCGGAGCCTGATTATACTGAGGCGGAGCCTGGCGCGGATACTGCATAGCCTGCTGAGGCTGAGCGTACTGAGGAGCAGGCTGAGGCTGCTGCGCATATCTCGGTTCGGGCTGAGGTTCAGGCTGAGGAGCCGGTTGAGGCTCAGGCTGAGGAGCCTGAACAAACTGAGGCTGCGGCGCCTGACCTGGTACCGGCGGAACCTGGGGCATTTTGTTATCATTGTTTTCCATACTATCGTCTCCTTTTTAGAAACATCTTTTCATATTATACATTCTTTTTTTCGTAATTACAACCGAGAAAACGAAAAAGTTTTGACATTATTTCAGAAAAATTTCCAAAAACCACTTTATATTACTCTTTTTTTGTGTTATTATATCATTAAGCGTATAGTGTAGACGTACATTATATGAAATTCACTATCGGAGGTATTATTATGCCATTAGTTAACGCAAAAGAAATGCTTACAAAAGCAAAGGCAGGCCACTATGCTGTTGGTCAGTTCAACATCAACAACCTTGAGTGGACAAAGTCAATCCTGCTTGTGCGGCTACAAGACAGTCGTAGGTATGGTTACAGCTATGCTGGAGGAACTCAACATCACTGTTCCCGTAGCTCTCCACCTCGACCACGGCTCATATGAGGGCGCTAAGGCTTGTATCGAGGCAGGCTTCAGCTCAATTATGTTTGACGGTTCTCACTATCCAATCGACGAGAACGTTGCCAAGACAAAGGAACTCGTAGCAACCTGTAACGAGCTCGGTCTCTCGATTGAGGCTGAGGTAGGCTCAATCGGCGGTGAGGAAGACGGCGTTATCGGCGCCGGCGAGTGCGCTGACCCACAGGAGTGCAAGATGGTAGCTGACCTCGGCGTAACAATGCTCGCCGCGGGCATCGGCAACATCCACGGAAAATATCCGGACAACTGGGCAGGACTTTCGTTTGAGACTCTCGACGCTATCCAGCAGCTCACAGGCGAGATGCCGCTCGTACTCCACGGCGGTACAGGTATCCCGGCTGATATGATTAAGAAGGCTATCGAGCTCGGCGTAAGCAAAATCAATGTTAACACAGAGTGCCAGCTCGCTTTCGCGGCTGCTACAAGAAAGTACATCGAAGAAGGCAAGGACCTTCAGGGTAAGGGATTTGACCCAAGAAAGCTTCTCGCTCCCGGCGCTGAGGCAATCAAAGAAACTGTTAAAGAAAAGATGGAACTTTTCGGTTCAGTAGGCAAAGCGTAATATGTTTGATGGGGCGTCGGTCTGACGCCCCTACTTTTTTGTCTATAGGAGATTACTAATTTATTGAAGTAGTTCGGATAAAGCGTTGTAGGGACATTCCTCAGCCGGAGACGGTTCCTTAGCAGGAGACGGCAACCCTTTTGTCGCTTTGCGACATTTCCCCTGAAAGGGGAATTCCCCTTTAAAAAGGGGTACGGTACATTGTAGGGAACGGCCTCCGTGCCGTTCCGAGGCGCG
>CADAEZ010000007.1 GCA_902787145.1 uncultured Ruminococcus sp.
TTACCGCTAAGAAGAAGGGTACAGCTACAGTATACGCTTACGCTCAGAACGGCGTATTCGCTAAGATCAAGGTTAAGGTTAAATAATTAAATCTTAATAGATTGCATAAGAAAAGCGTGTCTTCGGACACGCTTTTCGTTTACTCATCGCACGTTGTTGCGCAGCAACAAACTGTGCGGAGAATATAAATCAGTTCAGCTTTATAGGAGTAGGGAAAACATCGTTTTTCAAAAATATATCCTATAAAGCCTGAAAGCGTGTCTTATGACACGCTTTTCCTGCTGTAAAAAAACAATTATTTATAGAAGCAGTTTAAGCATTGTAGGGACATTCCTCAGCCGGAGACGGCACCCTCTCTGTCGCATTCGCGACATCTCTCCCAATGGGAGAGTCTCCTCTGTGCCTGTCCGCTCGTTTATGCTACAGATCCTTGAAGTCGAGCGCAGAAACTTATATTTAATCAGAGTTCTGCTACTTCCCACAAATAGAGATTAAGGATAGGAACGGGATGGAGACTCCCTTGTTAAGGGAGATGTCGCGAATGCGACAGAGGGTTTGCCGTCTCCGGCTGAGGAACGGAGGCCATCCCCTACAAATGTAACATAAACCCCTAGCGTGTTGCTTTTCCGGAAAAACTAAAAATATCCGACACATAACCTAACATAACAGCTGGAAAGGAACGGTGCAGAACAAAGAATATCGACTGTAATTGACATCTTCGTCCTACTTTGCTAAAATAATATCTGCGTATAAAAACTAAAGGATGATTATTATGAAACGAATAGCGACAATCCAGGATATCTCTTGCCTCGGAAAATGCTCACTTACCGTAGCATTGCCGGTAATATCCGCTACCGGAGTCGAAGCGGCGATAATCCCCACGGCTGTTTTGTCTACACATACAATGTTCAAAAACTTTACCTGCAAGGATCTGGACGACCAGCTCCTGCCCATTGCTGACCACTGGAAAAGCGAGGGCGTAGAATTCGACGCCTTCTACACCGGCTATCTCGCCAACGGCTCCCAGGTCGACAAGGTCATCAGCATAATAAACAGCCTTAAAACCGAAAAAACAAAAATTATAATCGATCCCGCTATGGCCGACAACGGCAGACTCTATCCGGCGTTCGACAGCAAATTCCCCAAGGAAATGGCTAAGCTCTGCGCAATTGCCGACATAATCCTGCCTAATATCACCGAGGCTTGTCTGCTGACCGACACACCTTACCGCGAATCCTACGACGAAGCCTTCCTCAAAACCGTAATCGGGAAGCTATCTGCCCTTGGCGCGAAAAAAATCGTACTCACAGGCGCCGAGTTCGGCAAAAAATACGGCGTAATGACCTACGACAACGGCGAATATAATATGTATGAGCAGAAGAAAATCGACGCGGTATTCCACGGCACGGGCGATATTTTCAGCTCGGCGTTCACAGGCCTGCTCACAAGGGGAAAGTCACTTGACGAAAGTGTAAGGATTGCCGCTGACTTTACCGCCGAATGTATCCGAATCACAAAGCTAACCCCTGAGGCAAACTGGTACGGCGTTGAGTTCGAGCGCGCGATCCCATATCTTATCGAGCGTATAAAATCCTAAAGCAAAAGATAAATCAATGCGAGCAGCAGCGATGGGTCGGTATCTTCACCCATAAGCAAAATGAGCAGTATAAGTATTATGCTGTTATCGTTGTTTCCGAACAGATTCGACAGTATATTTCCGCTCGCCCTATTTTGAGATTTAACCTCCGGTTCACGTTTTTCCGGTTGAGCCGGAGGCTTTTTAGCAGGATTTTGCGATCGAAAATGCATCTGATTGGCGCGGCGCAGCGCTTCCTTGGTAATATCGTCAATCTCAGCCAAGGTTTAACCTCCAAACATTTCGAATAACCCGACCTCTTTAAGCGCGGGTATCAGCTTTAGCATCATAATAATCCGCCTTGCGCTGTCCAGGCGTTTCCTCCTTGCCTCGCTCAAAAACGGCTTTAGCGCCGCAAGCAGGCGTGTGGTGTCGTCCTCTCCGCGGGCGTTGTTTATAATCGGCATAAGCTGTGTCAGTTTTCCCATTGTGTCGGCATTTATCACGCTTTCATCCTTCGGTTCGGCTTCCTCCTGATTAATCCCCAACATCTGACCCAGGCTTTTTATCTGTTCCATAGCCTCGGGGTCGGACATTATCTCGGAGATTTTTTGTTCCAGACCCGCGTCCATTATTTGCCTAGTTTCTTAAAAAGCGCTTTGGCTGCAGGCGAGCTCAGGATTTTTTGTGATTTTTCAGGGTTGTTCAGCAGGTCTTTGAGCGTGGAAGCCTGTTTTTCGCTGAGACCGGACAGCAGCTTGGACACCTTTTCCTTGTTTTTAATATCGTTTTTGTCTGAGCTGAGCTTGTTTTTATTTATATAATTATTAATCATACCGGTTAGTTCGTTATTGTTCATTGTACCACCTCGATATATATTATGCGAAATTATTAAATATATGATTGAAAAATCACTCGGCATTTGTTATAATATATAGAAGGTACCAAAGAAAGAGTTGATAACAATGAAATTTTTAGTGCTATCTGATTCTCACGGCAACCTGGCAGGAGTAAAGGAGGCCGTAAAAAAGTACGGTAAAAACGCGGATGTCATAATCCACTGCGGCGATTCGCGCAATGAGGCGGAATGGCTTATGGAGAACTGCGCCGATTCGTCCGTAGTATGCGTGCGCGGCAATTGCGACTGGGGCTGTAATCTTGACACAGTCGAGTTTTTGACCCTTGCCGGCAAAAAGATTATGGTAACCCACGGTCACCTGTTTTCGGTAAAGTACGGTCTCGACAATCTTTCCTACAGTGCCGAGGAAAACGGGGCTGACATTGTATTTTTTGGACACACACATATGCCGACTGACGAAATGGTCGGCAATATCCGTTTGATAAATCCCGGCAGCGCGTCGAGCTATGAGCGCAACTGCGCCACCGTCGAGATAGATGATAACGGAAACGTACTTGTTAATCATCTTAAAATTCCGGGTTAAAAAGCCGCTTACGCGGAGGTGAGGTTTTTGAATTTTCCCGAATTGCAGGGCAACGAACAGCTGAAAAAGTCACTAAGCGAGCTTGAGCGCGGCGGACGTATGCCGCACGCGGTTATAATAAGCTCCGGCAACGCCGAAGGACGCCGTATACTTACCAAGCGTCTCTCGATGTGGGCGGTATGCTCAAAGGATAATCCACCCTGCGGAAAATGCAAGGACTGCCAAAACGTCCAAAGCGATGTTCATTGCGACGTCTACTTCGCCAAGGGCTCCGGCAAAACCGATATATATAAAAAAGAAGAAATAGCCGCGATAATCCGCGACTCATACGTAAAGCCAAACCAGGCATTGCGCAAGGTGTATGTATTTGAGGACTGCGACCGCAAGCTGCCGGTAATCTCACAGAACGCTTTTCTCAAAACACTGGAGGAGCCGCCGCAGGATACCCTGTTCATCCTTACCTGCGAAAGCTCACGCAGTCTGCTCGACACAATCCGTTCCAGGGCGGTGGAGTTCAGCCTCGAAAACACCGAACAGATAAACGAGGAAGCGTATTCTCTCGCAAAGGAAATCGCGCGGGGAATCGTCTCGCCCGGCGAGATTAACCTGCTTCGCTCAACCTATAAAATGAACGACCGCGCTCTCGCGCTTGACACTCTGGATTCGATTGCGGCTCTTTTGCGCGACGGACTGGCGGTCTATATCGGCTCAACCGCCGAGATCGACAGTGACACGGCCGATTTATTGTGCAGAAAGCTTACGAAATCAAGATTTTTAAAACTAATAGAGCTCACTCAGGACGCGAAATCGAAAATCTACGCGAATGTGAGCCTCAAGCTCATATCCCTTTGGTTATGCGCTGAATACAGGAGGAACGTATGGCAGAAGTAATAGGAGTCAGATTTAAAGAAGTTGGAAAAATCTATTATTTTGACCCCAAAAACACAAAACTAAATACAAACGATAAGGTTATAGTCGAGACAGCCCGCGGCATAGAATGCGGCATTGTCGCGCTTCCCAACAAAGAGGTTGCCGACGAGGATATAATCTATCCGCTCAAGCCGATGATACGCATCGCCAACGAAAACGACCTCAACCATATCGAGGAAAATAAAAAAAGAGAAAAAGAGGCTTTCAAAATCTGCGAGAAAAAAATCGCCGATCATGGTCTTGAGATGAACCTCGTGGATGTCGAATACACCTTTGACAACAACAAAATTCTCTTTTATTTTACAGCCGACGGCAGGGTAGACTTCCGCGCGCTCGTAAAGGATTTGGCAAGCGTGTTCAGAACCCGAATCGAGCTCAGGCAGATCGGCGTGCGTGACGAGGCTAAAATGCTCGGAGGTCTCGGCGTATGCGGCAGACCATTCTGTTGCCACAGCTTTATGGGCGATTTCCAGCCCGTTTCAATAAAAATGGCAAAGGAACAGGGCCTCTCCCTCTCTCCGGTCAAGATTTCCGGAACCTGCGGAAGGCTTATGTGTTGCCTTAAATATGAGCAGGAGGCGTATTCCGACCTGCTAAAGCGTACTCCCAAGGTCGGAGCTATTGTAAAAACCCCCGAAGGCCGCGGAATTGTTGTCGAAAACAACCTCATCTCCGGAGTGTTGAAGGTAAAGCTCGACTCAGCCCCCGATGGTGTGGCGCCCGCAACCTTCAAGGTCAAAGAGGTCAAGCTCATAAAGGACGGATATATCCGTATGAACAAAAAGGAAATCGAGGATCTAAAACACCTTGAGGAGCAGTAAAATCGGGTTTTTACTGTTAATTATGTGAACTTTTTAAAAAAATACCAAATTAGTGAACACTAACCTATTGCATTTTATGAAATGTATGGTAAAATATACTTAATAAATCAAGGAGGTTTCACCTTATGGCATATAAGATTAATGACGATTGCATTATGTGCGGAGCTTGCGCTGACGAGTGTCCTGTAAGCGCTATCGCTGAAGGCGACGGCAAGTACGATATCGACGCAGACGCTTGCATCGATTGCGGTACATGTGCTGATGTATGCCCTGTAGGCGCGCCACAGGAAGCATAATTAGGAATTATCCTGACAGCAAGGTTCATACCTTGCTGTTTTTCTTTACTCTATAGGGAATCACCCAACTTCGTCATCTTAATCCGGCGTAGATTTCCTACAGTGTTATAATCGGTTAAGGTGATAACGACTATGATAAAAGCTAACGAACGCATAGAGCCGCTGGGAAGCGGAATAAGCATGATAGTGTCCGATATGTTCCATTTTTCGACCGACACGATACTGCTCGCCGATTTTGCCGGCGCCGATAAGGCTAAAAGAGCGGTTGACCTCGGCGCCGGATGCGGAACCATCCCGCTTTTGTGGGCAAGGGACAATAAAACCTGCGAGATAGCAGCGGTAGAAATCCAGAGCGAATGTTGTGATATGGCGTCACGCTCGGTCAGGATGAATAATATTGACAATATAACCGTGCACAACGCCGATTTAAAAGAGCTTAAGGGCAGGCTGAGCTTTGGTTATTACGATTTGGTCAGCTGCAACCCTCCGTACAAGCCCGACGGTACCGGCATAAAGAATCCCGACTGCGAAAAACTTCTCGCCCGTCACGAAGAAAGCTGTACTATTGATGATATCACCCTCGCGGCGAAGAACCTCTTGCGGTTCGGCGGACGATTCTGTCTTTGCCAACGCCCTGAGCGGCTTACGGATATTCTGTGCTCAATGAGAAAAAACGACCTGGAGCCTAAAAGGCTGAGGTTTGTGCAACAGCGAAAGGGCAAACCTCCCAAGCTCTTCCTGGTTGAGGGCAGGCGCGGTGGAAAACCGGGAGGACTTATAGTAAGCGACACGCTCTATATCGAGGAAAACGGAGATTGGAGCGATGAAATGAAGAAGATTTACGGAAGCTACAAGGAAGGTTATTATGAATAACAAACTATATGTAGTCGGCACGCCGATAGGCAATCTATCCGACCTCTCGCCCAGGGCGGTCGACACGCTGAGTAAGGTCGACTTTATCGCGGCGGAGGACACCAGGGTCACACTCAAGCTGCTGAATCATTTTGATATAAAAAAGCCTATGGTCAGCTATTACGAGCATAACAAGCGCGAACGCGGTGAGATAATCTGTGCCCGGATCCTATCGGGCGAGGACTGCGCGATTGTCACCGACGCCGGAATGCCGTGTATTTCCGATCCGGGCGAGGATCTTATTAAGCTGTGCGAAGAAAAGGGAATTCCTACCGTGGTCATACCCGGCCCCAGCGCGGTGATCTCGGCGCTTGCCGTCAGCGGACTGGAGACCGGACGATTCTGTTTTGAGGGTTTTTTAAGCGTAAATAAAAAGAGCCGTAAGGATCACCTCGAAGCCCTTCGGGACGAGAGGAGAACTATGATATTTTACGAGGCGCCGCACAAGCTGCCGTCCACACTAAGGGATTTATATGACTTTTTCGGCGAGCGAAAGCTGACTATCGTCCGAGAGATAACAAAAATCCACGAAGAAACAATCCGCACCAACACAAAATACGCCGCCGAGGTACTGGCGGAAAGCGGAATCAAGGGCGAAATTGTGCTTGTGCTGGAGGGCAAAAAATCGGACGAATCCGTGGAGTACACCCTCGAACAAGCCGTAGAAACAGCCCAAAAGCTGATTGATAAGGGCGAAAAAATAAACAATGCCGCAAAACAGGCGGCTCAGCTCACGGGCATAAAGAAGAACGAAATCTACAGGGAGCTGATAAGCAGATGAATTGTATAGACAAAATCCATTCACTCGACAAATTCGGCTCAAGGCCCGGTCTGGACAGGATAAAAAGATTCCTCGACATTCTCGGCAATCCACAGGACAGGCTCAGGTTTGTGCACGTAGCCGGAACCAACGGCAAAGGCTCAGTTTGCGCTTTGATAAGCAGTACCCTGACGGCGGCAGGCTACAAAACCGGATTGTTTATCTCGCCGTATATAACCGACTTTTGCGAGAGAATTCAGGTTAACGGCAGAATGATTCCCGTGGAAGTTCTCGAAAACGCCGTGGAGCGAACCTTCCCGATTATCGAACAGCTGCGTGAGGACGACTGTATTATTACCGAGTTCGAGTATGTAATGGCGCTCGAATTCCTTATCCACAGCGAGGCAAAATGTGATATCGTAGTTCTGGAAACAGGCCTCGGCGGACTGCTCGACTGCACTAATGTGATAAAGCCGCCTCTGTGCTCGGTGATTACGAGAATCGGACTTGACCACACCGCCGTTCTCGGAGACACAATCGAGGAAATCACCATCCAAAAATGCGGAATCATAAAGCCTTCCTCCGTGGCGGTCACATCCGCCCAGGACGAAGAGGTTATGAGAATTATCGTGGACGACTGCCACGCAAAGGGTGTAAGCCTCGTAAAAAGCGGAGGAATAAGCATAAAAATACTCGAAGAAACCATCGACGGCACAAAATTCGAGTACAATAATTCTGTAATTACCTTGCCGCTGATTGGAAGTCATCAGATTGAAAACGCCAAAACCGCCCTATCCGCTCTCGAGAGTATTAAGGCGGACTTCCCCGTGTCGCCGGATGATATAAAAATCGGTTTCAAAAACGCGGTCAACCCCGCGAGGTTCGAGGTGTTATCAAAAAATCCTCTTGTGATTCTCGACGGAGCGCACAATCCCAACGGAGTCTGCGCGCTGAAAAATGCCCTTGAAAAATATGTTAACAAAAAACCAAAACTCCTCGTAATCGGGATGCTCGCTGACAAAGACAGCCGAAGCTCGCTGTCAATCCTCAGCGGAAAGTTCCGCAAGGTATGCACAGTCCCGGTCAACAATCCCAGAACCCTGTCGTCCGACGAGCTCGCCCGCGAGTGCAGGTCGTATTTCGATAACGTAGAAAGCTTCGCTTCTGTTTTTGAGGCAATAGACAGCGCTCTCGTCTCGGCAAAACAAACCGACTGCGCTATGGTGATAGCAGGCTCTCTGTACCTCGCCGGCGAGGCGCGTTCATATATTTTTGACAAGCTATAAAATACGACAATCTTTTCAGCCTATACCATCTATAATGGTATAGGTTTTTCTTTTACCTATTATTGTATTGTCCGCTCAGTTTTATGCTGTGAATAAACGAGCGATGACCGGAGGCTGATTACTATGCTGAATACAGACTACAAAGACGATATCCTGACAGTATTCCTGAGCGGCGAGATTGACCACAACCGTGCCGTCGGAATACGCTCTGCAATCGACAGCCAGATAAACGCTCTGCGCCCGAGACGGCTGGAGCTGGATTTTTCCGACGTAAGCTTTATGGACAGCTCCGGGATCGGACTGATTATGGGGCGCTACAGGGCGGTTGGACTGATCGGCGGCGACCTGAGAATCATAAATGTGCCCGACAATCTCAACCGTATAATCGAACTCAGCGGAGTAACAACCTTGGGGGTGCTCAGATGAATGTAATAAACGAGATGCATATACGTTTTCAGAGCAAAAGTACAAACGAAAGCTTTGCCCGCAGTGTGATTTCTGCCTTTGTGCTGGAGCTTGACCCTACAATAAGCGAGCTCGCCGATATAAAGACCGCCGTCAGCGAAGCGGTCACAAACTCAATCGTCCACGGTTATTGCCGCGAAAGCGGAATGATTTACATAGACGCAAAGATAACCGACGCCCGCAAGGTGATAATAAAAATACGTGACAAAGGCATTGGGATAAAAGATATCTCCCGGGCTATGCAGCCCTTGTTCACTACTGCGGCGGAGGAAGAACGCGCCGGGCTCGGATTCGCCGTTATGCAGAGCTTTATGGACGACGTAAAGGTGAGGTCAAAGCCCGGACAGGGTACAACAGTAACCCTCACAAAACAAATCGTTCCACTGCGATGAGCGGTTTTGATTCACTGATCAAGGACAACCTCGCCCTCGTGCACTCCTGCTGCAAGCGGTTCAAGAACAAGGGTATCGAGTACGAGGAGTTATATTCCGCCGGGTGTGTCGGACTCGTAAAAGCCGCCAAAAGATTCAACCCCGACTTTGGGCTAAAGCTCTCTACTTACGCTGTGCCGGTAATCCTGGGCGAAATAAAACAGCTCTTCCGCGACAGCGGAACCGTCAAGGTCAGCCGCGGCCTGAAGGAGCTGAATCTTAAAATCAACGAAAAAACAAAGGAGTTTCAGACCAAAAACGGTCGGGAACCTACAATAAACGAGCTTTCCGACATTCTGGGTGAGCCTGTCGAAAAGCTAAACGACGCGCTTAACGCCGCAAAAACTCCCGTATCGCTCAACTCGTCGCCGGACGAGGACAGAGAAATCGACATACCCTGCGACGATATCTCCGAAAATATCACAGAAAAGCTCGCGCTGCGAAATGTAATAAAGGAGCTGAATCCCTCCGACAGAAAGATAATCGAGCTGCGCTATTACAAGAGGATCACCCAGCAAAAAACCGCAGAGGCTCTCGGAATGACTCAGGTGCAAATCAGCCGGCGCGAAAAGAAAATTCTCGCATTTATGAGAGCGCGGCTCTCGGTATAACAGTCTACATCTGCCTTAATAAATCTCCCTTAGAGAACGCGTCCGTAATGGGCGCGTTTTCGCTATTCCGCCTTTGTGAGTTTTGCGTAAGATGACAGGTTCATCTAATACAACGCCCGGAGTCCTGTAATATTTTATTATAATCAGCGCAAAATAAGAAAAAAGGATTGATTATATGATAAACAGGCTTGGCAAATACACGGTTGAGTTCGGCGACGCGCCCTCGATAACAGGCTATGGCTCGGTCGCCGGTAAAAAGGAGTACGAGGGTCTGCTCTCGGATAGATTCGACAAAATCTTCTTTGACCCGCGCGCGGGGCAAAAGACCTTTGAAAAAGCCGAAATTCTCTTTCAGCAGGAGGCGCTGACAGCCGCTCTCGGACGAGCAAATAAAAAAGCGGAGGATATCGACTTTGTGTTCGCCGGTGATCTTCTAAACCAATGCATAAGCTCCTCCTACGGAATGAAGGAGTTTCGCGCGCCCTATCTCGGACAGTACGGAGCCTGCTCCACAATGGTGCAGACACTATTCCTCGCGGCGCTGACTGTATCAAGCGGAGCCTCATCCCTGAGCGCGGCGGTGACCTCCTCGCACTTCTGCACAGCCGAAAGACAATACCGTATGCCTCTCGAATACGGCGGTCAGCGTACCACTACCGCCCAGTGGACAGTAACCGGCTCCGGAGCCTGTCTGATAGAAAAAGTGGACAAAGGCCCCAAAATCGCCAAAGCGACAATAGGCAAAATCACGGACCTTGGCATAAAAGACGCAAACAATATGGGAGCCGCTATGGCTCCTGCCGCGGCGGATACCATAATGAATTATCTGGATGACACCCACACCCGACCCTCGGATTACGACCTGATTCTCACCGGCGACCTTGGCGTGGTCGGATCTGAGTGCCTGTACAAAATTCTCGAAAGAGAGGGTATAGACATTATCGGCAGGCACAACGACTGCGGACTGATGATTTACGGCGAGGGGCAGGATGTCCACTCCGGAGGCTCCGGATGCGGATGCTCGGCAGCGGTTTTATGCTCAACAATTCTCCCCGATATGATCTCAGGCAAATACAGCAATATCCTCTTCATAGCGACAGGCGCGCTGATGAGCCCGCTCTCATCACAACAAGGCAACTCAATCCCCGCGATAGCGCATTTGGTTAATATTGTGTGCTGATATTATTGCAATATGATTGAAGATATTCAGTAACGTTAAAGATCCCAAATCCATCATAATAATCCGAAAACACCGTTTGATTAGTGACAAAACAGAATAAATATGCTATAATATCCTAACATCATTATTACGACACAGAGGAAGCAAAAATGGATGCGATAAAAAGCTCGTTGTTACAAATAGTCGGGTATCAGCTTTTCGGGGGAGAACGCCCGAAGGCTAATGCTGACGCGCTCAAAATTCTTGACGAAGCCAAGGCTCAGACTGTTTTTACATCCGTATTTCCTTTTTTGCAGGAGGATGTGCTCAAAAATCATCCCGAAAGCTTTGCCGAGCTGCAGGAGGATTATTTCAGAAATCTTATCCTAAACACCAACAACCTGCAGGAGCATCGTGAGCTTCACGAGCTTATGATGTCGCGCGACATTCCGTATGTTTCTATCAAGGGGCTGTCCTCCGCGTATTATTATCCCGATTCTTCCCTGCGAGATATGGGCGACGTGGACTTTCTCGTAAATATAAATGATTTTGAAAAAGCAAAGAACGCTGTGCTAAGCGCCGGGTTCGCGGTGGATCACGGCGACGACGAGGATAGTATACACATAGCTTTTACTCGGGATCCGATGAGTGTTTGGGAGCAGCACCGCAGCGTCAACGGTATTCCCGGCGGTGTAATCGGCGAGCTGATTGAAAAGGATATCAAAGGCGCGATCGGTACAGCCCGGTCAGCAGAGTACGAAGGCTCGGTTTGTATGATCCCCGATAAATATCATCACGGCTTGATTATCCTCCTGCATATGGCGTCTCATATGACCGGCGAGGGAATAGGCTTGCGGCATTTGTGCGATTGGGCTGTATTTGTAAACAGCTTTACCGATGACGAGTTTGCCGTGATGTTCGCCGAAAAGCTGAGGAGTTTCGGTTTGTGGAAGTACGCTCAGGTTATGACCTCCGTTTGCGAGGAGTACCTCGGCATAAAGCGCAACCGCTGGGCCGTAAATCCGCAGATTGACGCAAACCTTATGTCCGGCGTGATAGAGGATATTCTCAGCGGCGGCAACTTCGGCAAAAAAGACCTGAACCGTTACCGCGAGATAAAATATATCTCAAACCGCGGCGAGCGGACTGTTGACGATAAAAATGTTGTCGCGCAGGTCGCCAGGACGCTGAATCAAAAGGTTTATTCCGATTATCGCTTTATAGACAAACATCATATATTGCTTCCCGCGGGCTGGATAGCCGAGGGCGTAAAGTATACAGGTCTGTTGATTTCCGGTA
The DNA here is from genome assembly GCA_902787145.1 of uncultured Ruminococcus sp. GTDB lineage: Bacteria > Bacillota > Clostridia > Oscillospirales > Acutalibacteraceae > Ruminococcoides. Next base: position 11,989 of record CADAEZ010000007.1, read on the forward strand.
AACGCAAGAGCAAAGGTACATCCGCAATGCTCAAAGAAGCCGCAAAGCGTAAAGATATTTACAGCAAAATGGATCTTTTTGAATCAAAATAGTTTAACCCTGTCCTTCGCAAAGAGGGGCAGGGTTGTGTTTTTTTGTTCTGAGTAAGTTCTCAAAACCTATATATATGTATATATAAGCAATTTTCGTTTTTTCGGATAAATGTTTTCGCCACGTATTTCATAGAAAACCCGGTTTTTTGGATATGTTTGCTGCGCTTGTTGTCAAACACTACAAAAAAGCCGCAAAATGTTAATGCTTTATTAGAACTAAATTTGAGTTATAATTCTGCATAAGAAAAATAAATAAGAGGTGTATGTTATAATTGTAGCGAATAAGTGTCCTTTTTTGACTACTTAAGCTATTGCATAAAAATAGTGCAATAAAATGCAAAATTTGGACAAAAACTACATTATTTCTACTAAATCAGGAGGATTGGAATGAAACACTTAAGTAAAAGCAACAATTTTGTTTCACGCAGACTTCTTCCGCTGACACTCGTCGCAATGCTTGTAATCTCAATGGTTACAATCGCGTTCTCGGTTAACATCACGGTTGACGCGGCGACTGACTATGTAACGGACAATGTACCTGTGCATAAAGACAGTGTTAGCAAGGCGCATTGGGTTGACGCTACATATTTTGACTATTTCACAGATGATGAGATAGCCCCGGGCGGCAGCAAATGGCTCGACGTGAAAAAGTACGGTACAGGCCACAACGGTTCCGAGGATAACTGGTACCCTTATGGTCAGTTTAACCAGAAGATAAGCACAGATTACGGCTCACAGTGGGGCACACCGCTCTATCTGGGTAACTTCTGTAATGTATACGACGCTTATCCCAACGCCAACACAACTCACGGCGGACCATACAAGACAGCTTCCGCGCTCAACGGATTTAACTACTATTTCAATAACTCAAACGGTCTTTCCAACTATGATGTTGCCGTAAGGGGTCTCGTGGGCAACTCCCTCGATTCATCCGGCAACCTCCTCACGGACAGAGGCGTTGTAGTTCCGTATTTTAACAAGACTTATCTTGAGAACAACGGACTAGCCAAGATGATTCCGTCCAAGTTCCCGTTCAGAGAGACCGAGCAAAACGGCGTAAAGAAGTATGTGTTCGATTCAACAGACGGACACGATAACGTATACTTCAACTGGGACGGCAAAAAGCCGACCTCTGTCGGCTATTCCGCTGACTCGAACGCTGTAGAAGACGGTATCAAGTACTTTATGAGCGACCAGGAATCCGGCAAGGGTATCTTCCCGTTTAACCGCGCAGACGGTAACGGCGGCGCCGAGAACCTCGACTACGGTTTCGGTATCCGTATGGATATGAACTTCAAGGTTCCCAAGGACGGTAAGATCGTCAAGACCGACCAAACTACAGAAGACGTAAAGTTCACATATTCGGGTGACGACGACCTCTGGGTATATATCTCCGAGGCGGACGGCTCTAACTCTAAGCTCGTCCTCGATATCGGCGGCGACCACAAGATGGCTACCGGCGAAATCAACTTTGCTACAATGACCTCCAAGGTTTCAAAGTATATCAACGCTTCCGAAGCTAACAAAAAGGACGCTCTCTTCCTTTATGATAATAAGGGATGGGGAAGCTCCATGGCGGTTTACGCATGGAACAACGCCGGCGCAAGCGGCTGGTTTACTCCTGTTAAGGATCCAAGAACATCCAAGGAGTTCGACAAGGTTTACTATGTTCCTTCCGACGCTAAGGCCGACTCAAGCGCAAGCTTCTCCGAAATGGAAAGATTCATCGTAACCAACAAGAAGGCTACAGACGCCAACTGGACAGGCGTTACTAAGGCTGAATCCGGTAACTGCCTCTTTATTAAGGATACAAAGGGTTGGGGCGACTCGATGAAGATCTGGGCTTGGAGAAACGGCGATACTTCCGGCCAGTATACCGGCGAGTGGTACAACCTCAAAAAGTACTCCGACGGCATTTACTATGTAGACTGCGACGAAAAGGGCAGCCTTGGTCATCCTCTCGTAGGCGATAATGGCAACTGGGTATTCCAGGTTGCGTCCAACGAGAGTTGGTCTAACGGCGGAACCAACACCGCCAATATCTGGGATTCCAAGAATCAGCTCTTCGACAACTCAACTTCAACTTGTGTTGGCGAGCAGAAATACGAGCCAAAGGTTTCCGAGCACATTAACCATATGACCTACACGGATAATGTTGCTTACATCGGCGGCGAGGAGACATATCCTCTCCAGTATAAGGAAGGCACAGACGAGCCTTTCACAATCGGAAAGACTTCTTCCGCTTCAACAAAGAAGCTCACAGGCGCAAACCTCGATCCCAAGAAGACGTACAAAATGACAATCTTCTATATGGAGAGAGGTATGCTTGAGTCCAACTGCTCAATGGGCTTCACAATGACTCCGGCAAAGAACTTCCTTGAGGTTACAAACCAGGTTAACCTCACCGACCTTAACCCGTCACTCGTAGATACGATCAAGTCCGGCGAGAAGTTCGACTTTACAACTACCAACACAAAGGATAACGGTGAAACAGACACCGATCCTACATTCAAAGATACAATCAACGATCCTAACGAAAAGAATCCCGACGAAAACGGTTCAAAGCGTTATGATAACCTCTTCGAAACAGGCAGCAAGCTTCACGTTAAGCAGGTTGAGGACACAGTCCTAGATTACGACACAACGTGGAATGTAGTTGATGTTGCCGACAACAACAAGGAGCTTATCAAGTACGATAAGGACAGCACAAACCAGGATTCAAAGGATTGCGACAAGTTCGACCTTATCAACAGAGCCGACGAGTACGGCGACGCTAATATGCAGGTCAACTTTGTCAACACACCGAAGGTTGCTCCCGTAGTAATCGACAAGCAGGTTCTCACAAGAGAAGGAACAGGCAAGGATTCCAACGAAGAGTTCACATACAAGTTCAACCTCACAATTCCAAAGGTTAATTCAAACGCCTTCCCGCTTCAGTATTATGTAATCGACAAGCCGGCGGCAGGCACAGAAGCTAAGGATATCGACGTTACAGGTATCGCTCCGAGACGAATGACCGACGACGGCACATTCAAGTTCCCGGCAGACAAGGCGGTTCTCGTAAAGGGACTTCCGATTGATTCCGAGTTTAAAGTAACCGAGACAGAGTCCGGCGACTATGATAACAAGACCGGTTCGGTAGAGGGTAAGGTCGGCACAGACTATGTAGCCACATTTACCAACCAGGAGCCTGAGACTACAGCTCCTCCTACAACCCAGCCTACTACAGCTACAGAAACTGCTACAGAAACAGTTACCGAGACTATCCCTGAGCCCGATCCCGATATCAATAAGGTTATCGAAGAATCCAAGTACACTCCGTACTTCACCACCGCGGCTCTCGACGAGATAGTCAAGTTCAAGCTCACTGCTACTATCCCCGGCACAGCTCAGTCCAAGATTAAGGCATACTCGATCGTTGATAAGATGAGCGAGGGACTCACATTCGAAGATGTACAGTCAGTATCCCTCAAGGGCGACGCTGTACAGAAGCTCAACGCCAACCAGTGGAAGGTCGAAGAGACAGACACAGGCTTCGAGGTGATCCTCGACAAATCCGTGCTTGAGGACGATTCCTTCTACGACTTTAACAGCGTAGTTGTAGAATGTACAGCAACCCTCAACGACAAGGCAATAATCGGCGCTCCGGGCAACCCGAACGAGGATAGCCTCAAATGGACAAACTCCAAGGATGAGAACAAAACTAAAGAAGGTAACGAGGTCAAGGTCTACACCTTCAAGATCAAAGTCAAGAAGGTAGACGCCGAAGACAAGAGTCCTATCGAGGGCTGTATGTTCGGTCTCTACAAGTCGGAGAGCGACGCCGAGAATGACAAAGACGCTCTCGGCAAGGCTATGTCCGACAAGAACGGTATCGCTTCGTTCGACTTCCTCGACAAGGGCAAGTACTATGTAAAGGAAACCGAAACCGTCAATGGCTATACCCTCAATGAAAAGGTTTATCCGGTTACAATAGATCCTCAGTTCAACGCCGATAATCTCGTAGATCCCGAGGACGGTGTAGTAGAGACTACTATCGAGAACACTAAGCCGACAGAACCCCAGACAACCACAGCTCCGCCGACAACTACTGTTCCCGAAACAACAACCGAGCCTGTTACAACAACAGAGCCTCAGACTACAACTGAGCCTCAGACAACAACCGAGCCTCAGACAACTACCGAGCCACAGACAACAACTACTCAGCCTCAGACAACAACGCCTGTAATGCCGGTAGAACCTGAGCCGGAGATCAACAAGATTATCGCTGACTCGAAGTTCACTCCGTACTATACTACAGCGGCAATCGGCGAGACTGTCAAGTTCCGCCTCACAGCCACCGTTACCGGTACAACGGCTTCGAAGCTCAAAGCATATACAATTGTAGATACAATGAGCGACGGCCTCACCTTCGGCGAGGTAACATCGGTTAAACTCACAGGCGACGGCCTCGACACCGAGAAGCTCCTTCCTGAGCTTTACACAGTAGCAAAGACCGACACAGGCTTCGAAGTAAGCCTCAGCCAGGGCGTACTCGCCAAGGACGCATTCTACAGCTACACCAACGTTGTTGTAGATTGCACAGCCAAGCTTAACAAGGACGCTGTAATCGGTCCCGACGGCAACCCGAACGAGGACAGCCTCAAGTGGACAAAAGCCGACGGTACAGAAAAGACCAAGGAAGGTAACGAGGTTATCGTATACACCTTCGAGATTGACGTTAATAAGGTTGACGCCGACAGCGACGAGGCTGTAAAGGGATGTTCTTTCGAACTCTACAAGAGTGAGGAAGACGCCAAGAAGGGCGAAGGCGCTATTGCCAAGTCCGAATCCGACGACGAGGGCTTAGCTCCGTTCATCGGCCTCGACAAGGGCGAGTACTTTGTCAAGGAGACAAAGGCTGCCGAGGGCTATAACCTTAACACAAAGCCGTATAAGGTTACTATCAAGCCTGAGTTCGACGAAAACGGCAAGCTCACAGGTCCTGATGATGGTATCTTCAGTACTACTATCGAGAATACAAGACCCGATGAGGTTAAGACAGGCGGTTACGCCGGCACAATCTGCTTCGGCCTGATTGGCGCGGCATTCCTCTCAGCAGCAGGATTCCTTTTCTTCTTCGCTTTCAGAAGAAAAACATCCGCCGAAAAATAAACAAAGCTAATACGGAGGCCGCGTAAACGCGGTCTCCGGTTTTTCTAAATATTCTAAAATGAAAAAGATACTTATAATAATCGCGGTGATATTCGTCCTGGTTGGATTGGGATTTGTGTTGTTTGAGCCTGTCTCCAACGAAATCGGCCGACAAGAGGCGAACAGGCTGGTTGACGAGTTCGATCAAATCGTCAGCGAGGCCGAGGATACCGCCGATAACCCGAAAAAACAGAATAAATCTTCCGCTCAGTCCGGCAACAACGACAGCTCAGGGCTGATTCGCCCCACAAAGGCGATGCTGAGAAAGCTTATGAAGGACAGCAGGGAGTATAACAAAAAACTCCTTACCGCCCAGGGTACGGTAAGCACCAGCAGCTATAAACATGCCGCGCTAAACCTGCGCAACTACGGTATAACAAGCAATATATACTGTTATATTTCCGCGCCGAAAATCGGTATGAAGCTTCCCGTCTATCTCGGAGCTAATGAAAGCTCATTGAGGTACGGAGCGGCTCATCTGTCCAACACCTCTCTGCCTGTTAACCAGAACAGCACCAACAGCGTGATTGCCGGCCATACGGGATATATCGGCCGAACCTTTTTCGACAATATCCGCTCGCTTGGCATAGGCGATTCCGTCTCGATAAAAAACTACGCTGAGACTATCAGCTACAAGGTGATAAAAAAGAAGATTATTAAGCCAAACTACACCCGCGACCTATACGTTCAATACGGACGTCAGCTCCTCACTTTGTATACCTGTACAAGAAACTCCGAGGGTGGTTTTGACCGATATCTTGTGATTTGCGAAAAAGTATAGAATAAATTCTTTTCAAATCCAAAATCTTGTGTTATAATTATAATATATGGATTATCATCACAGGTTTATCAGAAAGGCTATGGCTTATGTTCAAGAAGATACAGAGGCTTGACGACAAGGTTGTCGACGGCATTATCAAGTTTCGCTCTCCCTTGAAAAATAAAATAATGATAGCCGCCTCAACCGCCGGAAACGGAGGTATGATTTGGTTCGCGATTTGTATGCCGCTGCTTATCTATGCGCCTTGGAGGCTTATCGGAGTAAACATTATTTTTGCTCTTGCTTTCACACAGCTTTTGTGTGAGGTTATTCTCAAGCATATCGTACGTCGCGAGCGACCGGTCTGGAAGCTGCCCGACCAGGAACAGCTCATTCACCGTCCAAAGTACTACTCATTTCCTTCCGGCCATACCTCAGCTTCCTTCTGTGTTGTGGCAGTAGCGTTCTACAGGTTTCCGCCGCTTACCGCTCTGATTATCCTGGTTTTTGCCGTAATGATCGCGACCTCCAGGGTTTACCTGCGCGTTCACTATCTTTCCGACGTACTTGTCGGCGCGATTCTCGGCTTACTGTGCGGCAGCGCCTCCGTGTCCCTTTTCGACAGATTTGTCGCGATGACCGCCGGACTTAATTTGTAAAATCAGCGAATAGTATAAAAAGTCCCTGCTAACGGGACTTTTCTTTTTTTCTTAAATTTCTGCGGAACGATTGACATACAGATATTACTATTTGTAGTATAAAAATACTATAATATTTCTTAATAGAATATTGTGGAAAACTCTGCGGAGTATGTGGAAAGTCTGAGCTTTTTATTATACAAGGGGATAAATGACATATGTTTCCCCGGGTTATTAACACTTTCCACCGAGTTTTCCCCATTTTTGTTGAAGATTAAGAACTATACAAATAGTATATTTCTTTTGAAAAATATAAAATCGGAAAATAAAGTTACACAGTTGACAGAACTTGCCGAATTAATTACAAAGTTGATACTATTTAATTCTGTTTCGGCATATTATCTATATGGTGATACTATGCGTTACAGATTATTCGGAGTACTCGAAATTATCGGGGCGGTTGTATGCGCAATCTCAGTCTGTCTGCTGTCCGACTTATACGAGCTTTCCGGTAAAAACCCTATCGGAATCCTGTTTGGCTGCGTTAACGGAAGCATATGGGAGAGCCTCAAGCCGCTTATTCTATCCTATTTTGTATTTGCCGGACTGGAGCTTTTGTCGGCGAAGCCCTATTTTCGCCGCTTTACAGCCTCAAAAGCAATCGGGCTGTATATAGTTTGCGTCCTGTACATCCTGCTTATGAGCCTGACGCCGATCAAAGGCGCAGCCGCGGTATTTATCTGCGAGCTGGCTGGTTTTGTTATTTCTGCTATACTTATGAAGAAAAACACCGAGCGCCTCTACTGTCTCGGGTGCTTTATGCTGCTTTTGGTATTTGTATGCTATTTTTCGTTCAGCGCCAATCCTCCGCGCGCCGGATTGTTCATAGACCCGCTAACGGGAATGTACGGCATTATTCCCGAAAATATCGACATAGGAGCGTTCAGACTCTAAGTTTTTCCTCATTTTTCTTTAAATAAATTATTTGCGCGCCTTTTTTTGATATACTACAATAGTATAAATATACTGGGAAAGAATGGCTGAAAAATGACAGACGATAAAAAACAAAAGGACGACCTGGTCTTTGGCAGAAACCCGGTCAGCGAGGCAATCCGCTCCTCACGCGCGGTCGATCGTATTCTGGTCGCCAAGGGCGCGCGTACCGGAGCCATAGTTGGTATCCTCGCCAAAGCAAAGAAGAAAAATATTCCCATAAAAGACGTCGACCCCAAAAAGCTGGATTATATGACGGGCGGAGCTAATCACCAGGGAATCGCCGCCTACTGCGCGGTCAAGGAGTATTCCTCGGTTGACGATATTTTTGACCTGGCTGATAACAGAGGCGAAAAGCCCTTTATAATAATCCTCGACGAAATCGAAGATCCGCATAACCTCGGCGCGATACTCAGGACAGCCGAGTGCACAGGAGCGCACGGAGTCATAATTCCAAAAAGACGCAGCGCAGCTCTCAGCTACGCCGTAGGCAAGGCCTCCGCCGGCGCGGTCGAGTATGTCCCCGTAGCCCGCGTGACAAATATTTCCAATACAATCGAAGACCTGAAAAAGCGCGGACTCTGGGTATACGGAGCCGATATGAACGGCACAAACTACCGCGACTGCGATTTTTCGGGTGCTGTTGCGCTTGTAATAGGCAACGAGGGCAAGGGCATCGGCAGGCTCGTCAGGGAAAAATGCGACGAGATTGTTTCTCTCCCGATGAAAGGAAAGATAAACTCGCTCAACGCCTCGGTAGCCGCGGGCGTGCTTATGTATGAGATAGCTTCAAAAAGGACTTGATTCTATGAAGAACAAAAAAACAAATGAAGATTCACAAAAAATAAATATTTCGAACGAAAACGTATCTGACGAGCGCGAGGAATTCAAGCTTGAGCAAATCCTCGCCGAGACGCGTTACATCTCCGAACGCGACGCTATGCGCAAGGCTGCCGAAAAATACGGCGCGCGTCCCGAAATGGACGAGATATTCAGCACAACCGACAAAAAGGTAAGGCTTACTAACAGTAATCCGCTGGAACTCGACGAGGAAGAAAAAAAGACCGAAGAGGTCCGGGATGACGAGACTACCGTCGCCACCGTCGAAGCCCAGATGATGATGGACAACGACGATGACAACAAGATAATCAACCTCACGCCTATGCTGCGCGAGGGCACCACGATCGCCGACGACGTAATCGAGGACAGCCCGGAGTTCTCCGAGGTTGACCCCGAAATCGGCACAATGTTCTCCACCGATGACGACGAATCCCTCGAAGTCCTTCGCGGCAGGGATAAGGATGACAAAAACCCTTACGCGGGCAACTACGAAAAAAAATTCGGCATAAAGCGTCCGTCTCCCGACGCAAAAACAGTTAAATCCAAGGTTCCCGTCTACCAGCAGGACAACGAGGTCGAAAAGGTACACGTAAAGGCCGGCAGGTTCTCCTCGGTTGTAAGAAGCGAGTACGAACAGTATCTCCGTTCCAAGAACCCGTCAATCTCCCAGGTAATCAAGACCGAGATGAACAGAATCGAAAATATCCGTGATGACAAGGACCCCCGCTCCGGCAAGGAAAAGCTCCTGTCGGCAGTAGTTGGATTCTTCTCCGGCGACAGCTCGGACGACAGCGATGTCCCGATAAACCAGGTGATAACCGTCGACGACTACAACGGTCAGGAGGACAGCAAAAGCATCCTCTACGAGCTCAACCTCAATATAAAAAAGATGTTTATGCGCAGCCTGGTTATGGCGCTGATAACTATAGTCCAGCTTATTATAACACTGATTGTCGGCATTATCCCCGACACGATCTCCCAAACTATCGCCAACGCTCCGCTGGTCTACGCCATAATTAACTTTATCTTTGTCGGCGCGGTTATATTCATAAACAGGGTAACTATTTACTCCGGACTAACCCCTCTCGCAAAGCTAAGGGGCAACTCCGACACCGCCCTCGCCATTGCGTCGGTAGGTATGACTATCCAGGCGATATCCTCGCTGTTCAGGCTGGTCGGAGTAGTCAACTTTGACATTAACTTCTTCAGCATAATTGTTACAATCGGATTCCTGTGCAACTGTATAGGCAAGCTGATGATGGTGCTGAGGGTCAAGGATAACTTCAAGTTTATATCCTCCGACACACCCTCGCACGCCGTAAAGATTTATACAAACGAGGAGATTGCCGAGAAAATGCTTCCCGACTCCGAGGGCGAGAGGCCGATTATCCTCTATCATCACCGTACAAAATTCCTCTCTAACTTTCTTAAAATCTCCTACGCTCCCGATCCAAGCGAGGACTTAGCCGGCAAAATAGCTCCGGTAACCTCGGTATGCGCTCTTATTGTAGCGTTTTTATACGGAATAATCCACTCATCCTTTGTTGGCGCGGTAGATACATTTTCGGTAATGAGCGCTGTCAGTATCCCGATATGTACGCTTCTGGCCGTCAACCTGCCGATGCGTATTATGTGCAAAAAGCTGAACAAAGAGGACGCTATGGTCGCCGGATATCCGTCGGTCAAGCAATTCTGTGACAGCAGCGCCGTTATGATTGACGCTGCCGAGCTCTATCCCGAAGGCTGTGTAAAGCTTGACGGAATAAAAACCTTCGCCAACCACCGTACCGACGAGAGCGTACTCGCCGCGGCAGCAATCCTCAGGGAAGCGCAAAGCCCTATGGCATCCGTATTCAACCGCAACATTCTCTCCAAAGAGCAGAACGCCGCTCTCCCGGAGGTCGAATCCGTTCTCTACGAGGATTCTATGGGACTTATCGGCTGGGTAGCCGGCGAGCGAATCCTCGTCGGAAACCGCGAGCTTATGCATAAATATAATATCGAAACCCCGTCCACCGACTACGAGGAAAAATATCTCATCGAAGGACGCCAGATCACATATCTGGCTCAGCAGGGCGAGCTGATTTCGATGTTTGTAACAACCTATTCTCCCGACAAAAAAATTGCCGAAGCTCTTCACAAGGGCGAGCAAAGCGGACTGAGCTTCCTTGTCCGCACCACCGACTGCAATATCACCGCCGAAAAGGTTTCCGAGGATTTCTCCCTGTTCTATCGCAGCGTGCGAATCCTGCCTACAGGTCTCGGCAATGTGTGCAAAGAGGCGCAGTCCCAGATCGAGGAAAAATCTCGCGCCTATCTCGGCACAAGAGGCAGCGTAGCCTCGATGATTCGCGGCGCTGCCGGATGTATGCGTATCAAGGGCAACATCTCGCTCGCGATAATCGTCCAGCTTATAGCGCTGATTCTGGGTATCCTGCTTGTGGCTACTCTGTGTCTCTACGCCACCACGTCGGTACTCGGTACCCTGCAAATTCTTATTTATTCGGTATTCTGGGCGGCCGCGGCACTGCTGTCGCCTCTGATTCCAAAAGCCTAGGAGGATGAACAATGCTGATAGCACCGTCACTTTTATCATGTGATTTTTCAAAATTCGGCAGCGAAATCGAGCGTATGGACAAGGCCGGAGCCGACTATATGCATCTCGACGTAATGGACGGACATTTTGTGCCGAACCTTACCTTTGGCGCCCCGGTTATAAAATATGTAAGACCATTTACAAAAAAAGTATTTGACGTTCATCTTATGATAAGCGAGCCGCTGAGATATATCGACGACTTCTGCGACGCCGGAGCCGACCTTATCACCTTTCATATCGAAAGCGACAGCGACCCCGAAAAAACCATAGAAAAAATAAAGTCAAGAGGAGTAAAGGCGGGTATAGTCCTAAAGCCAAAAACTCCCGCCGAGGCGGTTTTTCCGTATCTCGACAGGATAGATATGGTGCTTATTATGACGGTCGAGCCCGGGTTCGGCGGACAGAGCTTTATGGCGGATATGCTGCCGAAGATAGAGGCTGTTCGATCCGAAATTGACAAACGCGGACTTGACGTTCTCGTTGAGGCCGACGGCGGAATCGGAGATCAGAACATCTCTCTGTGCGCGAAAGCAGGAGTAGACGTCGCCGTAGCCGGTACCGCGGTATTTAAGGCGGAGGATCCCGCCAAAGCAATAAAAGTATTAAAGGAGCTTGCGATTTAAGCAAGCTCCTTGCTATTTAAAGCAGTCCGACAATATCCCGACGGCGTTCTTATGAGCGATTAGTCTGCCGTTTTCTTTTATTCTGGCTGATGTTATCCGGTTCAGCGCCAGAATTTTCGAAAACTCCTCGAACGTCGCCAGTACATATACCGACACAGGCCGGCTGTCTATGATAAGATAGTATTTTCCGTTATAAAAGTACGCGCTGTTTTTCGGAATATAGTTTTTGCCAAGCGCGACCGACGCCTGTATAAGCGCCTCGCAGTTCTCAAAAACACAGCCGAGTTCCTTGTTTGTACGCTTGATTTTATATGTCCGTCTTTCACTTTTAGGCCTCAGCGTAAGAAGAATAAGACATCCGTTATTGTGCGGCAGCGCCTCGACATACATTCGCTTGTTGTCGGTGTTTAGTCCGGTCTTGCTGCACGCAAGCTTTAAAAGCCGGTTCAAAATCCGCCTGGAGTGTGGGTCGCTGAAATCAAGCGTGTCGTATTCCAGCGAAAAATCGCGCATATCCTCGCTGCCCAGCAGTATCATCACCTTGCTTTTGTCAATCTGTTCAATAGTCATAGAAAGAATCACCTGATAACATAATATGAAATCCCGCGCGGGTTTGCAAGTGAATATTACCGGAAACACAGGAAAATATCGACAAATATTCCAAAATAATTATTGCAATTACTTACGCTCTTGTGTTATCATTAAAGTGTATAAATATTCTTAACAGAAAAGGGGCTGAGACTATGCCGAAATGGTTAAAGGACGCAATATTTTACGAGATTTATCCGCAGAGCTTTTATGACTCAAACGGAGACGGAATAGGTGATATACAGGGTATTATTCAAAAGCTTGACTATGTCAAGCAGCTTGGATGCAACGCTATATGGCTCAATCCCGTGTATGATTCTCCATTCAAGGACGCAGGCTACGACGTCCGCAACTACAAGAAGGTTGCCGCGCGCTACGGTACAAACGAAGACTTAAAGGAGCTTATAAAAACAGCTCATAAAAAGAAGCTGAGGATTATCCTCGACCTCGTTCCCGGTCATACAAGCGACACTCACCCCTGGTTTAAGCAGTCTAAACAGGCAAAGCCAAATAAATTTTCAAACAGATATATTTTCACAAAGTCAGTATGGGACGCTCCCCCGGAGTACAGGCTGATGTGCGGCCTGTGCGAGCGTGACGGCAACTATATGGTCAACTATTTTTCGAGCCAGCCGGCGCTCAACTACGGTTTCGCCGAGATCACCCATCCCGAATGGCAGCTGCCGATGGATCATCCCGACTGCAAGGCTACTGTAGAGGCGCTTAAAGAGGTAATGCGATTCTGGCTCGACCAGGGCGCCGACGGATTCCGCGTGGATATGGCGGATTCCCTCGTCAAGAATGACGATACCAAGGAGCCTACAGCCACAATCTGGGCGGATATAAGGAAAATGCTCGACAAGGAGTATCCCGACGCCGCGCTTATCTCGGAGTGGTGCAATCCCCATATCGCGGTCAACAAGGCAGGTTTCCACAGCGATTTCTACCTCGACCATATCGGCAACGGCTACAATCATCTTTTCCGCGGCGGCAGCTGGGGCGATACCGCTTTCTTTAACAAAAACGGCAACGGCAATATCCGCGCGTTTACCGACGAGTATCTTCCCGAGTATACCGAGACAAAGGATAACGGCTTCATAAGCTTTATAACCTGTAACCACGATACTCCCAGGCTTACCGCCTATCTGGACAAAGAGGCGATAAAAATCGCGTACGCCACAATATTCACCCTGCCGGGAGTCCCCTTCCTGTATTACGGCGACGAGATTGGTATGCGCTACCTCAAGGACCTCACAAGCGTAGAGGGCGGCTACAGCCGCACCGGCTCGCGTTCTCCGATGCAGTGGGGCAAGGGCAAAAACTTCGGTTTCTCCGACAGCGACACAACCTACATCCCCGTTGACCCGGACGAAAACGCTCCCACAGTCGAAAACCAACGCCGCAAAAAGGACAGCATCTACAAGGTTGTAAAGGATATCATAAAGCTTCGCAAGAAGAACAAGGAGTTCTCCGCCGACGGCGATTTCGAGGTTGTCTACGCCGAGGAAAACAGCTTTCCGTTTGTATACCGCCGCGGCAAGTTCTATATTTTTGTAAATCCTCTCGACCGTCTTGTGGACGTAAACTTTGAGCTGGAGGTCAAGAACGAGGTCTACCGAATCGGCGAATACATCCAGTCATGGCAAAAAATGACTCTGAGTCCCCAGAGCTTTGTAATAGTAGAGGTATAAGAAAATATTCAAGTTTTGAGTAATTTCCTTTCTATAGAGTAAAAAAAGAGCAGCCCGGCTGCTCTTTTTTCTATATAGGGAACTATTCGAAATCATTTTTCAAATACTCTATCAATAATGCCTAGAACCAATCACCGATATCCTCTTCCTCCTTGCCGATTTCGGTCGGCTGCGGGTCTTCGGCAAGATCTGCCAGGAGCTTTTGCATTCGGGTTGAATCCTTGATATTGATCAGGCTGTCGTAGTTCGCGTCCAGCTGTGAGCGGTTGACCTTAACCTCATAACCGGCTAAAAAAAGCTGGAGGTCGGTGGAGTCCTTTATGTTGAAGCTGCCGTCCATATTGACGTCGTGCCTGATGCCCGTTTCTTCCGGAGCATCGGCCGCGGAGGACGCAATTGTTGCCGAAACAGCTATGATAAGAGCCGCGGCGGCAGCGGTGAGTCTTGCGCTAAGTTTCATACCGGCCTCCTGTATCAGAGGATAAATCCTATCTTCTTCTTTGCCTTTGTAAGAGTTCTCTGTGAGATTCTAAGGGCTATGTCGTCGGCCTTTCTGTAGCATTCCTCAAGGTAAGCCTTGTCTTTGATAAGCTTTTCGTACTCGGCTCTGATTGGTTTTAAGTGCTCTACAACACATTCGCCGACAGCAGCCTTGAAGTCGCCGTATCCCTTGCCGTCAAAGTCTTTTTCGATCTGTTCGCGGCTGAGGCCGGTGATTGTGGAGTAAATGTCGATAAGATTGTTGATTCCGTCCTTGCCCTCGCCATAGCGTACAACAGCCTCGCTGTCTGTTACGGCTCTCTTAAACTTTCTCATAATTGTGTCCGCGTCGTCGAGAAGATGTACGCAGCCGTTTACGTTTTCGTCGGACTTGCTCATCTTTCTTGTCGGATCCTGCAGACTCATAACTCTGGCGCCTGTCTTTGGTACATAAGCTTCGGGAACCTTAAACACATTCGGATAAAGACCGTTGAATCTGTTGGCGATGTCTCTTGTAAGCTCAAGATGCTGAACCTGGTCGGCTCCAACGGGTACGAGATCAGCCTGATACAGCAGGATGTCCGCCGCCATAAGCGCGGGATATGTAAAGAGTCCGGCGTTGATATTGTCAGCGTGCTTCTGGCTCTTGTCCTTGAACTGAGTCATTCTTGACAGCTCGCCGAACTGAGTATAGCAGTTAAGGATCCACGCAAGCTCGGCGTGAGTGTGGACGTGGCTCTGAATAAAGAACAGCGATTTTTCCACGTCGATTCCGCAGGCGAGGATGGAGGCGTAGGCGTCAAGGATATTCTTGCGCATTTTGCCCGGCTCCTGGCGTACGGTGATTGTGTGTAAATCTGCAAGAGCGAAGATGCAGTCGAATTTCTCCTGCATATCAACCCAGTTTTTGAGCGCTCCGAGGTAATTTCCGAGTGTAATTGTACCGCTGGGCTGGATAAGGCTCAGCGCGACTTTTCTTTTTTCATTTTCCATATTACTGTCCTCACTTAGTAAGATTTTATAAGATCTCCGAGAGCCTTTATGCCCTTTTCGAGCTGTTCGTCTGTCGGAGTAGAGAAGTTGATTCTGAATCCGTTAGTCTTTTCGGTTTCGTCGGTCAGGAAGGCGTTGCCCGGCACTACGCATACCTTGTTGTCAATTGCCCTTCTGACGAACTGAGGCATATCCACGCCGTCGGGCAGCCTGCACCAGATGAACAGTCCGCCGTCGATTTTGTCGTAGGTGATTTCGGGAGCGCAGTATTTGTCGAGCAAGTCCATACAGAACTTAGCCTTTTCGCGATAGATTGAGCGGAGTCTTTCGAGGTGAGCCTCAAAATCGTATTTTGTGATAAACTCATAGCACAGCATCTGTGACCAGATATTTGTGTGAACATCCGAGCCCTGCTTGCATACTGTCATCTTCTGAATAACAGGTTTGGGAGCGATAGTAAACGCCACACGGATTCCGGGCGAGATAACCTTGCTGAACGATCCCGCGTAAATTACACGTCCGTCCGTGTCAAAGGTCTTGATCGCCGGCAAAAATTCTCCGCTGTACCTGAGGTCGCCGTATGGGTTGTCCTCCAGAATCATAACATCGTATTTTTTAGCGAGCTCATATACCTTTTTGCGCTTTTCGAGGCTCATTGTTACGCCCGACGGATTCTGAAAGTTCGGGATCGTGTAGATAAACTTTGTGTTTGGGTTATTTCTGAGCGCTTCGTCGAGCTTGTCGGTATTCATTCCGTCGGCCTCGACTTCTACTCCGACCAGCTTTGCGTTGTATGCTCTGAACGAGTTCAGCGAGCCTATAAAGCTCGGAGCCTCGGTGATGATGACCTCGCCTTCGTTAACGAGCGCCTTTGTCGAGAAATCCATAATCTGCTGCGCGCCGGTCGTAATCAGTATGTCGTCGCCGTCTGAGCCGATATCGTATTTGTCCTTCATATATTTTGTGAGGTGCTCCCTCAGCGGAGCGTATCCCTCGGTAACGCTGTACTGCAACAGCCCGATGGGATTCTCTCTGAAAAGCCTCGCGGAGATTTCCTCCAGCTCCTTAACCGGAAAAGCGTCCGGCGAAGGATTACCCGCCGACAGCGAAACTACTGTCGGGTCTGCCGCGTATTTAAAAATCTCCCTTATAGCCGATGGCTTAAGGTTATTTGTTCTGTCAGAAAACTTATAGTCCATTTGTTTCATCTCCTAGTATCTATACCTTTTTATAATACCATATTTCGATTATTGTTGCAAGATAAAAAATATTTCGCAAAAACATTGTAATATATTGTTTTTTGTTGTATAATTATAATGTATATTCTATATTTCGATTAATTCCGTAGAACGGAGGGATAGCTTTGAGCTATAACGACTACAACAGGAACAACAGGCGGCGTCCGCAAAACCGTCGTCCGTCCTCATCCGGAATCAGCCGCAGAACCAGAAACAGAGTAATCATAGTAACCGCGGGTCTGTTGATTTTCGCGCTGATAATAGTATTCATCTCGTCTGTGTTCAGCTGCATATGCGCTCCCAAAGTGAGCACAACCCAGCTCGACACCGCTACAAAGGGTACCGAGGCTAAGGAAACTGATAAAACCAAGAAGAAAGAGATTTCCTTCAGAGAACCCGAAATCGACTACGACGAGGACAGCGAGCCGGGCGTTGTAAGCGGCGAGCTGTATATCTGGAACAAAAAGGCGTTCGAGCCCTTCTACGGCGGAGAAACAGCCGCCAAGACTTATGCGAAAATGGTCAACTCAGCCAAGAAAACCCTGGGCTCCAAGATTAAGGTCTACACAATGGTTTTCCCGAATCATATCGAAATGGGACTTCCGTCAGAGTATAAAAACGTGGAAGACGGTATGAAGACCGACTCCCAGGCCGACTATATAAAGCACGTATACTCGAACCTCGACGAAGAGGTTGGCTATATAAACGCCTACAACGAGCTATCCAAGCACTGCAACGAGTACATCTATTTCAACTCCGACCACCACTGGACGGGTCTCGGAGCGTTCTACGCGTACAAGGCGTTTGCCAAGGAAACAAAGCAGACTCCCGTAAAGCTCGCGCAGCTTGAGGATAATACGATCGAAGGCTTCACAGGTTCGCTGTCCAAGCTAACCGAGTACGAGCTTGCCGAGGACGCGGTAACATACTGGGACTTCCCGTATGAGGTAACCGACGAGGTAACAACCGAGGAGGGCGAGACCGAAACCTACGATACCTGTTTCTACAAAAACTCCCAGCCCGGCGACAGCACCTACGGGGTATTCCTCTACGGCGACAACCCGATAGAGAAAATCACAAGCGAAAGCCCCAAGGCTAAGAACAAAAAAATCGCCATCATCCACGAAAGCTACGGCAACGCGCTTGTACCGTACTTCACCTACAACTACAAAACCATTTATTCAATAGATTTCAGAAGCTGGAAGGGCAACCTCAAGTCCTTCTGCAAAGAAAACAAAATCGACGAGGTGCTGTTCGCCAACGGAACTCTCAGCTCCGCTACGGCGTTGCAGGTCAAGTCGATGCAGGGAATAATAAAATAATCTAAGGAAAGGGGGAAAGGAATATGCTGGCAGAGAAGATAAGCGTTAATATTTTCGGAAAACTCACTCGTGATTTGTACTCGGGATATATCGGCGGCGACAGCTCGCGCAAGGCATATGTCCTGTCCTCCGAGCCTGTAAGAGAGTATTTCAGGGGGATTGTAATCGCCGAGGCTGTTTTTGACGGCGGCGACGAAAGGCTTATTATAGCCGACGAAAACACTCCATACTACGAGCCCGATATCCGCGTCAGCCTGTCGTATCTGAAGAACACCAAGCTCACCGACATCCGCTGTCTGTACGAAAAATCCTGCGGAGCCGTAATATTCTACAACGGCAAATCCACTACCCGGATCCTGCTCGTTAAGAACAACAACGGCCGGTACTGGAGCTTTCCTAAGGGTCATATCGAAATCGGCGAAACCGAGGAACAGACCGCTATACGCGAGATAAAGGAGGAGACTTCGCTCGAAGTCGAGATAAAAGACGGCTTCCGCGAGGTCAGCGACTACTGTCCGTTCGGCAAAATCCGCAAGAGGGTAGTATTCTTCCTTGCTCAGGCGTTTACCGATAGCGTCAGGGTACAAGAGGAGGAAATCGCCGAGTATATCTGGGTAGACCTCCAGCAGGCGCGCAAGCTCTGCTCTTATGACAACGACCTGCGTATAATCAGCAAGGCGGAGACAATGATAAAGATGATTAAGTAAGTGGCAAGTGATAAGTGGCAAGTGATAAGTGATAAGTTAAGGTCGGGAACTACCGTGAGAAGCGGTTGTTTCCCGACCATATTTTTTGCTGTCGCGAAGCGATATATTAATTATGTCGGGCACAAAAGTATAATAATCTTGGATGCTTTCTGCTCGACATAAATTGCTCATTGCGCATTCCGAATTCCGAATTTAAAAAAGACTGTCCACTTGGACAGCCTTTTCCTACATCTGTATGAATTTTTTAAGCGCTTTTATCGACCTGTCGGCCGCGAGCTGACTGAATTCCTCATAGTTTTCGGGTTTGTTAAACTTAAAGTCGTCGCTTATCGAACGCAGAATAGCGAACGGAACCTTGTTCATATAGCATACGTGGCCGACGGCTCCGCCTTCCATCTCACAGCACAGCGCGTCAAACTCATAGGCGATAAACTCGCGCTTGCTCCTGTATACAACGAACACATCGCCGGTAGCGATTCGGCCTCTCATAACGTGAGAGCCGAGGTTCTGACAACATTCGGCGAGCTTATCGCACAAATCCTTGTCAGCCGGAATGTCGATTCTCTTTTCGTCCGTAAATCTTATCTGGCCTCTCGGCTCGTCGAGCTCAGTGCAGTTGATGTCGTGCTCGACACAGTCGGTCGAGATTACAATATCGCCGATAGTAAGCCGCTTCGACAGGCTTCCGGCAATACCGGAGTTGATGAGCGCGTCGGGATTGAACAGGTCAATCATTATCTGTGTGCCGACCGCCGCGTTAACCTTGCCCGAGCCGCATTCGAGCAAAACAACATCCTTATCATATATTTTTCCGCTTATAAACTCCAGCCCGGCTTTTTTAGTAACTTCGGGGTTTTCCATAAGCTCCTTAAGTCCGTTTACTTCAATTTTTAACGCGCAAATTATACCAATCATTGCCAAACTCCTTTCCGTATCAACTACAATGATATTTTTGCTTATACACTCGTATTATAACACTCTGTATACAAAATTTCAACTGTTATTTAAATAAAATTGTATAATTTCAATATCTTTTACTATAAGCTGAATAAAAACGAAAAGGCTGTCCGCCGTGATTTGAGCAATACTTTTCTCAAATAAAAAAGCCACTCCCTTGTACAAACCGCGTAAGGGAGTGGTTGTCTTTGTATATATTGATTGAGCTTTTTAGCCGAAGCTAAGGGTTATTCCACCGTAACCGATTTAGCAAGATTCCTCGGTTTGTCAACGTCGTTACCCTTGTTGACCGAGGTGTAGTACGCCAGCAGCTGCATCGGAACCGTAGCAATCATCGGCATAAGCACCTCCGAGATCTTCGGGATCCTGATCGTATAGTCTGCGGCGTCATTGTCGAACTCGGCGGCTTCGTCACAGATTACGATTGTCATCGCGCCCCTCGCCTTAACCTCCTTGATGTTGCTTACGGTTTTTTCGAGCAGCGAGGTCTGTGTCGCTACGGCGATAACCGGCATTCCCTCGGTGATAAGCGAGATTGTACCGTGCTTGAGCTCGCCGGCGGCGTAGCTTTCGGAGTGGATATATGATACTTCTTTAAGTTTTAGCGAGCCTTCCATCGACAGCGCGTAGTCGAGTCCGCGTCCGATATACAGCAGGCTGTCCGCTGTGATAAGCTTTGTCGAAATATACTGACAGTTGTATTCGAGGCTGATTGCCCTTTCGATAATCTCCGGAGTTTTTACCAGCTCGGCGGTCAGTCTGCGGCATTCCTTTTCGTCAATCCTGCCCTTTGCGTACGCCATCTCGAACGCCAGCAGGTACATAACCGATAGCTGTACCATATATGCCTTTGTCGACGCTACGGCGATTTCGGGACCCGCGTGGGTGTAGATTACCATATCGGATTCTCTGGCTATGGAGCTGCCCTTTACGTTTACCACTGCGAGGGTCTTTGCTCCTTTTTCCTTGGCAAGGTTCAAAACCGCCTTCGAGTCCGCGGTCTCGCCCGACTGGCTGATGATTATAACCAGGTCGTCCTCGTTAAGCAGCGGATCGCGGTAACGGAACTCCGACGCTATGTCGACCGTTACCGATACTCTCGCAAGCTTTTCGATAACATATTTGCCGACCATACCGGCGTGCATAGCTGTTCCGCAGGCGACGATAAAAATGTTCTTGAAGCTTTTGAGGGTTTCGGGAGTGATTCCGCATTCGCTGAGGTTTGGCATACCGTCCTCGATCCTCGGTGTAATCGTAGTCTTTACCGCGGTGGGCTGCTCGTGGATTTCCTTTATCATAAAGTGCTCAAATCCGCCCTTCTCGGCGCTGTCCTCGTCGAAGTCGGCAGTCTTAAGCTCTTTTTCTATCATCCTGCCGTGCAGGTTACAGAAGCTTGCCGAGCCGTTTTTAAGCACGGCGATTTCTCCGTATTCAAGCAGGTAGTAGTCTTTTGTGTATTTTATAATCGCCGGAACATCCGAGGCGATAAAGGCTTCGCCCATACCCTGACCGACAATCAGCGGCGACTCGCACCTTACTGCGTATACAGTCTCCGGACGGTCGGCAAATACAATTCCAAGCGCGAACGAGCCTCTGATTTCGTGCAGAACCTTTCTGATACAGCGTACCGGGTTGCCGTCATAATAATAATCCAGAAGCTGAGCGACGATCTCGGTGTCTGTATCGCTCAAAAACTCTGTGCGGTCGTTGTCGATAAGGAATTTTTTGATCTGCTTGTAGTTCTCGATAATTCCGTTGTGTACAATAGTAACCCTCCTGCCCGAATGCGGGTGGGAGTTTACGTCCGACGGCTCGCCGTGCGTCGCCCAGCGGGTATGACCGATTCCGGCGTGACCGGACGGTTTGCCCTCTTTTTCCATTTTGGCGACAAGATCCGTCAGTCTGCCCTTGGACTTCGCCACCTCGATTTTGCCGTTCTCAAAAACAGCGATTCCGGCTGAGTCGTATCCTCTGTATTCAAGCTTAGTCAGCGCGGATACAAGCACGTCCGAACAGTCTCTCGGACCTACATAACCAACTATACCACACATAGTAACCCTCCGTTACGGTATTTATAATGATATCAGTATAGACTATAGTCATATGTTTGTCAATAGAATATTGCAAGATAAATCTTTGTTCCTGCAATATTATGCAAGATTACCTAAAAATATACTCAATATCACGCCAAAATTGAATTATAAAGACGACTATATTGCAGTTTATACAGGGCGATATGCTCGGTTATTCCGTGTTTTGGTTATATAATCTCCCTTGCCGCAAAATCGGTTTTAGTCTGTGATTTTTCGCGCGATTTCTTGTCAATTTGTTTTCTTGACTTTTGCTCTATATTATGCTAAAATTTCTATGATTACGCATAGGTGATCGCACAGTAAAACAAACTCCGTGAAAGGAGCAAAAGAGTTTGTTAGCGCCAGGACCGAAAGGTTGACGAGGAATGACAGTTATCGAAAGACTCGGCGGATGCTGTCACGGCCTTATAAAGCGGGTCGTTAAGGAGAAAGAAAAAGCAGAATCAACACTGTAACAAAGGTTCTCCGGACACTTTATTATTCTATGTGAAAACATAAAACAGAATGGATGTTAATATAAATTTATTGCCCGTTTGATACGGGTAGAAAGGTAAGGCAATTATTATGAGAGTTGTTATTCAGGACAATTACGATAAAATGTGTAAGTGGGCGGCTGACTATATCGCTCAGAAAATCAAGAACCACAAGGAGGATCGTCCCTTTGTACTCGGACTCCCCACAGGTTCATCACCGATCGGCGTATACAAGGAGCTCTATACAATGAACCAGAAAGGCGAGCTTTCCTTTGCCAATGTGGTAACATTCAATATGGACGAGTACCTCGGACTCCCTCACGAGCATGACCAGAGCTACTGGTACTTTATGCACGACAACTTCTTCAACCACCTTGTTGATATGAAGAAAGAGAACATCAACATCCTCAACGGTATGACCGACGATCCTGAGGGCGAGTGCGCAAGATATGAGGAGAAAATCGCGTCCTACGGCGGCATCGACCTCTTTATGGGCGGAATCGGCGTTGACGGCCATATCGCGTTCAACGAGCCGTTCACCAGCCTCGCTTCACGCACAGGTCTGCGCGACCTTACTACAGACACAAGAATCGTAAACTCACGTTTCTTCGGCAACGACCCTGAGGCTGTTCCGGCTCAGGCTCTCTCGGTAGGCGTAGGCACTGTTACAGACTCCAAGGAGGTTCTTATCCTCATCAACGGTCACAACAAGGCCAAGGCTCTCGCCGAGACAGTAGAAGGCTCGGTAAGCCACAAGTGGACCTGCTCGGCTCTCCAGATGCACAACGGCGCGATAATTGCCTGTGACGAGGCTGCCTGCGACGAGCTTACCGTAGGCGCTTACAAATACTTCCTCGATATCGAAAAGAAGGAGAGACTTTAATGTATACAATTAAAGATTTATATGATCTCGACCATACCCTCGCTAAGGACTACCTCTCTCAGTTTACCTATCCGTGGGAGGCGCTTAAGGGAATCAAGGATATGATTCTCGAAGTCGGCAAAACTCTCGGCGACGATTACGAGCAGAGAGCAGAGGGCGTATGGGTTCACAAAACAGCTAAAGTATTTGAGTCGGCTTATCTCGGCTCACCATGTATCATCGGCCCCAACACCGAGGTCAGACACGGAGCTTTTATCCGCGGCTCGGCTCTCGTAGGCGCTGACTGTGTAGTCGGCAACTCGGTTGAGCTTAAGAACGTAATCCTTTTCGACCACGTTCAAACCCCTCACTACAACTATGTCGGCGACTCGATCCTCGGCTATTTCTCTCATATGGGAGCCGGCTCGATCACCTCAAACGTAAAATCCGACAAGCAGCTTGTTGTTGTCAGGAACGGCGCGGAAAAGATCGAAACAGGAATCAAAAAATTCGGCGCGATGCTGGGCGACTATGTAGAAGTCGGCTGTAACGCCGTATGCAACCCCGGTACGGTTCTCGGCAGACGCGTAAGCGTGTATCCGACCTCCTGCGTACGCGGAGTTATCCCTGAGGACTGCATCTTTAAGAACAACGGCGAAGTTGTGGAAAGGAAATAATCTATGGGTAAATATTTTGGTACAGACGGATTCAGAGGCGAGGCCAACAAGGTGCTCACCTTTGAACACGCCGTAAAAATCGGCCGATTCCTCGGTTGGTATTACGGCGCGAATATGGGCAAAAAGGCAAAGGTTGTTATCGGCAAGGACACACGACGCTCCTCGTATATGTTCGAGTACGCGCTGTGCACAGGCCTTATGGCCAGCGGCGCCGACGCCTATATTATGCACGTTACAACAACACCTTCCGTAGCTTATATCACTCGTATCGACGATTTTGACTGCGGAATTATGATTTCGGCTTCTCACAACCCCTTCTATGACAACGGAATCAAGGTTCTTAACGGCAAGGGCGAGAAGATGGAGGAGGAAACCCTCCTGAAGATTGAGGAATACATCGACGACAAAATCGAAATTCCAATCGCCGAGAGAGAAAACATCGGCCGTACAGTCGACTATGTAGCCGGACGTAACCGCTACATCGGCTACCTAATCTCTATGAGCAAGTACAGCTTCAAGGATATTAAGGTAGGCCTCGACGTAGCCAACGGCGCTTCATGGCAGATCGCCAAGGGCGTATACGACGCTCTCGGAGCCAAGACATATGTTATGAACGACTCCCCCGACGGCTTTAACATCAACACCGACTGCGGCTCTACTCATATCGAGCACCTGCAAAAGTTTGTAGTAGACAACGGCCTCGACATCGGCTTCGCGTATGACGGCGACGCCGACCGCTGCCTCGCTGTAGACGAAAAGGGTAACGTCGTTACAGGCGACCACATCATCTACATCTACGGCCGCTATATGAAGGAGAGAGGCAAGCTCATCAACAACAAGGTTGTTGCCACAATTATGAGTAACTTCGGTCTCTTTAAGGCGCTCGACAAGGAAGGCATCGAGTACGACAAGACCAGCGTAGGCGACAAGTACGTTTACGAGAATATGGTCAACACCGGCAACCGTATCGGCGGCGAGGAGTCAGGCCACATCATCTTCTCCAAATACGCCACAACAGGCGACGGCATCCTCACATCTCTTAAGCTTATGGAGGTAATGATCGCCAAGGAGAAGCCGATGAGCGAGCTCGCGGCTCCGATGGTAATGTACCCGCAGGTTCTCAAGAACGTAAAGGTAAAGTCAAAGCCCGACGCCAAGAACGATCCCGACGTACAGGCCGAGGTAGCCAAGGTATCCGAGGCTCTCGGTGAAAACGGCAGAATCCTGCTCAGAGAGTCAGGCACAGAGCCCGTAATCCGAGTAATGGTAGAGGCCGACTCCGACGAAACCTGCGAAAAGTATGTTGACCAGGTTATCGCTGTAATCAAGGCAAAAGGACATATTGTTTAAGAAAAAGCGTGCTTCGGCACGCTTTCTGTTTGTCGAAAAGTAGTTTGGTTTATGTTACATTTGTAGGGGATGGCGTCTCTGCCATCCCGCTCCTATCCTCTACTGCTCTTTGTAGAAAGGAGCAGAACTTTGATAATATAGGTCTTCTCTGCGCTCGACTTCAAGGAGCTATGACATAAACGAGCGGACAGCCACGGAGGGCTGTCCCTACAACGCTCTATCAAATGTTCATCTGTAAAAATAGGTTTTGCGACACCCTCAAGTTATAAGCATTAAGTTAAAAGCTTTTTAATCCTAAACTATTTACATTCCGAATTTTGGCGTGAAACGTTGACGTTTCACGCCAAAAATGCTATAATTTCTACATTATTCGACACGGAGGGGTTATTATGGCAACTGTAAAATATTTCAGCGGTTATATCCGCAACTATAAAAAGCTCTGCGACGACCTGGGGATTGATTCCGGGCTCGGCAGGGCGGACAGGGAAGAGGCTATCCTCACACAGGCGTATTCAAAGTGGAAGCTGGATATGATGAGCCATATGTACGGCTTTTTCGCTTTTGCGATATATGACGAGGACAAAAACAAGCTCTACTGCGTTCGTGACCAAGTCGGCCAGAAGCAGATGTTTTATTCCGTAATCGACGGCGAGTTTGTATGCGACGGCGATATAAACAAAATCGCCGCCAACCCCAAATTTGAAAAAAAGCTCAACAAGCGTATGCTCCAGCAGTACCTGTTCTACGGCTATCCTATCGGCGACGAGACCTTCTACGAGGGTATTTACAAGCTGATGCCCGGTCACTATGCTGAGTGGGACGGCAGCGATTATACCGTTCACCGCTATTGGAAACCCGACTTTGAACCCGACAGAACCAAGTCGGTCGACGAGTTCGCGGCAGAAATCGAACAGGTTGTCGGCGAAATCCTCGGCGAGGAAAGCGACGACAAAGAATGTCCCTACAAGGAATCCTTCCTGTCCGGCGGAGTTGATTCGTCATACTTGCTCGCGGCCGGCGACGCTGTCGCGGCTAATACCGTAGGCTACAGCGAGGAGGGCTTCGACGAGTCTGAGCTGGCGCGTCATACAGCCGAAATCCTCGGCAAGGGCTTCAATGTAAAGATGATTACTCCACAGGAGTACTTTGAGCGTATTCCGACTGTTATAGAAAAAATGGGTCAGCCTCTCGGCGACGCTTCGGCCGTAGCATTTTCGATCGGCTGTAAGGCGGTAAGAGAACACGCGAAGATAGTTTATTCCGGCGAGGGAATCGACGAGTTTTTCGGCGGCTACAACGCCCACAAGCGCGAGATTCCCAAGGAGTGGACATACCTGACCTGCTCACATATTATGAACAGGGATATCGTAAAGTCCCTTATGCTCGACTTTGACGAAAACCTCAGCTTCGAGGCTCCGGTCGAGAAGCTGTGGGCGGAGGTTCAGGGCAAGGATGAGCTCGACAAAAAGCTTACTATTGACGTCAGCCTCTGGCTTGAGGGCGATATCTATCTCAACACCGACCGCACCAGCACCGCCTGCGGCATAGAGCTGCACACTCCGTTCAGCGACCTCAGACTGTTCAACGTCGCCCGTAGAATCCCCCAGGAATACAAGTTTATGAATGACTGTAACAAGTATGTATTCCGCAAGGCCGCCGGCAGCAAGCTTCCCGAAGAGGTCGCTTTCCGAAAGAAAGTCGGCTTCCCCGTACCGGTACGCGAGTGGCTGCGCGACGAGCGATTTAACAAACAGATAGAGGACAAGCTCCTCGGCGAGACCTCGAAAAAATTCTTCAATCAGCAGGATATAAAGGATATGTGGACAAGCTACCTCGGCGGCGAAAACCTCCTGTGGAACCGAATCTACGCAATCTACGCCTTCCTGCTTTGGTATGATATAAATTTTGACTGATGATGTGTCGGGCAGACAGACGCTTTCGCAATGCGTCTGTCTCCCGGCATTTTAAATTATCACAGAAACTATTGAATAATATACGAAAATATGTTATTATATAATCGAATTTTTGTATATGAGGTGGTATTTATGAAAAAACTGAGCTTGTCTTTTATCGCGGTGTTTATTGCGGTCATCTTCTGCGCCTGCGCGCCAAAGGAGATTGAACAGATTACTCTCAGCAATAACGACGTAACCCTGGCCGTGGGCGACACCTCGTCGCTCAACGTAATTGTTATGCCCAAGGACGCTCCCACAAAGGGAATCGTCTGGTCGTCAGGCAACGAAAAAATCGCAAGGGTCAGCGACGGCACAATCACCGCCGTAGGCAGCGGCTCAACCGTCATTACCGCTATGGCGGACAACGGCGTAAAGGCTACCTGTAACGTAAAGGTGGAGGACGTCGAGGTCACCTCGGTAACAATCACCTCCGGCCCCTCCGAGATAAAATCCGGCAAGAGCGTCCAGCTTGAGGCAAAGGTTGCTCCTGCCGAGGCACAGGGCGCCCAGCTTAGCTGGACTTCATCCAACCCTGCCGTGGCGGTTGTAGACAGCTCCGGCTATGTAACAGGCGTAAAGAAAGGCGTAGTCAGCATAACCTGTACCGCGCCGAACGGCAAGTCCGCTTCCTGTACAATTTCCGTAAAGGGCAAGAAGAAAAAGTCCTCATCCGGAAAAAACACTACAGTTGTCTACTACACTCCGTATAACCAGCGCGAGATAGGCGACCGCTACGCGAGCGACTTCGTGTTCTATGATTCGTCCTACAGAACCCTGTCACCCTCCGAGGTAGCAGGCCTCAGCTCGTCACAGATTCAACAGGCGATCAACGAAATCTATGCCCGCAACGGCTATTGCTTCCAGAACAAAAGCATCAGGGCGTATTATGAGAGTATGTCTTGGTACTATCCCAACCCAAGCTTCTCCCAAAGCGATTTTAACAGCACAGAGCAGCATAACATAGCTCTCCTTAAAAAGTATAAGTGATTATTATGAAGACTAAGCTATTATCACTTTGTATTCTGTTTCTCATAGTCCTGCTGCCGGCTTGCCGTCAGCAGGATAGTAGCAGCAGCGCCTCCGAGACCTTCCCGAAAATTGCGGTAAAGCTTGAGGATTTCGGCGACGAGTACTCGGTATTCAACAAGGTGTGCTACGAGGACAAATACATTTTTATCACCAAAAAAGGTATTTATATCCAGAAAACCCTGGACTCAAAGTCACAGCCGCTTGTAAAGGCGCGTAAAATAAAATCCGCTCTCGCGAACGAAAAATACGTGATTTATACCGTTGTCGAGGGCGAAAACTCAGGCTCAAAAATCGGCAAAACCACTACGCTTTTCTGCGTAAATACCGACACCGGCAATCAAACCGAGATTGCCTCGCTGAACAACTGCGACCTGCGCCTGCTCGGATTCTTTAACGGCAGCATCTACCTTACCGGGCACAAGGATACCGACTCTGACGGCGATAATATCTATTCCTATCCGCTCGACAGAAGCAAGCTTATCCTGCTGCGCGAGAACACCCTCGGCGCGTTTATAAAGTCCGGCAAGGTCTACTACAACACCTATTTTGACGGCGAGGTCAACGTTCCGCTCTATTCGCTCGACCTGCGAAAAGCCGGCGCCAAGGACGACAAAATCCTCGATTCCGCGCTGTGCGAGAGTTACTCAAGCAGCGACTCCTCGGCGAACTTCTGGACTTATGACGTAAGGGACAGCTCACAGCCGACGTGGAACTATGACCATTATATCTACACCGTCAGCTCAAACCTCACCGAGCGTTCGGTTCAGTTCCCCGACAAAACAATCCTTCATACGGTTCTCGACACCAAGCGCCACGCCCTCGTCTATTGCGGCGACAAAAGCCTGTCAAGAAAAGGTCTTTACCTGTGGAATTTTAAGACCGGCGCCAAAAAGTTTATCAGCGAAAAGCCGCTTCAAACCGGCTGCGAAAGAGGCGTAAACTCCGAGAACGTTTACTTTATCGTCAAGGGCTCCGGCAGTCTGTCCGACGCGAAGTCATCCGACTCCCACCTCTATATGTACAGGGACTCCAAGCTGTTTGAGCTGAAAATCAAGGGCAAAACCCCTGACTTCTCCAAGGGCTATATAGTAGAGGATAAGTGGGTCAAGATAAAGAAAACCAAGATAAAAACCTACGACCTTGTTTCGGTTGAGCAGGAAACTCAGCCGGCTACGGAAAAAACCTCGGATAATAAAAGCTCCGATACACAGTCTTTTACCGAGGCGAATTTTGACTCGGTGGCGGATAACGCCCCGATCGTGGTAATCGACGCGGGTCACGATACCGACGTCCATACCCGCAACCATCCAGACCTTGGATTTAACGAGCAGGACTTAAATCTCAAAATAGCCAAGGCGTGCTACAACCGATTGACAGAGTATAAGGGCATAAAGGTCTATATGACACGTACCGACGGCCGCTGTCCCGATGCCGAGACAAAATACGGCGACTGCATAACCGCGCGTACAAAATTTGCCGACAAAATGCGCGCCGGACTCTTCGTCAGCCTCCACTGTAACGCCACTTCCGGCAAGCTCGGAGCCTCGGCGGGCGGCACTGAGGTATATGTCTCCAAGCACCCGGATTTTTATACCGACAGCAAAAAGCTCGGCGAAATAATCCTCGGCAAAATCACCTCCTCGCTCGATATGAAGTCCAGGGGAGTCCTCACCCGTTCCAAACCCTCAAAGGGTACATACGAGGACGGTACCGTAAAGGATTTCTACTATCTTATCAGCAACAACATCGACGTCGGACGTCCCAGCGTGATTATCGAGCACGCCTTTATGGACAATATTCACGACAATAAAATCCTTAAAAACGACGATAACCTGAAGAAGTTCGGAGTAGCCGACGCCGACGCGATAGCGCAGTATTACGGACTGGAGAAAAAATAAAGCAGATAAAAGGTCTGGTAAAATGAAAAAAACTCTATCCATATTATTAATATGTATAATTGTGTTCTCCTCCATCCCGGCAGCGGTATCCGCAGAGGAAACTCCCGAGGTTCCGGCGATCCGTGTAACTACCGCCGCCGGCAACGGCAATTCCCTGCAAAAAGAGGACGGCTATGTCGACGCCGATATTTCGATTACCGACACCGACGGCTCAGTCCTGTCGGACGCCGTCAGCTTCAAGGTCAGGGGCAACAGTACCGCCCTGCCCGGTATTCCCAAAAAGGCGTTCACCTTCAAATTTGCCAAGAAAAAAGAAGTTCTTTCGATTGGTAAGGGCAAAAAATGGGTTCTCCTCGCCAACACCTACGACCCTACCCTAATGCGCAACTATATCGCTTTCGACCTGGCGCATAAGCTGGGACTGCCCTACACCGCGGATTACAAGATTGTCGAGCTGTGGGTAGACGATGTGTTCAAGGGCTGTTATCTTCTTTCCGAGCCGGTTCAGGAGGGTACAGGCCGCGTCGAGATTGATATCGAGAGCAACAACGGCAAAAAAGACTTTATGCTCGAGCTCGAAGCCCAAAGAGACGAGTCCGACGTAAAATATATCAAAAAAGAAAACATCCGCTTCGCCATAAGCGAGCCCGAGGAGCCTGATGACGAACAGGTCGGGTATATCGGCGACACAATGCAGGGGATATTTGACATCCTTAAAACCGGTGATAAAGAACAAATCGAAAGCGTTCTGGATCTGGATTCATTCGTAAAGTTTTATATCTTTAACGACTTTGTAAAGACTCTCGACCTTAACTACAGCTCCGTCTACTTCTTCTACAAGGACGGCAAGCTCTACGCGGGTCCTCCGTGGGACTACGACCTCGCCTTCGGCAATACCAACAAGGAGAATTCCTACCTCGGCTCCCAGGCTAACAAACCCACCGGCATCTACGCGCTGAAAAAGAACATCTTCGCTTTTCTTACAAAGCTTAGCTGGTTTAACGAGCTGGCTCGCGGCTGTATGAGCGAAAACTTTGAGCTTTTCGCCGATATTACGCGCGAGGGCGGAGTGATAGACACCTTCCTTGCGGACTATCAAAACGTAATCCATCGTAACTATAAGAACACCGGACTGAATCCGGGAAGGTTCTACATAACGGTTATGATGCGCCCCTACGCTACCTACGACGAAAACCTTGATTTCCTGCGTGACTGGTGCGAGAAACGCCGTATGTGGATGGCGGATTACTATGGCGTCGACCTCCCGAACGGCGACATAAACCTCGACCTTTCGGTGAATATCAAGGACGCGACGCTGCTGCAAAAGTTCCTTGCGGATATAGTAACGCTTAATTCCCAAAACAAAGGGGTCTCCGACGTTAACAAGGACGGTAAAATAAACATAAGCGACGCAACAGCTATCCAAAAAAGCATAGCGAATATGAATTGATAATTGAGAATTGAGAATTGAGAATTGAGAATTTTGGTCGGGCAGACAGATTTCTATATGAGAAGTCTTTGTCTCCCGACCATATTAATATTTCGCTATCGCGAAGCGATATACAAATTTTTTCGGGCAGATAAGTTCATTTTTCGATGAACCTATCTGCCCGTCATTCATTCTCAATTCTCAATTATCAATTCTCAATTAATCACAGGCACGCCGCGCCGATAATTCCTGCGTCGTTGCCAAGTATAGCGGACACGATTTTGGTCTGCTTGTCGTTATGCTTTGTGATTCTCTCCTTGGCGACGATTTCTCTTACCGGAGCAAGCAGAGTCTCGCCCTGACGGCTTACTCCGCCTCCTACACAGAGGATGTCGGGCTGGAAGATGTTGATTACGTTTACAATACCGCACGCCAGATAGCCGATGTAGTTGTCCACAACCTCCTTGCCCGTGGCGTCGCCGTCCTTCATTGCGTCAAAGGCGGTTTTGCCGGTTACGTTGTCAAGGTCGCCCTCAACCGCGTCAAGCATATAGGAGAAGTCGGCCTTCTCGTTGCGTATAGCCTCCTTGGTCTGGTTGATCAGCGCGGTGGCCGAGGCGTACGCCTCCCAGCAGCCCTTACGGCCGCAGCCGCATTCCTTGCCGTCCTTAACGATAACCATATGTCCGAGCTCCGCTCCGGCAAAGTTCGAGCCGCTGTAAATTTTGCCGTCGATAATGATTCCGCCGCCTACACCCGTGCCGAGTGTGATTGCTACTGCGTTCTTGCAGCCCCGCGCGGAGCCTGCCAGGAATTCGCCGAGAGCCGCGGCGTTGGCGTCATTCTCGATCTTGACATATTTATTGAGTCTTTCCTCCATCATCTTGCTGACTTCCCAGTTTGTAAAGAAAAGGTTGGGAGAGGTCTCTACGATTCTGGTTTCGGGATTGACCGCGCCGGGAACTCCGATTCCAACATAAGCGATATCGTCCATAGTCAGCTTGGCCTTCTTAATGGCTTTCTTAACTATGTCGGCCATCGAGTCGCATACATCCGCCTCCGGACGAGGAATCGCGGTCTTGCATTCGGCCTTGGCGATAATCTCGTATTTTTGGTTTCTGGAGTTGCGCTTAACTACGCCGGCGACGATATTTGTGCCGCCTAAATCAATTCCGACAGTGTATTCTGTTGACATAAGATTGTCCCCCTTTGATATTTACTTAATAGTCAAAACCATTATACCACCTTATGCACAAAAAGTCTATATTATCAGGAAGTTTTTTATTTAAAAAGCAAGCGGCCGGGTTTTGCGCCGCTGAATCAATGGTGTTTATTCGGTAAAATTGTAATTTAGCAAAAACGAGTATAAAAGAGATTTAAGCCGAATTTATGAGTACGTGATTTCTAAATTAAAAAATATCCGAAAAAGTGTTGACAAAAGCTTTTGGGGTTGTTATAATAATCGAGCATTAAGAAAAGTTCAAGGAGGATGCGCTATGTCAACATTTATGGCAAAAAAAGGCGAAATCGACCGCAAATGGTTTATTATCGACGCAGCGGGCAAGCCGCTCGGACGCGTAGCCGCTGAGGCAGCCGTACTGCTCAGGGGTAAGCATAAGCCAATCTTTACACCACACGTAGATTGCGGCGACCACGTAATTATCATCAACTGCAAGGACGCGGTGCTCACAGGCAACAAGCTCACTCAGAAGAAGTGGCAGCGTCACACCGGCTATATCGGTCATCTTAAGGAAACACGTTACGACACTCTTATGGCAACCCGCCCGACAAAGGCTATGGAGCTCGCCGTTAAGGGTATGCTTCCGTCAAATACTATCGGCAGAAGCGCTTTTCTGAGACTCCGTCTCTTCGAGGGCGCCGAACACAACCACCAGGCTCAGAAGCCTGAGGCTGTAGAAGCATAAGAAGGAGGCAATTTACTATGTATGATAAGACACCTTATTTTTACGGCACAGGAAGAAGAAAGTCTTCCGTAGCTCGTGTAAGACTTTACCAGGGTACAGGTAAGGTAACAATCAACGACAGAGACATCGACGATTACTTTGGCCTTGAGACACTCAAGCTCATCGTTCGTCAGCCTCTCGCTCTTACAGACACACAGGAGAAGTTCGACGTAGTATGCCGCGTAAACGGCGGCGGAGTTACCGGCCAGGCCGGCGCAATCCGTCACGGTATCTCACGCGCATTGCTCCAGTACGACAGCGAGGCACTCCGTCCGGCACTCAAAAAGGCCGGCTTCCTCACTCGTGACCCACGTATGAAGGAAAGAAAGAAGTACGGTCTCAAAGGAGCCCGTCGCGCGCCTCAGTTCTCAAAGAGATAATCTTTGTGCTTCTCAGCACGCTTCAAGGCTACTGTTTACAGGGCTTTTGGAGTATTTAGACGGTTTGAGATGTGCTTAAAAGTGTTAGATAAGCAACAAGCAAGTAACACATAAGTAACAACAGTTCTCAACCTAAACAAGCAATCAAA
The DNA here is from genome assembly GCA_902787145.1 of uncultured Ruminococcus sp. Taxonomy (GTDB): domain Bacteria; phylum Bacillota; class Clostridia; order Oscillospirales; family Acutalibacteraceae; genus Ruminococcoides. Next base: position 45,959 of record CADAEZ010000007.1, read on the forward strand.
AGAGATGTTTTTCTAAGTTCAGAAAGACATCTCTTTTTACTTTGCCCAAAACCGCTATGTTTCGGTCGGGCTAAAGACGTTTCCGTTACATCTATCTTTCTTCTCGAATTGGATGCAACGTCACGTTGCTGCTTAAATCTTATTGATTGCATTGATTAGCACCTCAACGTCTAAATGTGTGTACACTCTTTCGGTCATCGTCATAGCGCCCGAGTGTCC